>JBBQIC010000277.1:0-5657 GCA_038324555.1 Chloroflexia bacterium
AAGCTCAACCAAAACGAGGTGGAACAACTATCTGCTAATCGCGGCAGTGGTAGCCTTCATTTTTTTGGCTGCGCTGGCTGCCTGGGTGTTCATAAAATTATGAAGTAAGAATTATGAATTATGCCCTGCTTCTGACGTGGAGTCAGAATTCATAATTCTTACTTCATAATTTCGCTAGAGGGGAAAAATGCAACGTGTGGTCGTGACAGTCAAACGTAAAGATGAGGCCCGAGTACGCGACCTTGAAGTACCGGCGGACATAGATGCCGTCCGCCTGGCGAAGTTGATCGCGGGCGCCCTGGGCTGGGGTAGTGACAGGGCAGGCCAACCGCTCACTTATCAAATCGAAGCTCACCCCCTGGGACGAATTTTACAAGCGGGAGAAAGCCTCGCTAGCGCGGGAGTGTGGGACGGTTCGTGGCTGGTCTTGCACGCAGATATAGTTGAAGCCCCAGCAGTAAACGTAAAGCCCACGCCAGCTGAAACGCCACCAACGTCCGAGCCTGAGCCGGTCGCCCCGAAACCACCGGTCCTCGAAGCAATACCCGCCCAGCAGGTCGCAAAGACCATGCCTTCGGTTGAGGCCAGCACAGCCATGCCCGCCGAGGTATCGCCGAAAGAAGAACCAGCAGCCATTGCCGGGACGCCTTCTACCACCAGACCACCGCAGGAGTCAGTCCATAACGAAGCGTTATCTAACGCCGGTGACCAGACGCCCCATGGCAAAGTAGCTGCATATAACGCGTCGCCTACCGAAAGGCCAGCTATTCAAGAAGCATTACCGCCAGTAGAAGCTGTAGAAACACCTTCCATAAGCACGCCCCGACCGTTGGAGACTGCCCAGGGCGAGGTTGGTGAAGAAGCAAAGCCTACAGGCGGAATGATACCC
This sequence comes from Chloroflexia bacterium, assembly GCA_038324555.1. Classification (GTDB taxonomy): domain Bacteria; phylum Chloroflexota; class Chloroflexia; order QHBQ01; family JADMIH01; genus JADMIH01. Next base: position 890 of record JBBQIC010000277.1, read on the forward strand.
AGCGTGCAGATAGAAACTACTTCAAGTCCCGAACCTTACCGGGTTGCATGGACAGCGCCTATCAGCGTGCCCACTCAAAAAGGATCAGAGTCAGAGGAAACGCGCACAGGTATAAGCGACCAATACGACGATAAGGTTATTGAAACTCAGCCCGATAATAAGGAAAGACTGCCTGCTATCGAAGCCACGCAGATTTCCCCACCTTCGTGGGTGACAGAAGCCCAACCTGTAGATGAAATTCTTGGTATGGAGAGAACAGAGGATATTAGCCAGGCATCCACAACAACAGGAGATGTTGAAGACGACGATTCGTGGCTAAAGCTATTCCTGGAAACAACTTCGGGCACGGAAACGTCGGGCGAAAGCATACAAACGCAACCCGCCGCCAATGCGTCTACACCCAACTGGTTCGTTTCGGACGAACAGGGCGATAGGGACGATCTTCCGGTTGATGAAGACATAGCGTCAACTTTCGAGCCACTGCCGGAAATAGGGACTTCGTTCGCACACGAAGCCGCGATTATCTCGAACGCAGCACCCGTAGGCCAAAGCTCGTTGTCGCCGGGTCAGACTCCGTCCACCGGAGCAACGCAGCCTATCTCTCAGGCAGAGGCAGTGACCCAGGCTACACCAGCGTCTGGGCCGACCAAACCAAGTGAACTGGCAACTCCTGGCGCAGGGCCGGTGGCCGGCTGGCGCAAGGTAGTTGATCTCACGCCTACGTCGGAGCCAGATCAGACGCAAGAAAAGCCGCAATCTCGCTTCGTTTGGAAGCAACTGGATGAGGAGTGAAACGTGAAACGTGAATTGAGGTGATCACGTTTCACGCATCACGTTTCACGTTTCACGTCTTAGAGGAGTGAAAGAATGCCGTATAGCGTACTCGCGACAAGTAGGACACCTGCGCTCGTCATTTATGTGCTGGACGTGAGCGCTTCAATGACCCAGCCGCTCGGTGACAAGCGACGGATTGACGTGGTTATGGACGCGCTGACTGTGGCCCTACGCCAGATGGTATTTCGGTCCACCAAGGGTGGTCGTCTTTCGCCGCGCTATCGCATCGCCATGCTCGCATACAGCGACCACGTTTACGACCTCCTGGACGGCATCAGGACCGTCGAAGAAGTGGCCCAACTGGGAGTGCCCGACCTCAGCCCTATGCGCACCACAGATAGCGCGAAAGCCTTCGCCCAGGCCGAGAAGATGCTTGATGCCGAGCTTCCCAACCTGCTCGGAGGCCCGGCTCCTCTTGTCTGCCACATGACCGATGGCGAATACACGGGGGCCGACCCGGAGCCTATAGTGCGTCGTATAATGGCTATGAACGTACCCGATGGCAATGTGCTTGTTGAGAATATCTTTATATCAGATACGATCTTGCCGGAGACGAGTATTGATCCGAGCAAGTGGCCCGGCATCCTACCTGACACTAACCTTACAAACGAGTATGCGCGAACACTGAGGGATATGTCTTCCCCTATCCCGGAGAGCTACCGGGCTATGATGCGTGAGAACAACTATCAATTGGCTCCTGATGCACTGATGCTCCTGCCGGGTATCAGCCCCGAACTGGTTGCGATGGGCTTCCAGATGTCGGCGGCGACGCCGGTGAGATAGGGAGTAGGGTGAGGGAATAGTCTTTATTCCTACTCCCTCACCCTAAAGGAATACCATGTACCAACTTCCTACATACCAACGATCACCTCGTATAAAGCCTGAGCTTCCGCAGGGAGAGATAACTATTCCTGCGCCGCCGCAGGCTCCTACGGCCCCTACTATTTCTCCTGTAGCGATACTGCTGCCCGGTTTGATGGCTGTAGTGGGCCTGGGGGTAACTATCTTCAGTCTATTTAATCAGAGCGCTTTAGGCAGTAGTAACTCATCTCTAATGAGGTTGATCCCTCTGGCTTCGTTTGGTTTCATGGCGGTCAACGCAAGCACAGCAGGCTTCAACTTTATGACACAGAAAGGCAAATATAAGCGAAATGTTCGGGAGCGAGAAGAGAAATATCGTGCTCTGCTCAAAAGCCGCGCCCACGAGTTAGCGGCCCTGCGCGAGAAACAGCAGTCCGTCCTCCGCCAGACCGACCCCGATCCACAGACGCTGTTGGGACGTACCGAACGCCTCAACCGCCGCCTGTGGGAGCGCTCTCCTGGCGACAGCGACTTCCTCTCTACGCGACTTGGCCTGGGCACTTTCCCTTCTACGGTTGTCGTTAAACCACCCAAGCAAGAGGACACGCTGCAAGATGACCCGCTCGTCCAGGAAGCGCAGACGCTATCCAACGAGTACGCACAAGTGCCCGAAGTACCGATACCACTACCGCTCTTCGACGCGGGAGTAGCGGGTCTGGCGGGGCCGCGCGACGCTGTGCTCAATACGGTACGTACCATCGCCATGCAGATCGCCACCAACCACTCGCCCGACGAAGTGAAAATCTGCGCCATCTTCCCGCCCGACGAGGTCGGCGAGTGGAACTTCCTGCGCTGGCTGCCCCACGTCTGGACCGACGATCACAACCACCGCTTCCTTGCTCACGATAAAGGCACAGCCCACCAGCTTCTCATCAGCCTCTACGACCTGCTGAACCGAAGGCGTATGCAAACGGAAGCCTCGCACAACCCCAATCTGCTGCCACCTTTGCCCTATTTCGTCTTTTTCCTGGCTTACCCCGAACTAATCCAGGACGAGCCTATCTATTCCCTACTGCTCACCAGAGGCAAGCAGGTCGGGGCTTTCTCGATCATGACCGCAGGCTTGATAGATTACCTACCCAAGGAGTGCAAGGCCATAGCCGAGTCGGGTGGTACGGGCCAGGCCGAGCTAATTCAGACAGCCCCCACACGATTGCGCATAACTTATGTGCCCGACGATCTGGCCGCTGGCCTCGCCGAGCGCATGGCTCGCGCAATGGCCCCAATCCAGTTGCAGAGTGTATCCCAGGGGGAAATACCGGATGTCGTGCCTTTGCTCGACCTGCTGGGCGCAAATACCGTTGATGGGTTGGACGTACTCTCACGCTGGCGATCAGGCGAATCGCACAACACGATGGCCGCGCCTATCGGCAGACGCGCGGGCGGCGAGCCTCTATACCTTGATTTGCAAAGTCATGGCCCTCACGGGCTTGTGGCAGGTACGACGGGTTCAGGTAAGAGCGAATTGCTGCAATCAGTGATTGCTTCGCTCGCCGTAAACTTTCACCCGCATCAGGTCTCCTTTGTGATCATGGACTTCAAGGGTGGAGGCATGTCCAATGCGTTTCTGGAGCTACCACACCTGGTAGGCACTATCACCAACCTGCAAGGCAACCTGGCAGCCCGCGCCCTCGCCGCGCTCAAGAGCGAGATAAAACGGCGCGAAAGGCTGCTGGGGACCGATAGTATTGACCGCTACCAACGCCGCTACCTTGAACAATTGCGGAATGCGACGGAAGTAGGGAGTAGGGTGAGGGGTGAGGGAGTAGATTCTATTCCCTCACCCCTCACCCTACTCCCTACTCTTGAACCCTTGCCCCACCTGATCATCATAGCCGATGAGTTCGCCGAGCTTGCGATGGACCAGCCCGAATTCATGAAGGAATTAATCAGCGCCGTGCGCGTGGGACGCAGCCTGGGCGTGCATGTCATACTCGCGACGCAGAAACCCGCAGGAGTGGTCAACGATCAGATTTGGAGCAACGCTCGCTTTCGTATCTGCCTGCGCGTAGAGCACTCACAGGACAGCCAGGAAGTGCTCAAGCGGCCCGACGCTTCTACTCTCACGCAGGCGGGTAGCGCCTACTTCCAAGTGGGTAATAATGAGATATTTGAACTGTTCCAATCAGCATATGCAGGCGCACCTTATGAACCCGGAGGTATAGCAGGCTCAGGAGACGGGCAGGAGGAAATCGTAGAGCTTGCCCTGGACGGCAGCCGCCGCCCCTTGCGCCTGTCCCCCAAGCCCCTGGTAATCCAGGCCGAAACAAACCAATTGCAAGCGATAGTCAATCATCTGCATGAAGTGGCACAAAAAGAGGGCGTATATCGCCTGCCTGGTCCCTGGCTCCCGCCGTTGCCCGAAAGAGTGGCGTTGGACGAATTGCGCGAAACGGACGACGGACGACGAACGACGGACCATAACTCCTATCATCCATCGTCCGTCGTCCATCGTCCATCGTCTGGTGGTTGGGACGGATACGGTTGGCTGCCTACTCATAAGTGGATTGAGCCTATTGTTGGCCTGGTGGATGACCCTGTGCGGCAGTACCAGGGGCCTCTTACCTTGAACTTAGGTAAAGAGGGCCACCTCCTAATCTATGGCGCGCCTGGCACGGGCAAAACCACTTTGCTGCGTACTCTGGTGACTTCCCTGGCGCTGGAACATTCGCCTGAAGACCTCAACATGTACCTGCTGGACTTCGGAGGCCGCCTGCTCACATCTTTCGCCGAACTACCTCATGTGGGAGGGGTAGTATTGGCCGACGAGAAAGAGCGAGTACAACGCCTACTGGCCTCCCTGCTAAAAGTGATAGACGCCCGCAAACGGGTCTTCGCCAGGGCAGGGGTCAGCACTTTGGCCGCATACCGCGAAGTAGGGAGTAGGGTGAGGGATGAGGGAGTAGGGGCGCACGCGGATGATCCTGTAGGGGCGCACGGCCGTGCGCCCCTACCTACTCTCACCCTACTCCCTACTTCCGCATTTCCTATTCCCGATACGAGAGCCATCGTTGTAGTGCTCGACAACTACAGCGGCTTCATGAGTAACTATCCTGAACTTGAGGAGCAACTG
>JBBQIC010000278.1:0-5628 GCA_038324555.1 Chloroflexia bacterium
CCCTAAGACTTCGCTCCAATGGTCCTTGACTTCCCGAACACCCATACGTTTCATCACTTCACTCCATTCATGATCAATGTAGCTCAAATTACAGCTACATTATACCGGAATCATGTTCAATCGGCAAGCCCGATGTTGACCTAACACCAGCGAGACGCTGCATCCACCGAACATTGACCCCAATTATGTACTCCCTCATCTTTTAATGTATAATATCCGAAATATAGGAAAAATCGCACAAGAATCGAACCATATACCATAGAACCTGGAGATATATCATGTCGCACAATGTAGGCGTCTTTGTTGACGTATCTAATCTGTTTTATTCGGCTAAATCTGCTTGCGTTGAAGTCAACTACTGCCGTCTGTTGGAGCACGCGGTCTCGGGGCGCGACCTCATCCGCGCCTGCGCCTACACAGGCGTGGACCCTGATAACCCCAACCAGCGCCGCTTTATTGATTTCCTCAGAGCCAATGGCTACAAGGTCGTTTGCAAGGATATTCACAAGTACGAAGGCGGGCGCATCAAGGCCAACCTCGACATCGAAATGGCTGTGGACATTATGCTCCTCTCGGAGAACCTCGATGTAGTAGTCATCGTTAGTGGCGACGGTGATTTCGTGCGGCTGGTTGAGGCCGTGCAGCTCAAAGGCGTGCGCTGCGAGGTCATCTCCTTCGGCATCAGCACGTCCAATGAACTAATAGAAGCCGCAGACCAATTCACGGAGATCGGCTCGCTCGCGGGCATATTCCGTAACGCGCCCCCCGCCACAAACGTACAAATGGGCCACACTAAGGAGACTTCCCCTCCAACCGAGGTGCGCGGCGTCTACAGCTACAGCGCATACGGCTACAGCGCCACGAGCACGAGTGGCCTCCCAGGTGAGCGGCTCTCAGGAGAAAGGGCGCGCGTAATACGCGACCGAGAGCAGTCGCAATACTGGGGCAACCAGACCCCGGAGCACAACGCCGAGTCGTATGCTTCCCAACAGGGGGCCGCCGCGACCGACCGTGGATCCCAATCCGTCGGCTATAGCTTCGCCACCCACGACGAGCCTTTCATGCTCCCCGACGCCGAGGCCTGCGGCGATCCGCATTCGATACCACTGATTCGCCCTACCCCCTTGAACAGCAATTCCAACGGCCACAACGAATAAGGAGGACTGATATGGGTATAGGTGACGCCATATTGTGTATAGTGTTCCCACCCTTGGCATCGGGGGTCAGGGAGCGTGGCTGCGGCACCATATTATTTGTGTTCTTGTTGACTTGCCTGGCCTGGGTGCCTGGTATCATTGCAGCTTTCTATCTCACGATCAACAAACCAAAATAATGCCATTGGACGATAGACGATGGACGATGGACGATGGACGATGGATGTAAAGTCAACGGCGTTGCATCCATCGTCTATCGCCCATCGTCCATCGTCCATAACCGACCCCAAAGACTGGGACCGCACCCTCCTCTCCGCCAACAACCCCAGCCTACTGCAATCCTGGCGTTGGGGCGAGTTCAAGGGGTCGTCCAGTTGGACCCCCCGTAGACTCGAAGTCGAAGATATTAATAGTCAGTTTACCGCGTCTATCTGCGCGCAAGTCCTGTTTCGCAACCTACCCGGGCTTCCCATCTCGATAGCCTATATACCGCGCGGCCCTGTGTACACCCTCGGCAGCGCCGACAACGACCAGCTTGAGACCGCCTTCTGGAAAACCGTCCACAAAGAAGCGCGCAAGCAAGGAGCCATCTTCCTCAAGGTCGAACCCAATGTCGTTTTAACCCATCACAACCATCCGTCTATCAACCAGACCCAGACCACTCCCGACTCCCAAACCAAATCCTCAATAGACCGCAAAATGGCGAGCATGGGCTTCCACCCAGCAGGTCGCTTGCAACCCGCCCGCACGATAGTCCTGGACGTAAACCGGGCCGAAGACGACCTGCTCAAGGCGATGAAACCCAAGACCCGATACAACATCCGTCTGGCCGAGCGACGTGGAGTGCAGACTCGCCCCGCTCAGAACCTCAACGACCTGCGAGCATTTTATTCGCTGCTTCAAACAACCGGCGCGCGCGACCAATTCGGCATTCACACGTTCCAATACTATGAGCGCCTGTGGGAAGTCTTTGGACCAGATGCAAACAACAGCCTTCTGGTGCTACTAGCAGAACACCCCGACGAACAGGAGCGCGAAGCCAGGCCAATAGCGGGCGTACTGGCGCTCAAATTCGGCGCCGAGACCATATATATGTACGGCGCGTCCGACAATCGAGGCCGAGAGCACATGCCCACCTACCTTCTGCAATGGGAAGCCATTAAGTGGGCGCGCCGCCAGGGTTGCTCCATCTACGACTTCTGGGGAATACCCGACCCTCCCGCCGAGGACACGCCGGAGAGCGACGTTTCCCCAACGAATACACGCTCTGGCCTGCGTGGTGTATACTGGTTCAAGCAAGGCTTCGGCGGGCGCGAAGTTGAATACCCAGGCGCTTACGATTACGCATACAACCCCGTTCTATACAAAGTCTGGATGCGCTGGCGCGGAGTCGATCTTGGATAGTGGAGTGGCATAGTGGCAAAGAAAATCTTAGTGGTATTAGCCCTGGCGGTAGCCGCTTTCGTCGCCGTAGGCAATTTGCAGCGCGGCAGCATCCGGACCCTCAGCGTAGCGACCAACGCCAATGTTGGCGGTAAAATAGCCTACGCTATATCCGGCAGCATCTGGATGTACGCCGACGGCAAACTAGACCAACTGACGCACGGCCCCAAGGATAAGCAAGACAAGCGCGACGCCCAACCCTCTTTCTCCCCTGACGGCGCTGAGATTGTCTACACCCGCTTCGACGAAGGCTTCTCCGACCTCTACAGGCTCAACGTATCCGACCCATCAAAGCCGGTTGCGTTGACCAATCACCGCCCAAACACAGATACGGGTGGCGCGGGTTATGTCAACCAGGCGCTGTGGGCAATGCAGCCCGCATGGTCTCCCAACGGCGAGCGCATAGCGTTCACTTCCGACGTTCGCACCGAGTATCCAGGTCTCTTCTCAATAAGCGCTGACGGAGAAGGCACCCCCCGCAAACTGGAGTATCTGGACCACAGCGTGCAGACCGTCGAACACCCATCCTGGTCCCCCGACGGGAGCAAGATAGCCGTCGCCAATTACATCACCGGCAAGGGCGTCGGCCAAATCTGGGCGCTCGATATAGCCTCTGGCAAGTGGACCGAGCTAACCGACAGCAAAGACGGCGCCTACGATCCCGCCTGGTCCCCTGATGGCGAATGGCTCGCCTTTACTATGCGCGACGGCGCTTCAAACAACATCTACGCTGTGCCCACCGACGCCCAAAAGTGGACCGGCAAATACCCCACACCCATCCAGCTAACCAACGACAGCGCGTCCCGCGCTCCCGCCTGGTCCCCAGACGGCAATCGCCTGGCCTTCATCGGTCTGCAAGACACCTCGTTCGACCTCTACGCCGCCCAGGTAACCCTCAACGCACAGGGCAACCCCGCCTTAGAGAATATACAACGCCTGACCGACAAAGCCAACCTGGACGCCACCTCCGGCCTTAGCTGGGGCAAATAGCTGTACAAGAGAAACAGGCCACAATCACGGGGTGATTGTGGCCTGTTTCCTTTATAAGCCCTTCGTCGGTTCCGAAATCTCCTCCAACACTCCGCCCGTAGCCGCATCCTCCTGGCGGTCCTTGGTGGCAAGATCGCCGAGCGACACTATGCCGACCAATTCGCTACCCTTCGTGACCAGCAAGCGGCGTATCTGGTGGTCGGCCATCAGCTTGCGCGCCTTATCTATGTCGTCGTCCGGCCCAACGGTAACGGCGTTCGGCGAGATAAAGTCTTGCACCGTCACCTCGAATGGGATGAGACCCGCCGCCGTAACCCGAATAGTAATATCCCGGTCGGTTATCACTCCCATCAACTCTTTCCCGTTCACCACCGGAATAATGCCCACGTTCGAATCACGCATCATACGCGCAACGTCGGCGATAAAGGTGCCCGGTTCTACGGTTTCAGGGTTGTCGGTCATTATTTCTCGTACTTTCATAACACTCCTCTTTCTTGCAGTAAAGCGGCAAAAAGCTGCCGCGCATCAGGAAGTATAGTTGCACGAGCCGTGCCAACAAGTAAAATATCTGTCTAACTCATCAATCAAATACCAAGCACATCGCCGACCAGCGAGCCAACCATCAAAACCAACAGGACCACCGAAGCAACCAGGGCTTGTTGCCGGTAGCTCGTCGTCGCGGCGGCCCCACTCTTAGCGTCCTGACGCGCTGCTCGCGCCGATGTCCGCATCGCGGCATGGTAATACAAGAACGCCCCCGCCAGCACAAGGGCAAGTTCCGTTGCCGCCGTCAGCCACGGTATAGACCACAGGCCCAAACCCAACCTCGGCAGGTTACCCGCGTTGCCGGGCAATATAGGCATATCCGTATGATGCACCAGCAGGTCAAGGATCCAATGCGAAAACACCAGCACGCCGATGATAAACCCATTCCGGCGACCCCAGGGTATCATCGCAACAAGCATAGCAACCAGGCTGATAGCGAGTGCGCCCACAAGAGAATGGGTATAATCAGCGTTGATAATAAGATTACCGTAGCCGCCGTTGGTGCCGGGAAGCGACTTAAAGTTCTCTATATTAAAGGCGTATAGAATTACAAACCCCACGTCAAGCAACTGCGTGCTCAACATCAGCGCCCAGATAGGCAACTGAGGCTCTCGTGACTTCACAATTGCCGCCAGGCCAAAGTGTCCGGCTAACATCTAACGATTTCTCCTGTGCAAAATGCTCCCGTTACTCGCGGCGCAACGTTGAACTGCGCTCGGCGATACTCACGTAGCGCGACGACTTATCCTTCGGTTTGGGCCAGCGTAACCTCGCGTCCAGCCACCCCATAAGCGCCACTAGCAATATCAACGAACCAAGGTAAGTATACAACGTGGTTTTCCTTTCACTTTAGGATAATACGCCACTCAGACGGCAAAGTATACACAAATTGCGAAGTATCATTCAACTACCCTTGTGCCTCACGACAATCCGAACGCAAGGCCCATAGAGCAAAATCAGGGAATCTGTTAGGGAATGGGGTAGGGGCGACCCTATGTGGTCGCCCTGGTGGGAAAGCCCCAGCGAGAGGGCGACCACATAGGGTCGCCCCTACCCCATTCCCTAAGCAGATTTATCTGCCGGGCGGGTCTATCCAGGCAATTCAAAATCAGGTGGCGTTTTGAACCAACATCCAGGCAAACCCGACGCCCGGCGACTAAACTCGCGGGCTACAAACAAGCGAAGTCCCCCTTCGGGGACTACCCCAATGTATAGTTGTGGGAGTCCGCGTAGGCGGACTTTGCCGCCACGTAGCCCGCGAGTTTAGTCGTCGGGCGGGGAAAGTAGTATAATGCTTAGGAAGTCAACCATTTCATCGTTCAATAGAGATCATAAAGGCCAAACCAATGGCGAAGCCCAAGAATCTGGCGCTCCTACTCATAGTAACCATACTATCCACCCTGCTCACTGCCGCGTGCAGTTCCCAGAGCGCCGCCAACCCCACCGCCACGCCCCAAAGCGCCACCGCGCACTCCTCCACGCCCCAAAGCGCACA
>JBBQIC010000279.1:0-5616 GCA_038324555.1 Chloroflexia bacterium
AGACGGCGGTCGTAACGGGCGGCCTCGTCGAGCGCCCTTGCGAATTCGCCCGACCCGTGTATCTTGGAGATACCGACGCTCGACCCCATATTGGCGGGTTTGGCAAAGATCGGGTAGGTCAGCTTTTCTTCGGTGCGGCGCTGAACTCCGGATGGGTCAGCGCGCCATTCGCTTCGTGTGACGCAAACGTAGGGGGCCACAGGAAGGCCATCAGCGATGAACAGGCGCTTCATGGCATCTTTGTCCATGCCAACAGCCGAGCCTAGCACGCCCGCGCCTACGTAGGGGATGCCTGCGGTTTCTAACATACCCTGGATTGTGCCGTCTTCGCCGTAGGGTCCGTGCAACACCGGAAATATTACGTCAATTGGCTGGCCGTTGGACGCCGAGAGGGCGAGGCCATTCTGCGACGGTGGAGCGAGTTCTACTATTTCGGCCCGGCCTTGTCCCGTAGAGTCGGGAGTTAGCATGGAGGTCATCAATACGGGCGTGCTTTCGGGGGGCGCACCAGCACGCAGCAAGGCCATAGGGTCGCCGGAAGCGATCCACCTGCCCTGCCTGGTTATCCCAATAGGCACAACTTCGTACTTGTCGGGGTCCATCGCGCTCATTACGCTCCTGGCCGAAGCGAGCGAAACCTCATGCTCGCTGGATTGACCTCCAAAGAGTACACCCACTCGGATTTTGCCTGGCACAATAGTCTCCTTGCGTGAAACGTGAAACGTGAAACGTGAATTGCGGTAATCACTACCTCGACCACTAAGTATTGACAAGAATTATTGCTTACGTAACCGTGATTGTACCTGGCAATACTTAGTGGTCGAGGTAGTGATTACCGCAATTCACGTTTCACGTTTCACGTTTCCGTTCCCGCTCGTTGATAATCGTCCTCCAGCCTGACAACGTCCTCCAGGTGGGGGGTCGAGACTTCTAGGAGTATGGAGTCTTCTATCGCTTGGAAGCGGTGTACCGTACCGGCAGGGATGTGAATAGATTGACCAGGCTTCCAATCATATATCTGGTCGCCATAGGTTAGTTTTACCTGTCCGGAGAGCAGATATAGCGTCTCTTCCTTAATGTTGTGCTTTTGGAGACTGAGACGCTGACCTGCCTTTACTTCCAGCACTTTGCCCGCGTAATGGTCGGTATGAGCATACCATATCTCGCGGCCCCATGGTTTATCCACAATTTTGGGGGATTGTAGGGGTTGTTCCATGTATTAGCTCCTTGGGTAGGCTATTGGACGATGGACGATGGACGATAGACGATGGACGATAGACGATGGACGATGGACGATGGACGATGGAACAGGCATCGTCCATCGTCCATCGTCTATCGTCCATCGTCCATCGTCCAATCATCAACTCCTTCGCCCACAAACTCAATTTCCGGTTCGAGTTCTACGCCGAATTGCTCGCTCACTGTACGGTGGGCTAGGCGCATTAAATATAGCACTTCTGAGGCCATCGCGCCTCCCAGGTTCATCATGAAGTTGGCGTGCTTGGGCGAGAATTGGGCCTGGCCGTAGCGGTGGCCCTTCAAGCCGACCTGCTCGATCAGGTATCCGGCGGAGTTGCCGGGCGGATTCTTGAAAGTGGAGCCTGCGCTTTTGCCTTGCGGCTGTGTAGCCTTTCTCTCTTCGAGGTATTGGCGCATCCTGGCTTCGCACTGCCCTTCGGTGTCACGGTAGAGCTTGATATGAGCGCGCAGAATGACTTCCTGGGGCAACAATAGGTCGCGCTTGCCGGAGGCTTTGAAGCGGCTGGTCCTGTAGGCGAGTTGGAGGGTTTCTACGGGCCACGTTTCGACATTGTGGCCTATAGTCAGCACGTCAACAGAGACGAGATCATCTTTCAGTTCCTTGCCGTGCGCGCCCGCGTTGCTTATCACGCCACCACCGACGCTGCCGGGGACGCTGTTGGACCACTCCTGTCCGGTCCAACCCGCTTCGCAGGTCTTGCGAGCCAATATGCTGAAAAGCACGCCGGAGTCTACGTGCCAGACGCTAGTGCTATCGTCTATTAGTTCGTGGGAGATTTGCTGGGTCTTATTGTATACGACAAGGCCGTCTATGCCATAGTCTCCGACCAGGATGTTTGTGCCGTTGCCGATTACGAGGTAAGGTAGATTGTACTCACGGGCAAACAACACTGAAGCCACAAGATCGTCTACGGTCGTTGCGGTAACGAACATGGTGGCGGGGCCACCGATGCGGAGCGAATTATGTTTGCTCATCGGCTCGTCACGCATTACTTTGAGGCCGGTAGCGGATTCGAGTTCGAGCGCCAGATTGGGCGTGAATTGAATCGCTGGGCGCTGTGCCTTGTTTCCTTCAGCTTGGGGGATATGTCGTGTGAAGGTGGCTGGCGGTGCGGGTTCGCGTGTCTCCTCGCGCTCTCGCACCGCAGCCAATACGTCCTCCCCTACCTTCCAGATGTCTCCGGCGCCCATGGTCAGGAGTATGTCACCGGGTAAGAGATCGTCAAGGAGCATTTGGGTAGCCTCTTCTAGTGTTGGTGCGAATTCAGCGCGAACGTTTGCAATCGTGTCTGCCAACGTGCGTCCGCTCAGTCCGAGGGTGTCGCGCTCTCGGGAGGCGTATATCTCGGTGATGATAACCCGATCAGCGGAGAAGAGGGAGTTGGCGAAGTCGTCCATGAAGTCACGGGTGCGGGTGTAGGTGTGAGGTTGGAAGACAGCGACAATGCGGCGGCCCGGAAAGCGTTGGCGCGCCGCCTGGAGGGTGGCCTGTATCTCGGTGGGGTGGTGGGCGTAATCATCTACGACCGTCACGCCACCGGCAACCCCTTTCACCTCGAAGCGCCGCCCCGCGCCTTGGTACTGACCGAGCCAATGCGCGGCTTCTTGAAGGTCTATGCCTAACTCGTCGCAAACCGCGAGAGCGGCAAGCGAATTGAGAACGTTGTGGTGTCCTGGCACTTTCAAGATTATACGGGCAACCTCTTTACCCGCACGCACTGCGACATAGCTCGTTCCCTGAGCGTCATCCTGAATCTCGCGTGGCTGCCAGAGGGCTTCTTGGGCCGTACCATATTGTTGGACACGGAAAGGCGCCGCGCTGTCTAGCAATTGGTTGGCGAGGCTTGTTGCATAAGGATTGTCCGAGCCGAGCACGAGCAGACCACCCTTCTTCACGTTTAGGGAGAATTCTGCGAAGGCGGCGAAAATAGCGTCCATGCTGCCGTAGTAATCCAGGTGGTCAGCCTCGATATTAGTGATGATCGCCACTTCGGGGCGGAGTTGCAGGAAAGAGGAGTCGTACTCGTCGGCCTCGGCGACCAGCACTGGGCCGGAACCCCAGTGGCCGCCTGGCCCAAGCCCGCGTATCGTGCCGCCGACCATGTACGAGGGGTCGCGCCCGGCCTTGGTCAGCACCCAGGCGATCATAGCGGAGGTGGTAGTCTTGCCGTGCGTTCCAGCTATAGCTACGCCGCGCCGCGTATCCATGAGCATACCGAGGAGCGCGGCCCGTTTGACGATGGGGAGGCCCAGGCGTTGGGCTTCGAGCAACTCTGTGTTGTCGGGTGGGACAGCAGCCGTTAGGACAACCTGCGTGGCGTCGCCCACGTTGGAGGCGTTGTGGCCTGTTGTGACGCGAGCGCCGCGCTTCTGTAGGTCTCTGGTTGCCTCGGATTCGACCGCATCTGACCCTGAGACCGCCGCCCCCAGGTCAAGCAGGGCTGTGGCAAGGGCGCTCATGCCTGCCCCGCCTATGCCGATGAAGTGCCAATGTTGGGTGGTTAGGTCCATGGGTTGATGCGTGAAACGTGAAACGTGAAACGTGAAACGTGATTATCGTAATTCACGTTTCACGTTTCACGTTTCACGTTTCTAGGTAGCACGCAAGGCTCGCCAAATAGTGTACACAATTATCAGGAGCAGGAAAAGGCCGATGGCTCCTGTGGCGAGGCCGACCAGGGGGTTTGTGCTGGGGATACCTGCGATGGCGATGGACACCTGAGGGACGGTGACCGCCGCGCCTGAATTGGAGTTAGCGCCGCTCCGCCGGATGAAATCGGCCCAGTAGTCGAAGCCTTGCGAGAGGGCTATCAGCGAGGCTAGAGCGCCGAATGCCGCGCCTAACAGGTGGCCCAATAGGCCGATCTCGTCTTTGTTGGTCAGCCTGCGGGCGATGATCCAGGACAGCCACAGCAGCCCTGCGAAGAAAACGGCTATAGCCACGGGTTCCCAGGGCGAGGCGATGGTAACCTTGGGGGTGGATATGGTCGCTTCATCTTTGCCTGTGGCTATGGCAAAGAATTGGCCTCCCACGCTGAGTAGCTTGGTCGTAAGTTGGCCCAGCTTTGGTCCGAGGCGGGCGGCGACCAGTCCACTGAAGAAGACGCCTACCGTCCACAGACCCATTATGCGCCAGCCCATGTACAGGCCGATAATGGCGCACGCCACAATCGCAGGCATCGTCCACTGCCACCACTGGAGGGTTATAGTCATCTTCTACCTCCCCTACCTTCGGCCTGCCCTTTGCGGGTCGAGCCGCACCAGGCGCGCGCCAGTGGGCGACGGCGGCTCGGTTGCAGGTCCATTTGAATACTTCGATATATTAAGCAAGAGGCCCACAGCCGCCAGCGTAATAACCAGCGACGAGCCGCCGTAGCTTACAAACGGTAGGGGCACGCCTGTGAATGGAATCGAGCCACTGACCGCGCCGATGTTGAGCATGGATTGGAAGACTATCCAGGTGGTCACACCGGTTGCGAGAAGTTGGCCGTAGCCGTCGGGGGCCATGCGTGCCACTCTGTACCCACGCCAGGCTACCACCAGGAAGAGCGTTATCAGGAACAGAGAGCCGATAAAGCCGGTCTCCTGGCCCCAGATCGCGCCGATGGCGTCTGTTGACTGTTCTGGGAGCCAGCCGAACTTCTGACGCGACGCGCCCAGGCCCATGCCCATCAGCCCGCCTGAACCGAGCGCCAGGAGCGACTGCACGGCATGGTAGCTGACGCCCGTGGGGTCTTTCCACGGGTCGAGGAAGGCGAAGATGCGCGCCATACGATAGGACGCAGTGATAGCCAACACACCAAATGTTAGCCCCGCGATCAGCAACCCCATGCCCATGTGGAGGAGCGCCGCGCCGGACGCGAAGTATATTACAATGCCAATGGCGAATATGACCAGCGTAGTGCCCATGTCAGGCTCCATCATCACCAGCACGCAGAGCAGCCCAAGCATCAGGCCGAAGGGTACCAGGCCGTTGGAAAAGTCGCGCACCTTTTCGCCTTTGGCAGAGCACCAGTCGGCCAGGTAGATTATAAAGACCAACTTGGCGAACTCGGAAGGCTGCATGGTAATAGGGAGGCCGCCGGGCGAGAGCCAGCGTTTAGCCCCCTTGATTTCCTGGGATATGAAAGAAGGTCCCCACAGAACAAGCGCCAATAGCACAACCACCAGGAGGATCCCAGGCACTGAATAGTGCCGCCAGCGCGTGTAGGGCACACTCATTGTCACCAGGAGCACGACGACGCCCACGACGAGCCATTGGACGTGGCGGCCTATAAAGTAGTTCGGGTCTTTGGGATCAACCCCGCTGGAGGAGAAGACCATGAGCACGCCGATAAGGCAGAGGATACCAACCAC
>JBBQIC010000280.1:0-5581 GCA_038324555.1 Chloroflexia bacterium
AGCACCAGGAAGCAGTCCATTGGGCCGGGGACGGCTCCCACCGCGTTTTGCAGGTACTTCAGTTTCTCGTAAGCAGCATCGTCCGATGTGACAAGCACTCCGCCTACGGCGTCGCTGTGCCCACCGAGGTACTTAGTCGAACTGTGAACCGAGATGTCGGCCCCCATTAGCAAGGGCTGCTGTCCGTAAGGCGAAGCGAAAGTATTGTCCACTATGACTTTAGCGCCACGTTGCTTCGCTATCTTTGACACCTCTGTTATGTCAATCAACTTCATCAGGGGGTTGGAGGGAGTCTCTATCCACACCGCTTTCGTGTTATCGCGCATATGATCGCATACCGAAGCAGGGTCTGTCATATCAACATAGCTGAATTGGAGGCCGTAAGGAGCAAGCACACGTTCGAACAGGCGATAAGTGCCGCCGTAAAGATCGTCGGAGGCCAGTATATGGTCGCCGGGCGCAAAGAGATACATGATGGTGGTCTCAGCTGCCATGCCGGAGGCGAAAGCCAGCCCATATTTGCCCTCTTCGAGCGAGGCCATGCACTCCTCAAGCGCGGTGCGCGTGGGGTTGCCGGTACGAGAATATTCGTAACCTTTGTGCTGCCCTAACTTCTCCTGCACGTAAGTGGAGGTCTGATAAATAGGCACTATGATCGAGCCGGTCGTAGGGTCGGGATCCTGGCCTACGTGTATTGCGCGGGTCTCGAAGCCGTAGCGCGCGTCCTGCGCTTCGGGCTTCCTGGGGGTATTGTCAGGCATGTTGACTCCTTTGGCGTTTATGGTTCCATTGTAGAGGCGAAAGGTCCGTTTGACAAGGCCTGGCGGTTTAAGTATAGTTGGTTTATTGTCTAATATTGTCTCCAATGGAGGACGACAGTTTGAAAAACCTGTTGGGCAGGCTAATGAGCCGCCCTCTGGACGAGCTTAAGACTATCGCGAGCGTCTGGGGCGCTCTCACCAGAGACCCGAATCCTTCCCAAAACGACCTGGCAATCGCCTCCTATCATGCTATGGTGGACCCTTCGTCTATGCGAGGCGTCTGGGAAAGCCTGGACCCTGAAATGCGCACGTTCATCCTGTGGCTGCTCGACCAGCGCAACATGCTCTCGCTGGCAGACGATCTACCCGCTCATCTTAGCAGGCCGCAGGAAGAAATAGCCCCACTGCTTGAACGCATACGCCTGATCGGGCTTATTGACGTAGACGAGGCGCTAGTGCGCGGCACTCGCGTGGTCTCTTCGGGCGACAACCTTTACGCCTGGGGAGCCAGGAGCCAGACGGAAGCGGTCAAGCGCAAGGTGGTCTCGCTCTCTTCCGAGGCGGGTAAGGTGTTGCACGCCATAATAGACGAAAGCAAGCGTCCCGCGCCCTTTGAGGACTCGTTTACGTCTCTCTTGCAGGGGCTTGAACAGGAACAGGTGCAGAAGATAGCCGCTACCTGGAAGCTGCCGGAGGCGTCGCGCTATTACAAGTCGGAACTGATAGGCGTAATGAGCGAGTTCCTGGCGACGGGGCAGGGACGGCAGTTATTGCTGTCGGCCCTCGCACCGGCTTCTCAAAAGGCTTTTGAATACATAGAGGCCGAGGGCGGCAAGACGCGAGCGACGCAAGTGCGCGGCAATTTCGGCTGGGACGAGCGCGAATTCAGAGCGGCGATGATACCACTCATCCAGCGCGCCTTTGTGTGGGACGTGCTTGATGGCAATACGCGCTACCTGTTTGTGCCTACGGACATACTCGCCAACCGGAGGGCGCACGGCTACACGAACGTGGATGGAACTGCGCAGTCAAGTCGCGTCGCGCTGCCCAAGTTGCTCGCCCCAACTCCCCATACTATTGACGGCAGGCTGTCCTACGAGATGACCTGGGACATGCTGACCTTGCTCGCGGCCGCTGCTGAAGGCGATATTACCCTCACGTTGCAGGATACACGCATCACCAAAAGGACCGCCAAGCGCATCAACGACTCGTTTCTGCACCCGGACGACCTGAAAGAGAGCACGGGCTACATAGACATGATTGTGCATATGGCGCAGACGCTGGGGCTGCTTGTGGAGAAGGGCGGGGAACAACCGGCCCTCTCACGAACCCCCAAGACGGAGGACTGGGCCAGACTTGCCTTCGCCGCACAGCGACGACGCCTGTTTGGGCTGTGGCAGGAGGATCGCAAGTGGGCAGAGCCTGCCACCTACGGCACTATCTACTGGTGGAACAGCGACCTCACGGGCGGGCGCAAGCGTCTGGTGAACCACCTGTTGGAGTTACAGGTAGGGCAGTGGACACAGATGGAGGCTTTCCTGCGCAAGATACATCTAACAGAGCCGTTTATTATCTGGAGCCAGGACGAATTGGTGCGTCGGTTCGGGCTGCGGGCTTTGCAGGGCTTCAGGAGCCAGTGGTTCAACATAGAAGGCCGCATCGTGGCGGACATGCTGAAGACGATGCTGTATTGGTTGGGAGCGGTCGAGTTGGGGCGCGACAAGCAAAAACGGCTCCTCTCTTTTCGCGTGACCGAAGAAGGGCGGGCCCTACTTGATCCCCAAAGCGCAGCAGAGATGCCCCAACCGGCCAAGACCCTTATCGTGCAGCCCAATTATGAAGCGCTGGTGCTGCACCCCGAAAGCCGGGTGCTCTGGGACCTGATGCGCACAGCAGACCTTGTGAGGCATGATCGTGTGAGCGTCTATGTGCTCAACAAAGAGAGCATCCTTCGGGCCATAGAAGCCGGACTGTCTCCTGAGCAGATAAAGGGGTTTCTGAATGCCAATACCAACAAAGGATTGCCTCAGAACGTAGCGCATTCCATTGACGACTGGTCGCGCCTGGTGAAGCGGGCCAACATCAGGCGAGTCACGCTGATAGAAGTGGCGGATGCCGCGATTTTGGACGAAATGATGGCATCGCGCAAGACTCGCCGCTTCGTTGAGCAGAGGCTCTCGGCCACCACGGCTATCGTAAATCTGCCTGAAGTTGGCGAATCGGCGCGTGAAGACCCCTGGCAAAAGCTGATCAAAGAACTCAAAGGCGCGGGCTATTCTCCCACTATGGTAGGCGGCGAACAAGCAACAGAGGTAAGCAACGGAGCAGCAGGCACGAACGGTACGGGTAACGGTCACGAGGGAATAGGAAAGGCGATCCCAGGACGCAAGACCGCAGTTAGCCGCGTGAAAAAGAACACGGAAACACGCCCTGCGCTCTCGCCGTCGGGCAAGATGGGGACGCATTTGTAGGAATAGTGTGAGGGAGTAGGAATAAAGACTACTCCCTCACACTATTCCCTCACCCTACTTAGAGAGGAAACCATGATCGCTGGTTTAGAGGGTAAGTTGGATACCGTTGGAGTTGACCACGTAATTCTAAACGTCGGTGGGGTCTTCTACAGGGTGTCCATGCCGGGGTCCACAATCGGTACGTTAGGGCAGGTTGGGGATACAGTACGTGTGCATACCTATCTGTATGTGCGCGAAGACCAGCTTGCTCTGTTCGGCGCGAGCAGCGAACGGCAGTTGAAGCTTTTTGAGTCCCTGCTGACCGTCTCCGGCATCGGACCAAAGGCCGCGCTCGCTATCCTCAGCACGATGCAGCCTGACGCCTTGGAGAGCGCCATCGCAGAGGGCAACGTGGACCTGCTGACCCGCGTGCCCGGCATAGGGAAGAAGACGGCGTCGCGCCTGGTCCTCGAACTAAAGGGCAAGTTGGACCTGGCAGCAGCGGTGGGCATTATCTCCAACCCCACAGCCGCCACCGAAGTAGTCGAAGCGTTGGGCAGCCTTGGGTATACAGGGGCGGAGATACAGGCCGCACTCTCCGGTCTCCCTAAAGAGGAGGAGATGAGCACGGAGGACATGATTATGTTCGCGTTGAAGCGGTTGGGGAGATAAAACGTGAAACGTGAAACGTGAAACGTGATTACTCTGTTCACGCATCACGTTTCACGTTTCACGGAGCATCACTTGGCCTCACTGATACTGGCTTCAAAGTCACCCCAACGGATTGAATTGCTCGGCCAGCTTGTGGCGAGTTATGGGCTGGCAACCAGTGCGGTCGAAGATACCGGGTCGGACCTTTTACCGGAGTGGGAACTTCCACCTTTGGAACTACCCCAAGACTTCGAGGTTCCGCACGATTGGCACCCTACGCTCTGGGCTTGGCGCAAGGCGGTTGACGTGGCGCTTGGCCTGCGTGATGATAAGGCGGACGCTATTGTGCTTGGCGCTGACACAATCGTGGTGAGGGAGGGGACGCTGCTGGGCAAGCCGAAGGACGATGAGGACGCGATCAGGATGCTTCAAGGTCTGCGGGACGAGAGACATTTCGTGGTTACGGGGTACGCGCTGGTCCAGAGGCGGGGCGGCGAAGTAGAAACGCTACACGCCGGGGCGATTGTATCCGCTGTGTGGATGCGCGACTACTCGGATTTTGAGCTAGAGGGATATGTCGCAACTGGGGAGCCGCTTGACAAGGCGGGTGCTTACGCGGTGCAAGGGCTAGGTGGGAAGCTGGTCAGCCGGGTAGAGGTGTGTTATCAGAACGTGGTTGGGCTACCGTTGTGTGAGGTGCGGCGGGCGCTTGTGGGGAGCGGGGTGGGAGTGTTGGGTTGGCCGGAGGGTGGGTATTGCGAACATTGCTCGGTAGCTTCATAATCCACATTCTCCTACATATTGACACTGAAGTAAATAAAGCCACTCAATATAATCTCCAAGCAGGACATCCATTTACTTTGAATCAACAAAAGGCCCATCGGGCCTTTTGTTGATTCAAAGTAAATGCCTTTAGCTATGAGGCAAGTGTCCTAAGCCAAGTCTAAGTTTTCCAACTTACTCGCAGGTCGGCTGGGTGGAGCAGGTCCGTATGGACTGCGACAGGTGATCGGCGTTGCAGCGCAGGACAGGGCTGTCCAGGGCAATATATACACGCATGAAGGTGTCGTTGGGCTGGAAGTGATAACAGAACGCACCGCCGATAGTGGTCCTGCCTCTTGGGAACGTACCGTCGTAGTGTTGCTGGGCTACCGTCATGAACTGACCCGTGCTCCCGCGCCTCGTCTGCAACTGCACGTTGTAGGGCGTGTTTACCGTGCAGTTGCTGTTATTGCGCACCACCGCCATCCAGCGAACCGTGCCGTCGGGGTTGCAGGCTATGTCTGTGCTGACGAAATAGAGCGCGCATACATCGCAGGGCGTGCCGGTCCTGGTAGGTGTAGCGGTTCGGGTGGGCGTTTGTGTGATTGTGGGAGTAACGGTGGCTGTGCATGGTACTCCCCTGGTAGGCAGGCAAGTCGTCGGCCCACAGTAGTTGCCGTCGTTACCGCTGCTGGTGTCCAGCGCCCGCTCGCCGTAACGGTTGCAGTTGTTGAAGGATGTAATAAGGCTTCCATAGAAGGCGTATGCCTGGTATGCGCACGGCGGGTTGTTGACGGTCAACGTCAGGGAGCTGTTGGGCGGGATTATCGCCAACCGATAATCATACAGCACCCAATCTTCGGGGTCGGGGCCAAACTTGCGGTACATTGCGAGGCCGATGGGGTAGCTGCACGTATTGGAATGATTAGTGAAGAGAGCCGAGGTGGTTGTAGGGTG
>JBBQIC010000281.1:0-5545 GCA_038324555.1 Chloroflexia bacterium
GCCTATCTGCTCCATGCTTGTGCAGGCTCTCATCTATATAATTTAGGGCTTACGCAGAGACGATAGACGACTGACGATAGACGATGTATATTTTGCGTAAGTCCTGTAGTTAGCAATTAATTAGCAAGCTCGCTACGTTTATCAAGACAGCCTGTAAAATAGCACAGGGAGTACCGGGATGTCAAGCGCAAGATAAACATCTTCTATCGTCCGTCGTCTATCGTCTCTGCGTAAGCCCTATAAAAGAACGAGGGCATGTAACTTGTAGAAGCAATTCATAATTCATGACTCATAATTTCGGGAGGGGCTTCTATGCCTGAACCAGCGCCGGAAGCGGCTGAATTTACCAATTCAACCTTTGCTCGTATCTTCAATGAAATAGCCGCTATGACCGAGTTACGGGGCGACTCGCCTTTCAAGGCGCGCGCCTATCGCAACGCCGCCACTACCTTCGCCAATCTACATGAAGACATCAAGCAGGTGTGGCGCGAAGGGCGCGTGGATGACCTGCCCGGTGTAGGCAAGGCTATCACTGAGAAGGTGGACGAACTGATGACTACAGGTCATTTGCGCTTCTACGACCGCCTGCTTGCGGAAGTGCCGCCCTCGCTCATCGCCCTCACCGAGATACCGCACGTTGGGCCGAAGACCGCCATGGAACTCTACAAGAAGCTAGGTATCCAGGGCCTGGCTGATCTCGAAAAGGCGCTCGACGATGGTCGCTTGCAGACCATGCCGGGTTTCGGAGAAAAGACCATAGAGACTATCCGAGAGGGCATCCAGACTATCCAGAAGCGCAGCGCCGAGAAGCGTGACTTGCTAGGCATTGCCCTGCCCGTGGTGCGCCAGATAATAGCTCTGCTCAGGCAAAACTGCCCCAGTCTGGACAAAATAGAAGTAGCGGGGTCGGCACGACGCTGGAAACCGACTGTTGGGGACCTCGACCTATTGGCGACTGCTACAGACTCACAGGAGGTACTCGATTGCTTCGTCCAACTACCTATGGTCGGTACTATAGACTCGCGTGGCGAAAACAAGGCTACTGTGCGCTTGCACAACGGCTTGCAGGTTGACCTCTATGTGCTCGAACCGAAGTATTACCCGTCGCTGTTGCAGCACTTCACAGGCTCCAAGGCGCACAATATCAAGCTGCGCGACCGGGCGATCCGCATGGGCTACAGGCTGAACGAGTACGGGTTGCACCACGCGAACGGCGAGCCTGTGCCCATCACTTCCGAGGAGGACATATACCGCACGCTCGGACTGCGATGGATGCCGCCGGAGATGCGTGAAGACCGGGGCGAGATAGAGACCGCCGAGCGCGGCGAACTCCCTAATCTGGTCGAAATGACCGACATAAAGGGTGACTTGCATGTCCATTCAACGTGGAGCGACGGCGCGGAGAGCATACTAGCGATGGCCCATGCCGCTAAAGCGCGCGGCTACCAGTACATAGCCATCACCGACCACAGCCAGAGCCTCACGGTAGCAAGCGGCCTGACCATCGAACGTCTGCGGGAGCAGCGCAAGGAAATAGAAGAAGCCCGGCGGGAGATGGGCAATGACTTTCGCATACTGCACGGCACCGAATTGGAGATAAAGCTCGACGGCACGCTCGACTTTCCTGATGAAGTGCTGGCGTGGCTGGATATAGTGGTGGCCTCCATCCATAGCGGCCTGCGGCAACCGGGCGAACAGGTGACGCAACGAGCCTTCAACGCCCTCCGCAACCCTCACGTAGATATAATAGGCCACCCAACGGGCCGCCTCATCAACCAGCGCGAGCCTTCAGCGATGGACGTAGAAGCGGTCATCCGCGAGGCCGTAAAGACCGGCACGGCCCTCGAAATAAACTCGGCCCCCGACCGCCTCGACCTGGACGACAGCTACGTAAAGGACGCTATGGACGCAGGCTGCCTCCTCTCGATAGACACCGACGCCCACCACCACGACAACTTCGAGCTAATAGAGTACGGCGTGCATATGGCGCGCCGGGGCTGGGCCACAGCCGAGCGCATAATGACGACGTGGGATTATGAGAAGCTGGATGGGTGGTTGAAGGGCAGGCAAGTACCGTAGGGCAGGTTCGCGTGCCTACCCCTATGGTACTTATCTCTAATCGTGGAGTATTTCTTGTGATCTAAAATCTAGCCATAACTATGTCCTCGATTGGCTAGTATCTGTAGTGATATATCTACTTCGCCCCGAACTTGCTCCGAAGGATCATTTTTCATTTCAAGAAGCTCCGCATACGCTCTCCTAGCTAGAGCTTTATCGCTAGAGGACTTTACTATATGCTCTAATCCGTGAGGCACGAGGGATCTTGGCATTTCTGCTTCTAACGCCCTCAGCCGATGAAGAACCATAAGCGCACGGTCGTCTCTGAAGTATTCTCCTAGAAGTTCAGAAATCACAAACCACGATAAATCATCGGTAAACCGCACATAAGTACTTTCTAACACAGGGAGAAGTCTATCTTTTTGGTCATCGGATAGAAACTTCCATGTTTGCTCAAAGAGCAGAAGTAGATGATGCGACCCTTCCATCTCCAAGAATGCTTGCTGTATCATTATCGTAAGAATAAGATCAAAGCTACTTGGCGGAAAATGATCTACATCTTGAACCAGCAGCAACATATCTTCAGTATAGTCCCAGAGTTGCTCGCTATTACCTGTGGTAATCGCCTGCTTTAGTACATCCTGAAGCTTTTGTTCATTCATTGATGCCCTCATTTATTATCAAGCTGCTGCACTTATATCAACTATAATTATAGCACCTATACGAGCAACTCTGGTTACGCCTATACCCATAGATTTATTTGCCGGGCGGAGTTTGCGGATACACCCTAGCACAAAGAGTTGCATCATAGGTTTTGCAAACAAACTTTTCTAAACCCTCCTGACGTGATATACTTCCCAGGTGGTACACATAGAGCAGCAGCGACCTACGAAAAAAGAACATTCCCGGACCAACGGCAAGGCGCAGCCTGAGCGACCGGCGGCGATGAACCGTCGGAAGTTGGAGAGGTCTCCGAGAGACCCCGCCAACATGCAGGTCGCCCTCGTCCACGACTACCTCAACCAGTATGGCGGCGCGGAGCGGGTGTTGGAAGTGCTTCACGATATGTACCCTGCCGCTCCTGTATATACTTCTATTTACGCCAAAAACCTGATGCCCGCGCACTTCCGCCAGTGGAACGTGTACACATCGTTTATGCGAAAGCTGCCCAACGCGGCCAAGTGGCACCAGCTATACATGCCGCTCTATCCTACCGCCTTCGAGCGGTTCGACCTGTCGCCATACGATCTGATATTGAGCAGCAGCAGCGCCTTCGCCAAAGGGGTAATCACCGAGCCGGAAAGCCTACACATTTGCTATTGTCACTCCCCTATGCGCTTCGCCTGGAACTACAATAACTACATGACGGGCGAGCGCGTGCCCCGCAAGGCGCACATCGTCCTGTGGCTCATACTAAACTACGTGCGCCTCTGGGACGAAGTATCCGCCGGGCGAGTCGACTCCTATATCGCCAACTCGCGGGTAGTGGCCCGCCGCATACGCAAGCGTTACGGACGCTCCGCCACCGTGATAAACCCGCCCGTTGATACCAGGCAATACAGGCCGGAACCCAACGGGACGCACGAAGATTATTTCTTGATAGTATCGCGCCTCATCCCATATAAGCGTCTCGACCTGGCTATAGACGTGTTCAATGCGCTTGGTAAGCCCCTGAAGATAGTGGGTAGCGGCAGGCAGGAAGCAGAGTTGCGAGCGCGAGCCAAGTCTAACATAGAGTTTGTGGGAGCGGTGCCCGACGCACAGCTCAAGAAGTTATACTCCCATTGTAACGCTCTTATCTTCCCCGGCTATGAGGACTTCGGCATCGCGCCCCTCGAAGCCCAGGCGTCGGGCCGTCCCGTGATAGCTTATGGAGTAGGCGGCGCGCTTGAAACGATCATACCCAAAATCACCGGCGAGTTCTTCATGGAGCAGAGCGCCGAGTGCCTGGCCGATACAGTGAATTGCTTCGACAGTCGTGACTACGATACGGAAGCCATACGCCGCCACGCCGAAAAGTTTGATGTAGAAGCTTTCAAGACGCGCATAAACGACTTCGTGGACTACAGGCTGGAAAAACACCGCACGCAGATGTATGGGTATCAGTTATCGGTTGATTGAACAGGGTGAGGGAGTAGGGTGAGGGAGTAGGGTGAGGGAGTAGGGTGAGGGAATAGTTATTATCCTATTCCCTCACCCTGTTCAAAGAGGAGAAAATGGAACTCAAGCAATATTGGAACGTTATAGCAAGGAGGCGTTGGCCTGTGCTGATAATAGTGGGGCTTGTCACTATTATCAGCACTTATTTGTTCTTCAAAGCCCCCATTACCTTTACTGGAGAGGACAGGTTTATCGCCCGGCAGGAGCCGAGCCAGGACAAGCCTGATGTGACCATATTTACTTTCGACCGCTATTACAATTGGTTTGGTTCAGAGTTCCTGGTTGATGACTACACTCAGATTGTGCAGAGCGAGGCCTTCGCCAAGAGCATGTTGTCTACTTCCGTGTTGGCAAACACGCCGGTCATACTGGGCAGAGGCAGCACTGATCCTCTCCTCCCAGGCATGTTGAGAGGCGTGCTGGAAGCCGACCGCAAGCAGCGCGAACTCCGAGTGAGAATTACCGGCACCAGCATAGGCGAGACGAGCGAACTAGCAAAAGCGGTGGCTATGGTGCTCACCGACGCCAAACTCAAGCCTATTAGCGGACAAATGGTAAACGATAAGCCGGTCTTCACCCAGATTGATGCGGCCACCGCAGACCAGATCAAGTCAAGCAAGAGCAAAGAGGCTATCAACGCCGCCATTCGAGTAGCAATCGGCCTCGTAGCCGCGCTGGCTTTCGCCTTCTTGCTAGAATACCTTGACGGCAGCCTGAGAGATGAGCGCGATGCCCAAAGGATACTGGAACTGCCAGTAATAGGGGCTATTCCACGTGCTTAAGGGTGAGGGAGTAGGGTGAGGGAGTAGGGTGAGGGAAGAGGAATGAATACTATTCCCTCACCCTACTCCCTCACCCTAACATATGCAACTTGACCCACGACAAATCCTGAATGGCCTGCGCAAGCGGTGGTGGCTGGAGCTGTTGGTTATGATCTCGGCGGGTGCGGTGGCCTATCTGTACAGCAGCGCACAACCGCAGCTTTACCAGGCGCGGGTGACGCTCGTCGCCGAGCCGGTGCCGCCCGATAACGGCACTATCGAAGCTATCAAGAAGACCATGAGCACCTATGCCCAGGAGCTTGGAAACAAGGATTTCTGGCGGCAGGTGATAGACGACAATCTGATAAGGGACGTGGACGTGAGCGCCCTGCCCGGCCAGATAAAGGTGCAAGCCCAGCCCGACCAGAACGCCCTGGTAATGACGGTAGACAACGAAAAAGCTGAGACCGCGGCGCGCCTGGCCGACCTCATATCTAACGCTTTCGTGGCGCAGCAAATGGCTAAAACGCAGGAGGTGAGCGCAGGCGGCATTCGCGTGGTCTGGA
>JBBQIC010000282.1:0-5541 GCA_038324555.1 Chloroflexia bacterium
CTCGTTCTGCAAGACGTAAGGCTTGCCCGTCTTCCAACTGAAATCTACCTTGTACAGCGTGCGCTCGATAACCGGCGAGAAATCGAAGGTCAACGCCCGCGCCGCCTTGAAAGTAATGCCCCCACCGCACGTTTTATAGCGTGGCAGTTTCTCCTTCTCAATCAGCAGAGTGTTGACGCCCGCCTTGGCAAGCTGATAGGCTGCCGTTGCTCCGCCTGGACCTGCCCCAACTACAATAGCATCATAATGCTGGTCGCTCATATACGTATGCTCCTGCCTCATATCTCTTTGGTTGGTCTCGACTATCAGTATAATTGCCGGTTCGAGAAATGGTCAATGTGAACAGAGCCTGGCTAGTACCATCTAGCTATTTTAGCAAATTTGCGGGCCAGCGCCGCTTGACACCCCCCAGGCCTTGTGATATGATTCAGGCTGCGCTAAAACTTAATAGGACTTACGCAGAGACGATAGACGACGGACGATAGACGATGTATATTTTGCGTAAGTCCTGCTTAATATAAGCACTCTTATCGAGATGGGCGGAGGGATCGGCCCCGTGAAGCCCGGCAACCGGGTCCAGCTTTAGCCGGACTGGCGGTGCCAAATCCGACAGGTTACCAGACCTGAAAGATGAGAGACGAACATAGTGTCAGACCGTGTTCTCTCTTGCCGAGAGAACCTTTTTTATGCTCCAAACGCTTCAATCACAACCAACACAACCGATGGGCGAGACAACAGGCGAAGTGCCCCAGCCAGTGGAGTGGACGCCTGATAGCGCCCTCGGGCTGATGGGCCAGATACTCCACAACGGCGTTGCAGCATACAACCCGGCGTTTGACATTACCTCGTCTCGACTGATTAGCTGTATAATCACTGAGTCTGGCGTGCTCCGCCCGGAGAAGATCGGGAAGGTTGCAGATTGAAGATTGAAAGAGGTAATCTTTACAACCCATAAGGACAAGATATGAGTGTTATAGTCACCGGCTCGGTTGCATACGATAATATAATGGACTTTCCTGGATATTTTAAAGACCATATCATGCCGGAGAAGTTGCATGTGCTGAATCTGTCGTTTCTGGTGGATACGTTGAAGCGGCAGCGTGGAGGGGTCGCGGCCAACATCGCCTATACGATGGCGTTGTTGGGCGCACCGCCCGCGGTCTTCGGCTCGGTTGGGGCCAACGATTGGAATGAGTACGCCGAATGGATGCATAAGCACGGCATAGACACCCGCTTCGTGCATGTGGAGCCGGACGAGTTTACGGCGACGTGCTACATAACCACCGACCGCGACAACAACCAGATAACCGGCTTCTATACCGGCGCGATGGCCTACGACAAACAACGTTCGCTCACCAGCGTCCCGCGTGAGGAGATGGACCTGGTAATAATCGGCCCCACCGAACCTGAACCTATCGTGCGCTTCACGCAGGAGTGCCAGGAAATGGGCGTGCCTTACGTTTACTCTCCGATCTGGCAAATCATAAGGATGAGCGGAGAGGACATCGCCCAGGGGGTTCGCGGCGCGAAGGTGGTCGTGGCTAACGACTATGAGTACGAGTTGATAAAAGATAAGACGGGTCTGAGTCACAAGGACATAACCGAACACGCCGAGATAGTGGTCATGACCAAGGGCGAGCACGGTTCGGTTATTATGACTGCTGATGAAGTTATAGCAATACCCCCGGCCAGGGTACGCGAAATAGTGGACCCCGTAGGCGCGGGTGACGCCTACCTGGGGGGCCTGGTTTACGCTTTGCAGGCAGGTATGGATGTGAACAGAGCAGGCCGCGTGGCTTCGCTGGCGGCCGTGTATGCTATCGAACAATACGGCACACAGGCGCACGTATACACGCGAGACGAGTTTGCACAGCGATATGCGGAGAATTTCGGTGAAGAGCCGGTGGTCGCCGAAGCCTTCAGTCTTGCAGGCTAACTGACGATGGACGATGGTTCCTAGTGCAGATTCAAGAGAGGTGTTAGGGAAAGGGTAGGGGCGACCCTATGTGGTCGCCCTCTCGCTGGGGCTTTCCCACCAGGGCGACCACATAGGGTCGCCCCTACCCTTTCCCTAACAGGTTCCCTGATCTTGCATTAGGATAGACAGGAGGAGAAGTGGGCAAGGCTAAACATATAATGGCAATCAACGATACGGAGGAAATCCTGGAGCTCTTCCAACAGATACTCCAAGAGGAGGGCGGGTACGAAGTTACGTTATCTTCGTTCGAGCCGCAAATAATGACACACGTCAAAAAGGTAAAGCCCGATCTGATCATTAGCGATCACGTATTTGGCGAAGAGAAGGTGGGCTGGCAGTTCATCCAGAAGCTGAAGATGGACCGTGAAACCGAGCACATACCGATCATCGTATGCAGTGGCGCGATAAAGGAATTGCGTGAGATGGAGGGCTACCTCACCATGAAGGACATCGGCGTGCTTTACAAGCCTTTCGATATTGACGAACTGTTGAAGCTCGTTGCGCGTAAGCTGGAACAACAAGAGAGGAAACATGACGAGTGAGGAGTTATTATCTCGAACACTCGACACTCGCCAACAATTTTTGCAAAAAGGGAGACTAAACGAATGGTGTTAGAAACTAAAACGAAACACACGGACAGTACAGACGAAGCGATGGCGGACAAATACGACGTCAAGGACCTGAGCCTGGCAGAGCGAGGACGCAGGCGCACTGAATGGGCAGAGGCCGAGATGCCGGTGCTGCGCCAGATACGCGAACGGTTCGAGCGCGAACGCCCGTTGGAGGGGCTGCGCATAGCAGCCTGCCTGCATGTGACCGCCGAGACCGCCAACCTGATGCGTACTCTAAAGGTGGGCGGGGCCGATATAGCCTTGTGCGCCTCTAACCCCTTATCTACCCAGGACGACGTGGCCGCCGCGCTCGTGAAGTTCTACGGCGTCAAGACCTTTGCCATCAAGGGCGAGGACACCGACACCTACTATAAGCATATCGTGTCCGCGCTCGATCATCGCCCGCAGATCACGATGGACGACGGTGCGGACCTCGTATCCTCGATGCTCTTTATCGCCCTAGACCGGCTGGCCGACGTTCATCCACGAGTGCGCGATTGGGCAAGCAAGCTGTCTGCCGACGAACGCCACGCCCTCCTCGATGACGTAATCGGCAGCAGCGAAGAGACCACCACCGGAGTTATCCGCCTCAAGGCGATGGAGAAGGACGGCGTGCTCAAGTTTCCCGTCGTCGCGGTGAACGAGTCGGACACCAAGCACTTATTCGACAACCGCTACGGCACGGGCCAGAGCACGATTGACGGCGTGATACGAGCTACTAACAATATGCTTGCGGGTAAGATAATGGTCATCTGCGGCTTCGGGTGGTGCGGACGCGGCATCGCTATGCGCGCTCGTGGCATGGGCGCTCGCGTGGTTGTTACAGAGGTGAAACCCGTGCCCGCGCTTGAAGCAGTCATGGAAGGCTACCAGGTAATGCCCCTCATTGACGCAGCACGCATAGGCGATATTTTCATCACGGTCACGGGCAACCTGAACGTGATAGACCGCCGCCACATGGACGCCATGAAGGACGGAGCTATCATGGCGAACAGCGGCCACTTCAACGATGAAATCAACATTCCTGCGCTGGTAGAAGTAGCAGGCGGGCGCGGACGTGAAGTACGCGACTTCGTTGAAGAGTTCAACATGCCCGATGGACGCAAGCTCTATCTGCTGGCGGATGGCAGATTGGTCAACCTCGCCGCCGCCGAGGGCCACCCGCCGAGCGTCATGGACATGAGCTTCGCCAACCAATCGCTCGCCGCCGAGTATATGGTCAAGAATGGCAAAGACCTGGAAGCCAAGGTATACGTAATTCCACAGGAGCTAGATCACGAGATAGCCAAGTTGAAGCTGTTGTCCATGGGCATTCACATTGACACGTTGACGGAAGAACAGCAGAAGTACCTGGCGTCCTGGGAGAGCGGCACGTAGAACGTATTGCTTACTGCTTACTGATAGGCAGTAAGCAGTAAGCAGTAAGCAATAGGAGAATCCACATCATGGCAAACAACCAACACGAATCAACGTTCATGTCCTCACCGCAGGTCTTTTTGACCTCGGAGTCGGTGACGGAAGGGCACCCGGATAAGCTGTGCGATCAGATTTCGGACGCGGTGCTCGACGCAATACTCGCGCAAGACCCGAACGCTCGCGTGGCCTGTGAAACAGCTACCACTACTGGTATTATCCTGGTGATGGGCGAGATCACGACAACCGCGTGGGTGGACGTGCCCAGGATCGCGCGCGAGACGATCATGCAAGCGGGCTACACCCGCGCCAAGTACGGTTTCGACGCCGACACCTGCGGCGTGATTGTATCCATCAAGGAGCAGTCGAAGGACATCGCGCTAGGCGTGAACGAGGCTCTCGAAGCCAAACAGGGCGATATGTCCCCTGACGATGACATTGAAGCTGTCGGCGCGGGCGATCAGGGCATGATGATTGGCTTTGCCTGCAACGAGACCGAAGAACTTATGCCCCTCACCATCTCTCTGGCCCACAAACTGACCAAGAGGCTCGCAGAGGTCCGTAAGAGCCGCACGCTGCCGTGGTTGCGTCCCGACGGCAAAGCCCAGGTCACAGTCGAGTATAGCTATGGCAAGCCGGTGCGTATAGACGCAGTGGTCGTATCGGCCCAGCACGAGCCAACTAAGAGCCATGAGGAAATCGAAGAGGCCATCAAGAAAGAGGTTATCGAAAAGGTCCTACCCGCCACTTTGCTTGACGACAAGACCCGCTACTTCATCAACCCCACCGGACGCTTCGAGATAGGCGGGCCGATGGGCGACGCCGGATTGACCGGGCGTAAAATCATCGTTGACACATACGGCGGCATAGCCCGTCATGGCGGTGGGGCGTTCTCGGGCAAAGACCCAACAAAGGTTGACCGCTCGGCGGCCTATGCAGCCCGCTACGCCGCGAAGAACGTAGTGGCTGCCGGGTTGGCCGACCGTGTGGAGATCCAACTGTCGTATGCTATCGGCGTAGCCCACCCCATCTCCATCATGGTCGAGACCTTCGGCACGGGCCGAATCTCGGACGAGCGCATCAAAGAGCTTATCATCGAGAACTTTGACCTGCGTCCAGGCGCTATCATCCGTGACCTCAATCTGCGCCGCCCTATCTATAAGGCGACCGCTTCTTACGGGCACTTCGGGCGCAACGACATAGACGCGCCCTGGGAGCGGACCGATAAGGCGGACACCCTGCGCCGCGAAGCCGGACTTCCCCCCAGCGCGAAGCCAAACGTGCTGGTGCCCGACGTTTTCGTCGAGAGTAACGGCCGCCACGATGAGAGCGAAGTAGGGGCGCACGGCCGTGCGCCCCTACAAGCCGGCAAACGCTAGAGTCTGCCAGCAGTGAACGAAGATTACCAACAAGCCCCGGCACGGGCGCTCGTGACCGGGGCGGGCGGATTTGCGGGTGGGCATCTCATGTCCTACCTTGAAGAGATCACGAACTGGCGGCTGTATGGCAACGCCCATATGGTCCCGGAGGTGCCTCATA
>JBBQIC010000283.1:0-5456 GCA_038324555.1 Chloroflexia bacterium
TGGCTGCCCGTAGTAGAAGTGCAGTTCCGCGACTATATCCACCCCGGCTGGCAGCAGCTTGTGGACGAAATCGCTACCCAACGCTGGCGCTCCAACGGCACATTCTCATGCCCGATGGTCATCCGCGTAGCCTACGGCGACTACCTGGGCGGCGCGGGAGCTATCTGGCACAGTGAGGCGGGCGTTGGTCCTATCGCTCACTATCCGGGCCTGCGCGTCGTGGTCCCCTCCCTCGGTTCCGATGCCGTTGGCCTCCTGCGTGAAGCCATCCTATCGGGCGACCCGGTGGTCTTCCTCGAACCGAAATCCCTCTACGAAGCCAAGCCATCGCGCTCCTACTATCCAGGCTCCGATTATCGCGTGCCCCTGGGCACCGCTCGCGTGGCCCGCGAAGGTTCTGACCTGACAATCGTCACCTACGGCAACCTCTGGCCGCGCTCGATGGTAGCAGCCGACACTCTTGAAAAGGAGCACGGCATTAGCGTCGAAGTCATAGACCTCCGCACAGTAGACGCCGGTTACGACCGCGCTACCATCTTGCAGTCACTCCGCAAGACGGGCCATGTGCTCATAGCCGACGAAGACCGCGCCATCGGAGGCTTCGGCTCGTCAGTAGCCTCCGAAATAGCCTCCAACTGGTGGCACGAACTACACGGCCCCATAGGCCGCGTCCACCCCAAGTTCACCCGCGTGTCGTATGGCCCGGCGGGCGAGAAGTCGGTCATGCCCGCGCCTGAGCATGTGGTGGCCGAGGCGTTGAGAATTTTGAAGGGGTAATTCGTAATCCTCAGGAACAAATCAGCCACCGCACGGCAGGTGGCTGATTTGTTCCTGAGGATTACGAATTATCATCAATCCCCAAAATCAGCACGGGAATATCAATATCGGCAATCCCCCGCGCCTGCAAATCCCACACAAACTGCTCAAAATAAGACACGCCTGTAGACATCTGGTCTGCGAACTGCTTTATTGGCACTATCTCAATACCTGCGTCTATTACGTCCAAATTCCTAAAGATGGTCATCTTGGAGCAGACGTTGTACACCATGAACGCATACTTGCCGAACTGCACTTCTACCCCAAGCTTTTCCTTCACGAAATCCATATCTCGAAAAGGCACGCTTCGCATTCTCCTGGGGTTTTTGGCAACGTAATCCTGCGTATAGAATTCGATGGG
This sequence comes from Chloroflexia bacterium, assembly GCA_038324555.1. Lineage (GTDB taxonomy): Bacteria > Chloroflexota > Chloroflexia > QHBQ01 > JADMIH01 > JADMIH01. The sequence goes on from JBBQIC010000283.1 coordinate 1,178, forward strand.
ATAATCGCACACAACTTTCTTGTTGTGCCAATCGAGCAATCCGAATTGATGTTTAAAGGCTTTGTTTAGTGATGGTGGGCTATATAGAATACGGCCCACCATCGTTTTTTCAGTGCTCACCTTGGTCTTGTGCCCTTCAGCATCCACAGAGCTGATAACTTCTGTTACCTCAGCGAACAAGTGTGGGTATCGTGCTCTGATAACTTCCTCACCATTATTGAAAGAGAACATTCCTGCAATTATCACTCTATTTGTCCCGCTCAACCCACTGAGTTGGTATCTGGGTTACTTTTTCCCGTCCCGAAGGCTCATGCACCGGCTTGCCAATTGGCCGCAGTTTTAGCCTACCAGCATAAAAGTCGTCAACTCTTTGCTTTGCCAGCGCGCAATACTCAGCGTCGCGGTCTATACCCACCACCCGTCGGCTGTTCTTGGCAGCAGCAATGAGGGTTGAACCCGCGCCCGCGAACGGATCAAGCACCCAATCGCCTTCATTTGTCATAGCCAACACGCACCTCTCGACCAACTCTACTGGAAACTGGCATGGGTGAGCAGTCTTTTCAGGGTGATTCGACTTCACATTCGGGATTTCCCAAATACCTTCATCCCATTCTTGCGCCAAGAATTCCCAAAAATCTGATGGATTTTTACCCAATGGGTTGCCGCTGGGCAGGCCGCGCTTCTCACCTTTGTAATGCAACTTGCCTGGATACTTAGAGGGTACGCGAACGGAGTCCAGGTTGAAGATATACTCGTCTGTTTTTGTGAACCACAGAAGCGTCTCATAACGCCCCGAAAACCTACGCGAGGCGTGCAGTCCATGCTCGAAATGCCAAACAACCCTATTCCGCAACTTGAGACCTAGCTTCTTGAAGATTGGGTAGAAGTAAATATCAAGGGGGAAAACTTCGCCATCAATAACGTAATTTCCTACCTGCCAGCAAATGCTTCCTGTGGGTTTGAGCAAACGCGCTATATGCTCAATTATCGTCGTTTGCCAGCCTAGATACTCATCAAGCGCAACTTGCTTTTCATAGCTTTTGCCAATGTTATACGGCGGTGATGTGATAATCAACGAAAAGAGCGCATCGGGCAACTGCCCGCACGCCTCTATCACATCGGCATGGAGCATTACCAGACGTTCATCAGGTGCAAACTGGTCAGCAACAGTGGGTGTTCGCTCAAACTCAAGATTTAGCTGCATGTCTTCTAGCTTCATTTCAGCAGTGTTTGACGTTTCTGCTGGCTAGTATATCACAGTGTAGGCGAAGACGTTATAGAAGAAGTATAATATGATAATTACGGTGTTATAGGTCTAACGGCCCTAACCCGCCAGGATGCAAGCTATGGATAACGACCCACGCGACAACAGCCAGGTTCAACAGCCAGGCGATGAGGGCGGCATTGCCGATAACGGTACGCCTTCCAATGAGACGGCCAGCTTACAGCCTCCGAACGGTCAGGCCGCGCCTTTGCAATCGCAAGCGCCTTTACAGCCCCCACAGACCCTACCCGCTGCAAGCCATGGTCTGCGGGCTTCTCGCCCGTTGCTGCCGCTGAGGACCAAGCCTGTCGGCCCACAGGCTACGGACGCCGAGAGACATGAAGGCAAACCGTTCCTGTTGGCGATCTCAGTCCTTGTCCTCAGCGTGGCGCTCAGTCTGATAATCACCGTGCCGGTCCTGCCCGCCCAGGTGGACGTGACGCCGGGCGCGCCCGTCCTCCAGGACGTGATTTCGCCCACCTCTTTCAGCTACCAATCGAAAACGCTTACCGACAGAGCCAGGGATCAGGCTTCCAAAGACCCAGCGAACGATGTGTGGGTGCAAGACGCTAGTCTCATACAGTCCCAGCGCACTGTGCTGCTGAATGCCCTCGCCGTAGTGCAAGACGCACGCCTGGACCAAGGGCAAGACATGATTGGGAAGCGTCAGCGCCTGATGGGCATGTCAGAAGTGAAACTGACCCCAGCCCAGGCGGATACCCTGCTGCTGATGTCCGAGAGCAAATATCCTGTTTGGCGCGATAATGCCGTTATCCAGACCTTCGACGCCATCATGAGAGAGCGCAGGTTGGCGAGCGCCGCTGACGTTCGGCAGGCGCGTACCGATCTGCCTTCTTTGCTCCCTGTAATGAACGCCGACGAAGAATCCGCCGCCCTAGCATTTATCTCACCTTTCCTTTCGATAAACGTGGGCCTCGATCAGGAGCAGACCCAACTGCGGCGCGAACAGGCCGCAGCCAACATCAAGCCGATAATCCAGACCGTACAGAAGGGCGAGGCCATATTGCGCCGTGGCGACCTTGCCACGCCCGAAGCCATCGAGAAGATGCAAGAGGCCGGGCTGCTCAGTCGCAACCTATCGCCGCAACTGCTCATAGGCACAGCAGGTATCGTGAGCCTGCTGATGATACTGCTACACCTGTATATCTACAGGTACATACCCCAGGTGTGGAAGCGGCAGAAGCAATTACTGCTTGTAGGGATATTGCTGCTGTTCACCGTTGGCGTCGCCCGCTTCCTGCTGCCCGGCCATACTCTGCTGCCCTACCTGCTGCCGGTAGCCGCCATCTCTATGCTGATCGCTGTGCTACTCAACAGTAACCTGGCGGTGCTGGTTACGTTCATACTCTCGATGCTGCTGGGCATTGTCATGGGCAATGTGCTCTCAATGGAGATGCCGATTTACTTTTTGGTAGGAGGCCTAACAGGTATCTTCACGCTCACGAAAGTAGAGAGGGTGAGCACATTCGCCCGCGCCGGGTTCTATATCAGTGTGGCTTCTTTCATGGCAGCGTTCATGCTACGAGTGCTCACAGGGGGCGCTCTCGATTGGCCGAGCGTTGGGCAACTGGCGGCGACTGCGGCGGTCAATGGGGTCTTCTCTACCTCGATAACTTTCGCGGCGTTCTCTCTGTTAGGTACGCTCTTTGGCATAACCACTCCTCTCCAACTGATGGAGCTTGCCCACCCCGACCAACCTCTGCTGCGCCGCCTGATGCGCGAAGCCCCCGGCACCTACCACCATTCGCTCGTGGTGAGCAATCTGGCCGAGCACGCAGCTGAGATGATAGGGGCCGACCCCTTGCTCACTCGCGTCTGCGCCTATTACCACGATATAGGCAAGGTAGAGCGTCCCTATTATTTCATAGATAACCAGTCTGGCCTCAACAATGTGCATGACGAACTCAACCCCTGGGAAAGCGCGGCGATTATCGCTGGTCACGTATCTGATGGCGTTCGTATGGGTAAGAAAGAGAATGTGCCAAGGCGCGTGCTGGACGCTATTCCCCAACATCACGGCACTATGCTTATCAAATTCTTCTATTACAAGGCGCTGGAGCAAGACCCCAACGCCAACCCGGACGATTTCCGCTATCCGGGGCCGAAGCCGCAGACCAAAGAGAACGCGATATTGATGCTGGCCGATGGTGTGGAGGCTGCGGTGCGCTCCATGGCTCAGAGCGGTGAGTTGGACAAAATGGCCCTGCGCATAGGTATGGGCGACCTTGCTAACAGGGACGCCAGCGAAAGCCCCATGCTCTACAACAATGCTTCCTCGATGACCGCAGATGCTGTTGCTTCCGTCGTACACAAGATTATCAGCGAGCGCATAGACGACGGTCAGCTTGACGAATGCGATCTGACGGTACGAGACATAGCGCGTATACAAGAGGCCTTCGTCAGTATGCTCAAAGGTATCTACCACCCCCGCATACCTTATCCTGATGCGCCTAAAACAGACGCAGCAGTAACTGCTGCTCAGGAACCCGTCTCACTATCCCGCCAGCGCACAAGGCGCACTACCCGCCAGAAGGCAAAGCAGGCGTAACGTGCACGCAGAAGTTGATACGGTTATCCAGGATTTTCCAACTAAAGGGACCAAGAGTGTGACGGTTTCCATGTATGTACAACCCAATTTTGGCGTTAGGTGCGGCCCGTTGATATAATGAGCATGTACTTGCCGTGAGATAGAATCGAGGTTCGTTTATGTTAGACACACAGACCATTGACCATATCGTGAACCGCGACTCAAGAATCATGGGTGGCACACCGGTCTTTAAGGGTACGCGCGTACCTGTGATAGCCTTATTCGACTATTTGGAGACAGGTAACTCTGTAGACACGTTCCTGGACCACTACTTCCCAACCGTAGAGCGTGACCAGGTGTTGGCTCTGCTTGAGGGCCTGAAGGCGATCGCTCTGTCGGAGAATCCAGTGCTTCGGCCTGAATGAGAATCCTGTTGGATGAGTGTGTTCCTCGTCCTCTCAGGAACG
>JBBQIC010000284.1:0-5435 GCA_038324555.1 Chloroflexia bacterium
AATAGTAAATGACCCCTCGTTGTATACGGACTACGTAATCAACATTGCGGCGGCTCCCACGCCTACGCCTCAGTCTCTGATCGTAGGGCATGTCACCTGGCAGGGTGCGTCCACACAGCCAAGCGCCAGACAACAGCAACCCATTACCCTTACCTTGAAGATGGGCACTACTGAGGTCAATTTTCCGGTGCAGAATACGGATGCCTACGGGTACTTTACGTACACTCTACCCAGCCTAGCTCCGGGCACATACAACTGGCGTGTCAAAGGCCCCAAGTTCCTGGCTAACGCTGCTACAGTCAGCCTGACCGGAGCGCCTGTCACCACCTTTGAAGGGGGAATGATGAGGGCGGGCGATGCCAACAACGATAACGTGGTCAACATAATTGACTTCAATATTCTGAAGAACTCCTTCGGCAAGACAGTTGGCGACCCAGGCTACGACGCGAGGGCGGACTTCAATAACGACAACGTAATCACCGCCTCCGATACCAACCTGCACAAGATCAACATTGGCGTCTTAGCTCCGCCCCCGATTGGGCCGGACAGATAGGGAATAGAACACACAAAAGAGGGGGCCAGCCGGCGAACGGTTGGCCCCCTCTTTTGTGTATAATTTAACTATGCTCATCGCGCTACGCAAAGCCTATAGAGACCTCACGCGCCGTAAGTTGCGCTCTTTCCTCACGGTCATTGGGATTATCATTGGAGTGGCGGGGATTGTGGCGATCACCTCCACCTCGAAGAATATGACTGCGGCGCAGGCGGCGGCTTACAACAACAATTCGCAACAGGACATGCGCTGGTGGGTGGGCATAGCGCCTAGCAACGTATTGGGCGCGGTGGACCAGGTGTCGAACGTGGCGGCTTCGGAGTTGCGGGCCACCTACTTTACGAAGTGGTATGCGGCGGGGGCGTGGAAAGATATTTACTTCAATGGGATACGCGATTTCCAGGACATGCGCGTGAACCGGGTGGACCTGGTTGATGGGCAGTGGCCCCGCGCAGGCGAGGTGGTGCTTGAAGCGTCGGTGCGGGACGTCGCGCCAGTTGCGATTGGGGACGAGGTCGTTTACAGGGCGGGGCCGGGCAACCAGTCGCGGCATCTGCGCGTGGTGGGGTTCGCCAAGTCGCCTCAGTACGCATCTGCCTCCATACTGGGCACTTCTATAGCGTATGCGCTCGACAGCGAAGTGCAGAAGATGTACGGACAGGACGGCGACAACCAGCTATTAGTGCGCCTCAAAGATTTCTCGCCTGGGGTGCGCGCCGATACGAAGCACGAGATAGAGCGGGTGTTCGCCAAGCGCAACCTCGCGCACGGGAGCTACTGGGAGCGCAACCCCGACGACTATACAGGCAAGCGCCAGCTTGACGCACTGATCGCGCTGATGACTGTCTTCTCGGTGGTGGGGCTGGTGATTTCGTCGTTCCTGGTGGCGAACACGCTCGCGGCGGTCATATCGGAGCAGATGGGCGAGATAGGGGCGATGAAGGCCATCGGGGCCACGAGCGGCAAGGTAGTGCGCATATACGTGGTGGCGGGGATAATCTACGGCATCGTGGGCACGGGAATAGGGCTGCTGATAGGCATATTTGGCGGCTACGCGCTGCTCCTCTACCTGGGCAACCTGTTCAACCTGACGATCAACGGTGTGAGCGTGGACCCCATTGACGTGCTGCAAGGCATAGCTGTGGGCGTGGGCGTGACTACGCTGGCGGCTTTCCTTCCGGCGTGGAGGGGCACTGCAATCACTGTGCGTAAGGCACTGGACAGCTACGGCATAAGTTCGACGTATGGGCAGGGGTTCATAGATAGGCTCGTACAGAGGCTCAGTCAATTGCCTCGCGTGCCTGCGATGGCGGTACGGAATCTAGCCCGTCGCAAGGCCCGCAACCTCGTGACGGTGACGGCTATCGGGCTGGCGACGGCCTCGTTCATGGCGGCGCAGAGCACCAGCGATTCTGTCCACGCATCAATAGACAGCGCCTATGACGTGTACGGCTCAGACGCCTGGGTGTGGTTCCAGGAGCCTGTGGGGCAGGGGTTCGCGGCGACGCTGCGCTCGGTGCCGGAGGTGAAGGAGGTGGAGGCGTGGGCGAACTCATCCGCGTCGGTGGCCGATACCCGCGTGACGATGTGGGGGATACCTCCGAATACCGACCTCTACCGCTATAAGCAGAAGATGACCCAGGGACGGTGGTTCACGGATAACGAACCGGAGGCAGTTGTGCTGTCGTCGGTGTTCGCGGACGCGAGGGGCTACCGTGTGGGAGATAAGCTAGAGTTGACGGTAGGCGGGCAGGATAGTCTGCTCACCATCGTAGGCGTGGTGAACGACAACGCCCAGGGGTTGCAGTCGTCGGCTAAGGGCAAAGTATTCGTGCCGCTCGATACGGCGGCGAGGCTGATGCACCGTTCGGGAGCGGCTGACTTCTTCGCGGTGAGCCTGGATAAGCACGACGGGCCTTATGTGGAGGACGTGCTGGCGCACCTTGAGAGGAAGTACCACAACTTGTCGCCCGGCATGTTGGCCGCCTACGCCGACAAAGAAAGCTCGCTCGAAGCCAGCAAGATATTGAGCATTTTGCTGTATGCCATGACGGTGATAGTGGCGGTGATAGGCGGCATTGGCATAGCCAACACGCTCACGCTAAACGTGCTCGAACGTCGGCGGGAGATAGGCATCATGCGCTCGATTGGGGGGCGCAACTCGCACCTCATACAGGTGTTTATGACGGAGGCGTTGCTGATGGGCGGCGGTGGCTTTGTGCTCGGCCTGCTGATGGGCTACCCGCTTGCGCGCTTCCTGGTGTGGGTGATGAGCACGGTGCTGTTCCCGCTCGATTTCGTCTTCCCGGCGGGGATGGTTGCATTGGCGGTGGGCTTTACGCTGCTACTGACGATGGTGGCGAGTATCGGGCCTGCGCTGGGAGCGGCGCGGTTGAAGGTTAGTTATGCGCTGAGGTATGAGTAGGGCGATAGTATCAGGTTGCCTCTGTCTCTGCGGCTCCGGCTCCGGCGCTGTCACTGGCGAACCCCACTCGCTCATAAATATCCCGCAGAAGCAGATTACAACCGATGGAAGTAAGTTGAAGAGTAGCGTCGTGGCCGTCAAGGTCGCTGAGTTCTGCCAGCATCCATTGGTCATGCGTGCCACGTCTGTGGCCTGCATAGTCCATATCGCTTCCGTCAACAGGCCATAAGTAGCGTACATAGTGCTCTACCCGCACCTGGTCCTGGGCGACCAGTACGTAATCGGTGAGCGATGGCAGCTTGCGGTAGTGGGCGAACTTCTCGCCTCGGTCATAGGCTTCAGTAGATGGGGATAATACCTCTATGATAAGCGTAGGATTGACGAGCGTGTCTGTGTGCTTATCATCGAAATGGGGTTCGCCGCAAACGACAGTAACGTCCGGATAGGTGTACAGGCCTGTGGGATTGACCTTGACCCGCATGTCGCCATTGTAGACCTCGCAAGGCCGACCCCTCAATTGCGAACTAAGTTCACGAACCAGGTTGACCGAGATCAAGATATGCTCGCGGCTAGCCCCGGACATGGCGAATATCTGACCATTTAGGTACTCGCTCTTGTACTCCGCCTTGCGCTCAAGAACGAGGTATTCTTCCGGTGTGTAGTATGATTTAGCCAGAGATGACATAGCAGTAATTAGGCGTTCAGAATGGGTCAATAACGTGATAGTAAGAGCATAGCAAGGAGAGAAGAAGTTGTCAACCTAAGGAAGTACCCGACGCAATGTTGCTTACACTGCTGACAAAGGACTACTCCCTGAACATTTCAGCTAGTATCCGCAAAACCTCTACTTGCGTTTGCCTGTCCAGGCTGCCAAGCCGCCTGACCAGCCGCGTTTTATCAACCGTCCGCAACTGGTCAAGCACAATGAGACCGTCTTTACCCTGAAAGTGGCATAGAACCCGTGTTGGATAGTTGCGCCCTCCTGTGGTCATCGGTGCGACTATTACGGTGGAGATACGGCGGTTCATTTCGTCGGGTGAAACGATCAGGCATGGGCGGGTCTTTTGGATTTCGCTGCCTACAGTCGGATCGAGGTTGACCAGGTAGACTTCAAATCGTTCGACTACCATTCCCACTCGTCCTCGTCCCAACGAGTAAGGCTTGGTACTTCGGCGTCGAGCAAGCGGTCATCACCTTGCTCTGCCATCAGGCGGAACTGTTCTTCCCAACCTTGACGTGGGCGGCGGGCAGAGTGAATTACTATCCGATCTTGCTGTACCTCCAACTCTACTTCATCGGTGAGACCTGCTTGTCTGAGCAGAGGCTTTGGTATACGAATACCTTGAGAGTTGCCTATTTTGATGATACGTGCCCTCTCCATAAGAGTCTTCCTCAGTATTATCTAAATATCATGTAATTACATTGTACATACGAAAGGGTACAATGTCAAGCCTAAATTGGGACAAACCCGCGTAGACTCTTCAATACAATGCAACTACACTATCGGGTACAATATAAGCATAACGGCTTTATATACGCAACTATATATTCATAAGGTATACGACCGGAAAAGGCAAGCAAAACATGGCAGACACCCTAAAACGAGAAGCAACCACAGACGGCGCAGAACACGCCAACGGCATCGAACATTCCACGACAACCGTAGTCACTCCACCCTCCACCCCCACCCAACCGACAACCTCCCGCTTCGCCGACGACAACGAGATAACCCTCCTCCCACCCAAACGGAACAGGTGGCGCTTGGCTATACCCATCCTGTTGGTGATCGCGGTGGCGATAGGGACAACCTACTTCTTTCTCAGGCCGGTGCAGGGGCCGCCGACGGCTGCGGTGCGGCGGGGGACCATTGTCTCTACGGTGGAGACTACGGGCAAGCTGGAAGCACAGACTAAGGCCAAGCTGTCGTTCAAGGCGGCGGGGCAGGTGAGCAAGGTAATCGCCAGGCAGGGTGATAACGTGAAGGTGGGCGACGTGCTCGCGCAGCTTGACACCGAGGATTTGCAGAGGAAGCTGGACGAGGCTAAGACGCAGCTTGATATAAGCAAGTTGAAGTTGCAGCAGGCCAAAGAGGGCGCGCAACCCGCGGACATCGCGGCGGCTACGGCTGACCTGAACGGGGCCATCGCCAACCTGAACGACACGCGAGCGGGCGGGCGGGCCGAGGATATAGCGGCTGCCCAGGCGCAGTTGAACCAGGCGCAGGCGAAGTTGGACGCGGTGAAGAAAGGGGCTACGACGCAGGACATAGCCCAGGCTGAGGCGGCGGTGCGCGAGGCTCAAGCTAAACTGGAGACCGCCAGGCAGCCAGGCACGCCACAGCAGATAGCCGAGGCGCAGGTGGCGGTGGACCAGGCGCAGGCCAACCTCGATAAGGTGAAGGCCCCGGCTACCGCTCAGGATTTAGCGTCGGCGCAATCGAAGCTGGACCAGGCTAAA
>JBBQIC010000285.1:0-5407 GCA_038324555.1 Chloroflexia bacterium
GCCTGCCCAGGCGCTCGACGCTCGCGGTCTATCAGGAATATCCTCGGAGTTACAGCCGTTGTGGGCATATCTGGTCGCTCCCGCGCTCGTGCTGCTGCTGTTCAGCGTGGCGGCAAGGCGTCTGGACTTCCGCTCACGTCGCCAACGACCAGCGCAGGAAACGGACCGCAAAGACGCAAAGAGCGCAAAGTCCGCTATGTATAAATAAATACAAAACCTTCGCGTATTTTGCGATCTTTGCGTCTTTGCGGTCCGTTAGAAAATTCGGGATGACTCATGTTGTTTTCTGAAACTTCTACTTGCCAGACTTAATCTAAACTTAATTTTTCGTTCGCCATCCTTTAATCCAGGTATTTTATACTGGTATTAGGAAGATGATGGACAACGTGAATTTATCCCATCAAACTCCGGAGCAGCATAAGGCTGTAAGCAACCAATCCACTAACACGAACGAACAAGAACAAAAGGAGAATAGCATATGAATGTAAGAATGTTCACAGGCGCGGCGCTGGCGACGGCGGCCCTCGGTATCGGGGTCCTGGCAGGCAGCATCGCAAGCAACAACGTTTCAGCGCAGAGCGCCACCCCAACTACACCGGGATCGAACGGCACAACGCCGCCTGTCACTAGTCCACCTTCAACCAATCCACAGATGCCCGGCCCAGATATGGATGGCCCAGATATGGGTGGCCCAGTTATGGGTGGCCCAGGGTGGTTTGGGCACCGAGGCGGCGACTTTGGAGATTTTGGATCTAGTGGGCCTAAAGGTGGATTCGGCCACGACATGAAAGGCCCAGCTACCGCCGATACAGCAACCAACGCGATCAGCAGAACCACCAGCCAAATCACGACAGTCAAGGGCGATCTGACCTACGCGACCGGCAAGATGGACACCACCAATATTCAGAGTTGGCTGAACGGCGCGGACGCGCAGGTAAAGAACGCGCAGACCGCTAAAGATGCCTCGAAGTTCGAGCAATCAGTAGTCTATGCGCACGCAGCCGACCAGCTTGCAAGGCTTGCCAACGAGCAAATGGGGCAGACACTCGGCTTCGACAAACTGCCCTCCGCCAGCCAGCGACCGCAGTTCCCCGGCAAGTTCAATCCGGCGAACCAGGCGACTACTATCACCCAGGCGCAGGCGAGCCGCATACTGGAGCACACATATAACAACCTGGTAATGCAAAAGGCCGTGCTCAAGGACGGCGGTGACGTAGCCACTTATCTAACCCAGGCGCAGAACGCTTACAAAACGGCCTATGACGCCTACAATGCAGGCAAGTACAACGACGCCGTCTCCTCGGCGAGAGTCGCCGGAGGGTTGGCCGAAGTCGCCAGCCAGATACACCACGCGCTGAACGCTACCAGCAGTGATACGCCAATAACAGTGCCTGCTCCTAACTTCTAAAGAGCTAAAAGCAGGTTGTCTCTCTCCTCTCCTACCTCCCCACCCGGTCTACAGCCGGGTGGGGCTGTTATATGCGGTGGTATAATAAAGAGTAATCTTTTCTTCTTGATGATTGGCCCCGAAGGGGCCAATCATCAAGAAGAAAAGATTAGATGGAATCGAAACTGGGGAGAAAAATGAACGTAAATGAATGGCAGGAGCAGCCGGACCAGGAGCGCCCAATTAGCGTGTTGGTTGTGGACGACGAGCCTCTTATTGTAGAGATGCTGACTATGGGGCTGAATTACGAGGGCTTCAAGGTGAGCGTGGCGACTAACGGTCTGGAAGCTCTTGACCAGGCGCGAGAGGTCAAGCCCGATCTGGTGGTGCTCGATGTGATGCTGCCAGGCATTGACGGGATAGAGGTATGCAGGCGACTACGAGCGCAAGGCGACGTTGGCGTCTTGATGCTGACGGCCCGTGGCGAATTAGAAGACCGAGTGCAAGGGCTGGACAGCGGGGCCGACGATTACCTGGTCAAACCCTTTACCTTCAAGGAGTTGATGGCTCGCGCCCGCGCTATTTTGCGGCGACGCGGCATCAACATACAGAAGGCGTTGCGCATGGGCGACCTTATTCTCGACCGGCAGACCCGGCGCGTGACCAGGGGCGGGCGCGTAATCGAACTTACGCCGCGTGAGTTCGATATGCTAGAGCTTTTCCTGACGCACCCTCGGCAGGTGTTCACCCGCGACGTTATCCTCAACAGGGTCTGGGGCTACGATTATTTGGGCGATACTAACGTGATAGACGTGCATATACGGCACCTGCGGGAAAAGCTGGGCGACGATAGCCGCAGTCTCATTCGCAGCGTGCGAGGTGTGGGTTATGGCCTGGAACCTTCTAGCGAAGCTGAGTAACGGACGATGGACGATGGACGATAGACGATTGAAGAACCATCGTCCATCGTCCATCGTCCGTCGTCCCTCCATTTGGAGCGTGCCCGTCGGCCTGCAACTGAGCGTCATCTACGCGGCGCTGCTGGCTCTGACGCTGGCGCTGCTGGGCGCCTTCCTCTATATCTGGCTGAACGGATTTCTCGTAAACAACACGGCGGACCGCCTGACACGAGGCAGGGACCTAGCGCTGGCGCAACAAACGCATAGAGGTGGTCCCCACGGCTTTGAACCGCCAGGGCCGCCAATATTATCTATTGCGGACTATACCAATTTCACACGAGGGTTGAGCGGCACTGACGTGGCTGTTACCGTTGTTGACGCGCAGGGTGTGGTAATGGCTTCCGCGCAGTCGGCAGTCAGCGAAATCGCCCCTCATGCGTCTGTCCTACCCACCGGCTGGGCGGATACTCTCATGGCCCGGAAGCAGGGGCAGTGGTGGGTGGTCAGCGACAAAGGGGGCAAGAGGTGGGTGGCGCTGGTTACGCCAATCGGTAGGATACTTACGCAGGACGACACCCAGGGACCACAAGTATTCCTCGAACAGGCCGCTTCACTGGACACAGCCGATGCCGTACTCAATAACATGCGTCTGTTGCTCGTGCTGGGGACTATAGTGGGCGCTATCCTCGGCGTGATAGCAGGGCTTGCGCTGACGCGCACCGTATTGCGGCCCCTGGACAAGATGGTGCGCACGGCAGAGGCCATTGCCGACGGAGACCTGGCCCGCCGCGTGCAGATGCCCGAAGGTCGCAACGAGATAGCCCGCCTGGGCGCAACCTTCGACCATATGGTAAACCGCCTGGCGGCTGCCCTCGAAGCCCAACGCCGCTTCGTGGCCGACGCTTCGCACGAATTGCGCACTCCCCTCACTTCGCTGCAAGGGTTGAGCGAGATGCTGCTCATGGGCGCGGACCGGGGAGATAGCAGCACGGTTCAACGCACGGTGCGCGGTATGCACAACGAACTTGGACGCATGGGCCGCCTGGTGAACGACATGCTGACCCTGTCTCGCGTGGACAGCACGGCTCCCACATCATTTGTGACTATAGACGCGAGCAGGCTGCTGGCCGAGATAGCCGAGCAGATGGCCCCGGTGGCGGAAGCGCGGGGCCTGCGCCTCGACCTGAGATGCTACGGTCCGGTGTGCGTGCAGGCCGAACCGGACAGACTGAAACAGGTGGTACTGAACCTGGTGGACAACGCTCTGCGCTACTCGCCACAGGGAAGCGCCGTACAGATGTCGGTGGCATTAGACCCTACAACGGGCCAGGCACGCATAGAGGTACAGGATACAGGACCGGGTATCGCGCCGGAGGACCTGCCCCACATATTCGACCGCTTTTATCGGGGAGACCTTTCGAGGGCGCGGGCTACGGGCAACACCGGGCTTGGGCTTGCTATCGCTCGTGCGATAGTGGAGACGCACGGCGGCGCCATCGAAGCGCATTCCTCCCCAGGTGAGGGCGCGCTCTTCAGGGTCACGCTCCCTGCGGTAAGCCCACCGGATTAATAAGGATTGCCCGTAGATTAAGGAGAGTGCCAACCGATGTTATGGAAACCATCGGCAATTCCAATCAGCTAAAATAGATCAATATTAAGGTGCGCGAACGGAGGCAGGTCAGTGTGCCGTTTGTTGTCAGTAAGAGTTCAAAGTTAGGGGTACAACCCGTAGGGGCAGGTCTCCGTGCCTGCCCTGGTCGCGCACCTCGATGTTGGTGGTAAGGAGAGAGGGCAGGCACGGAGACCTGCCCCTACGGGTTGTACCCCTAACTTTGAACTCTTACTGTCGTCATCTGCCTTGATAAACCTTGAACGCTGTACTATGATGGAGCAAACACAAAGGAGGCAATGACATGTTGCTCGTAACAGGCGGCACGGGGTTCGTCGGCGCTTATATTCTGGAGGCGCTTGAAAAGAAGATGCCTCGTAATCAGGTGCGCGTATTCTCACGCGAAGGCGCGGACCTGGACAAGTTGCGCTCGCAAGGCTACGACACTGCCACAGGCAGCGTTACGAATATGGAAGAGGTGCGCCGCGCTATGCAGGGCGTAGATGCGGTCATACACCTCGTAGCTATCATACGCGAAACGCCGTCCAGGGGCCAGACCTTCGACCTCGTGATGGGCGAAGGCACAGAGAACGTCGTCAAAGCCGCGAAAGAGGCAGGGGTCAAGCGCTTCATCTTCATGAGCGCGCTCGGCGCGACCAACATGAGCACCCCCTACTTCAGCAATAAGATGCGCGGCGAGGAGGCGGTCAAGACTTCGGGCATACCGTATACGATATTCCGCCCATCGTTCCAGATAGGCGCGGGCGGCGAGTTCACCGACCTGTTGAAGCAGCTTACTATGTTCCCCATCGTGCCTGTGCTCGGACCGGGCAACTACCCCGTACAGCCAATGTATGTGCGCGATATGGCGCGCTATTTCGCCCAGGCGCTTGAGGATGAAAGATACGCCAGCCAGACCTTCGAGGTCGGCGGGCCGCAAGTCTTTGAATACAACGACATGATCCGCCAGACGTTGGAGGCGCAAGGCAAGAAGGGCGTGCTGTTCCACTCTCCCCTGTCTCTGGTGAGGCCCATGATACCCATAATAGACAAAGTGATGCCCAAACTCATCACCAAAGACCAGTTCACCATGTTGCTCGAAGGCAGCGCGACCAAGGACAGGCGGCTGCAAGAGATCGGCGGCTTCGAGATGACCCCTTTCCGTAAGGCAGTCGAGATAGCGATCAAGGGCACGCCGCCCGATACATATGCGAAGGCGCGCATCAAGACAACACACGCTCATTAGATATAAATGGGCAAACAAAAAGGACCGCGTTGCGGTCCTTTTTGTTTGCTGCTTGCTGCTGATTACTGGATAGAGAGCGAGCGGTCTATCTGGCGCTTTAGCTGCTCTTTGGGGGAGAAGCCGATCAGACGGTTGACTTCGCGCCCCTGGTTGAATATCACGAGCGTAGGCAGCACCTGGATGCCGAATTGCATAGGAGCCATCTCATTCTCGTCCGTGTTCATCTTGACGAAGCGTATCTTGCCGTTGTAGTCGTTGCTGAGTTC
>JBBQIC010000286.1:0-5404 GCA_038324555.1 Chloroflexia bacterium
GTGGCGGCGGTAGTCTACGGCGTCCTTTATGCGATCTTCTGGCTCATCGCCCATTTGCCGCGTTTGCCCTTCAAGCTTGGTCAGCGCACAACGCCAACACCCACGCCTACTCCGCAACAACAGCCTTCATCGGACGGGGGCTGGCAGAAGCGAATGCAGGAGATCCAATCGCTTTCAGCGCAGGGTCTCTCCCCTGAACTGCAAGGCATACTCACGGCGGCGCTCGCAGTGGCGATTGTGGCGCTTGTCGCCTGGTTGGTCAGCCGCAGCCTCAGGCGCACGCGGAAGAATGTTGTGAGAGAAGCAATGGAGGAGCGCGAAAGCCTCGGTTCGTGGCTGCTGTTTTACTCGCAAATGAAGTCGTGGCTAGACCAGCTTCTCGCCCGTTTCCGCAGGGTCTCACTTGTAGTGTCCTCTATGCAGGAAGACGATCTCTCCTTGCTGCAAGGCTACCCCGAATGGAGCGGCACGCTCTCGGTCAGGCAGATTTACGCCAGCCTGCAAACTCTCGCGGCCCGTCTCGGCTACCCTCGCGCCCCCCAGCAAACCCCGGTAGAATACCTTTCGGTCCTATCAGAAGCCATGCCCGACCTTCAGAGCGATCTAACCAGCATCACAGCCGCCTACATAGAAGCGCGCTACGGACCTCTCCCCGCGTCGGCCCCTGCGGTCCTGGCCGCGAACAACGCCTGGAAGCGCGTGAAACGTGAAACGTGAAACGTGAAACGTGAAACGTGATGCGTGATGCGTGATTATCCCAATTCACGTTACACAACGAGGCGCGAGGTAAGGTTGGCATAAAGCCGAAAGCCAATAAAGGAGCAAGACTAAGCCGACCCTTGTCATTCTGAACGGAGTGAAGGATCCCGTCGTTTACCTTTACGTCAGAGAGCAATCCATGCCCAAACATCCTGGCCCACGACGGGATCCTTCACTCCGTTCAGAATGACAAGGGTCGGCTTAGTCTTGCTCCTTCGAGAGACTGCGTAAGGTGAGTGATTCATACAAGGACCTTTTCGTTGAGGAACGGTCTCTTGCGGGTTATCCCACGTTCGCATACTTCATGCCCGACAGCCGTACCCGCGCATTTTCTACGCCCACTCCTTTGGCGAGGAGCAATACGTGAAATTTACCTAGCCCTTCGGGATTGACAAGCGCGTGCAGCCCTCGCCTGTTCGCTAACGCGATACTTAACTCCTCGTCCCTAGATGCAACAGCAGTTACTGTTGTGCCCAAGCCCAGCCCCAGCAGGAAATTGGCTTGCCTGGTCAATCCAACAACGGTCAAACCATTAGCCAACGCGGCATCTTCTATGGCTGTGAAGTCTACAAGCGCCGTCAGGTCTTGCTTGCCTGGGTTCGCCACAAGATTATCCGTCACAGACCCTCCACGGTAGCCGAGCAAAGAGCCTTCTTTACGCGCCTCGGAATACCTGGCGGGCGACGTATCTCCGTAGTCAATAACAGTCGCCACTCCGCGCCCCAACGTCCGTCCGATTTGGGCAATCCAGTCCTCAGCCGCCAGGTTGATTTCAATCTTCTGCCCAGGCCCTAACTCGATTTGATATTTCTCAATGAAGTCCAACAACCTCTGATCCGAGGGGGGCATAGTAATAACACAGAGATGGTTGCTCTCGCCCACAGCTACGAAGTGCTCAAAAATCGTACCGCCGCGATTCTCCAAGACGTGGACCGGAAAGGCGTCAGCCACCTCGTTTGCAATGAGAGCGCCATCAAACCCTCCGGGAAGTTGCTCCAGGCTCTCCGCCCACTCGGTCACACCAGCGTGCGCGGGCAGCAAAAGCTGTTTCTGCGCTTTCATGAGTCCAGAGCTTACCTCGACCAACCAGTATCTCAGGCGGTCGTATAGTTGTGGATAACTTCCGGCAAGCTCGTCGAGCAGGTCGAGGGCCAGAGTACCACGCCCCGGCCCGCACTCTACGAGGTGAAACACGGATGGCCTGCCCAGCAATGCGTCAATCTCCGATGTGTGGATTGCCAGCAGCCGCCCGAACGCAGACGATGCTTCCGGGCTGGTCGTAAAATCGCCGCGCGGCCCTATATCCGGACCAACCGAGTAGTAACCAAATTCGGGGTGGTACAGCGCCCACCTCATAAACGTGGCGAACGTAACCGGTCCGCCATTCAGCAACCGGTCGCGTATCCACCCCGCCAGTGGATTGTCTCCCTGTCCTGCTTCGTCATCTTGCACTATTATACTCATAGCTGACCCGAACTAGCTGGATAACAATTCCAAACGAAATACACAATGACTTCCCTTGGAATTATTATCTTTGATTGGTGATTGGCCCTGGTACTTATGCACTCGCTTATGCTATACTTATCTCAAATGCAAGGGCGCTGCCGGAGGCTTTATTACCGATAATACAAGGGTTGCGCCCACCAGGAATGCTTATAATCAAAAGGGGAATCATTACCTTTGTCCATGTTACTGGTATGCCCGCGCTGTTCAGGCTCTCTTCCGCCCGACGCCCGTGCCTGTCCTCGCTGCGGCCTCATCTTATCAAGCGTCTCTAGCGTCGAGCCTGCCGCCGACGACGCCACGGAGTCAAGACCTGCCAATGGCCGTGAGCCTCTTTCTCTCTTTGGGCAGGATCCTTTCCGGCAGGACGCCGAGCCTCCGATGCAGACTCAATCTGTCGGATATGTTCCTCCTCAGTACGAGCCTGTAACCAGTGGTACAGCGCCCTATCAACCGGCGGAGCCTTTGTCTCCATCGTATTCGCTACCTGTGAGGCCGCGTACCTCTGAGCCTTATGTGTCCGCGCCTGTTGTTTATGACACAGGCCACACAAGTGCAGGAGCAGGATCCTTATTGGTGCCCAAAGGCGCAATAGAGATGCTGCCCAACGAGAGCGTGGTCTTCCAACTTGGCGCTCTTTACCTGACCAATAAGCGGGTCATCTTGCTCGCGCACAGTGTGTTGCGAACGGCTTTCTTACGCGATATTGACGCCGTAGGCACGCTTACCGAGCGTGCGTCCGGCTTTAGCTTTTTCGTTGGGTTGCTGATGCTTGCTATCGCGGGAGCGCTGGGGTACGTCTTCGTTGCCAGATCGCAGTTGGCGCCGGGGAACGATCTGCTTTCCAAGACCGAACCTCTTTACATAATAATCGCGGCCATCGGCCTGGCGATATTTGCAATCTATCTCCTTGTGAACTACTTCTTTTGGGTAAAGCGCACTCTCTTCCTTTCTGTAGGGGGTCGCCCACTCATGACCGTCAGCATCACCGATTGGAACAGCCGCAAACTGGCAGGCATGGACTCCTTCATCAACGCCTACAGCCAGGTCAAAGACGCGGCTATGTCGGGTGAAGAATAGGGTGAGGGAGTAGGGTGAGGGAATAGAATGACTTACTACTCCCTCACCCTACTCCCTCACCCTATTCTGCTTCTTCCTCCAGTCTCTGATGCCCGTTCGTAGGAGGGCAGAAGTGCGGCATTCCTGCTTCGGGGAGTGGCGCGCCACATAGCGGGCACTTGGGGCGGCCAGCAGACACCACTTCAAGGCAGTTTGTCTGTAGGGCCTCTATCTGCTCTTTGGTCGTCAGGCATCGCATCGAAGGCGGCGACTCTTCGGGCAAATCTCGCTCGAACGCTTCAAGGGCGATCAACTCGCGCTGAGGATCGTAGCGCAAGCCGAGAGCGCCCACCTGGAACTCAATCTCAGGTGAGGTTGGAAAATTCGGCGGCTTTGCATTTGATCCGCCTGAGCTTATAGCATGAAGGCCGCCCACTTGTTCGGTGTCTATCTCCAACAACATCCTGGCAATCGCTTTGGCAAGCTCCTGCAACTGCTCCTTCTCAAGCCAAAGCTGCGCCGAAGACTCTTCGCTCATCGCCATGAGCCTGAATGTGCGCTGCCCCGGTAGCCCCACCGACTCAGCTCCTATCCAATCAATCCGGCCCATATTATGCCGAGGTCGTTTCATACTCATCTTGCCTTCAGTCCCTCCCTGGTTGGTGTAGCCTTTCTGACGATAGACGATAGACGATGGACGATGGACGATAGACGATAGACGATGGACGATGGACGATTTCAAGCTATCGTCTATCGTCCATTGTCCATCGTCTATCGTCTATCGTCCATTGTCTATCGTCTATCGTCTATCGTCCATCGTCCATCGTCCATCGTCCTCTCTGATCTCTTTAGTAATAGTTATACCCCACCCTATGCTTGTTGGAAAGTCCCATCCTCTTGTATCATATCCTGGAGGGTTTGGAAAATTCGCAAGATTCGGGCTTTCGTCTGTCTTAGAGCCTGTCTAAGACCTGTAGGGGCGCTGCTTGCCGCGCCCTGTTCGGACCAGGCAACTAAGCTTGTCTAAGCCTGCTCAGAACTCAGAACACCCCACCAGGGCGCGGCAAGCAGCGCCCCTACAGGTCTTATAGACAGGCTCTTAGCGAAGAATAACCAACACTATAACCAATGATCATTGCAATTTTTGGTTGAAGTATTAATCCGTAGATACAGGATAACAGATTTGTCAGACCAGGACTACACAACCCCTGCCAGCGCCAGGAGATACCGCCCAAGCAAGCGCGTCGCTGCCCCTCAGAGCGACGTGCCTTCTACGCTCACCGAGGAATTTCTCGGTCTGGCGATTGCATACGGCAATACTTTACTATTCATTGGCTACGAGGTCAACAGCCGCGTTGAAATCGTAGTCTATCCGCGTTACCGTTTTTCGTCGGACGACAGGGTGAAAGGCTATCTTGGCTATCTGTGGGTCCCACTCGGCGCGCCCTGGGAGCAAATATTGGCGGAGGTTGACGCTATCTACGCCACCGCGCAGAAAAACTACCAGCTAGCGACCACTCTACGAGCCTCAGACATGCGCGCTCACGGCTCGCGCTACGAGTCGGCTTACGAAGCCATTACCGACATATTTAGAGAGTCGTGGCACGGCTTTGCGCTCAAGTTACAGAGGGAAGGCGAGATAGTCAAATCGGGTGTGCGTTTCACCGGCAACCCACCCGGACCCGTGCTCGCTGTGTGGCGTGGTCAGACGTACACAGTGCAGGTATTCCCCACCGGCTCCATCCTGATGCTTATAGGCGACCAGCGCCAACGCCTCAAGCAATAGCAAGCTACCCAACCCTCGTTTATTTACATAACTCACCTTACGCAGACGCTAGAAGAGGCAGGACCAACCAACCTGTGTCATTCTGAGCCACAGCGAAGAATCACTACGCGGTCATAAGCGTTAGGAATAGCGGTACTGCTTCCCAGATAGATTGGCAAGGTGAGTGATTCTTCGCTGCGGCTCAGAATGACACGGGCTGGTTGGTTTGTTGCTCTCATACTTTTGCTTTCGATTTGGCGGTAACCCTGCTACTCGACTGCGTAACATGAGTCTATCAAGACTTACGCAAAATATACA
>JBBQIC010000287.1:0-5397 GCA_038324555.1 Chloroflexia bacterium
GTCTACGTCCACCGGGAAGTTTCGACGCGCTCCTGTGAATGAGTTCACCATCGTCCACCCTGCACTTGGGTTGGAGGGGTCAAACTGCATGACGTTGGATGTGGGGTTGGGAGCGGTCCTCCCTCCTCCTATCACCCACACCTTGCCTCCCATGTTCACTGCTCTCGTCTCAGCGTCACCGGGTGCGGGCATGTCGGGGACTGCTGTGTCCGAAACGGTGTCCGAAACGGTGTCGTAGCTGAAAGTCTTGGGGTCGTCGGCTATTGTGGAAGTGGTAGGGTCCCAGTGAGACCCTCCACCTGTGTAGATGACAGTTCCTATAGCAGCAGCTGGTATGTAACCAAGCCCTCCACCGCCGTTGGGGTCTGGGACCTGCCCGGCCTTGAGGGTCCATCTGGCTCCTGCTGTACCGTTGGGATCGAAGACCCAGATCTGGCGAGACATGCCGACGTTGATAGTGAAGCCACCAAGGATGTACAGCTTGTTGTTGACCACCGCGAAGCCGCCTGGCAAGGTATTAGCGGTAGCGGGCCAGTTATCGCTGCTGAGAGCCGTTATGGTATGAGCGGCGGGGTCGTACATACGAACCGCGCTGCTGGAAGTAGTAGCTCCGGCAGCCGACCCTCCTACACAGTATATTCTATGACCCCCAGACCCAGAGAGGTCAGCGCAGGCCATGTTATTGACCTGGTTATCTGGGAAGGAAGCAGCGGTATCTACGGTCCAGGTACTGGAGGAAGTATCGAAGTAGCGGGGGTTCTGCAAGTCAGAACCTGCGGTATCAGAGGAGCGGCCACCCATGACGTAGAAGCGGTTGAGCCCGTTGGGATACCAGACCCCAACTCCTCTGACGAGTGCTGAGGGCATTGTTGGGCCTGCTGCCCACCCTCCCCCTGTTCCACATGGGGTTGGGGTATTGGTCACCACTGGCGGGGTATTGGTGCGTGTAGGCGTAAATCCGCCGGGCGTGTTAGTGGGGGTTGAGGTCCCGGAGCCGCTTGTGCAGGACGGGAACTTGAAGGAACCTATGCGGGTGTGGAAGCCACCGCCGCTTGTGGTCGGGTAATATTCGTTGGTATACCAGAATGTGCAGTCGTCGGTGGGGTCGAGGGACAACATACTATAGTCGCCCCACCTGCTGTAACCTGTCTGCGAGCCGTTGCCCGCCTGCATAACAGCCTCGCCCTGGCCTAATTGGCCGGGTGGGTCGTTAGCCAGGCGGCCAGCATAGCGGATGCCCGGATAGGTGCTGGTGGCGTCCGAGACGCTGAAACCAACCGCGATGTTGCCGTTGTGGTCCATCGCCATGCTGCCCATCCAACGGCTGACGCTGTCGGGGGCATACGTGCCCTGCTGGAAGATGATGGGGTTGTTGCGCGGGCTGCGGATCTCATACCAGCGCACGCCCGTGTATCCATTGTTAGCGCCGTCTGCGTCAACGGTATGGTTGAATACGAGCGCTTCGTGATCGCCGAGGTTACGGTAGGCCAACCTGTACATGTCGCGGTCGTACAGGGTGTCCAGCATCTGGCTCGTGCCCGGCTGATGGATGCATGTGCCGTTGGGGTTAGCGCACGGCATACCATCGAATGGGGCCGTTGGCCTGAGAACAGGTCCTGTGAAGGTGGTGTTGCCCGGGTTCTGCCAGTCTACGTGGAACTGCCAGATTTGCAGTTCGTCGCGGTAAGTATAGGGAGGATAGCTCCACTCGTCAGCGTTTACCTCAACGAATGTATTGGCTGCGCCGGCGGGCGGTAGGGTCGTGCCGTCGAGGTCGGACGGCATCATGCCACCCCAGTCGTCGGGTCCTAGTTCGTGAATCTGTACAGTAGCCGCCTGGCCCGCAAGCATCCTGGTCCGGTCGAAAGCATACTGGCCGGAGCCTGCGTAGTCCAGATTGGCGCCCGTGAACAGGTTGTCGGTCATGTAGTAAGCGTCGGGCCATATGCCGAAGTGCGGGTAGTCGTTCAACTTGGTGGGGCTAATCGTGAACTGATAGCGATACCACTGGCCGGTGGGGTCGCCGGTCTGCGATACGGCGATGCACTGATAGAATGGGCCAGAAGGGAAGTTCGGGAAGGCGAACTGGCTCATCATCCAGCGGTCGGCCATCTGGTCGTATAGAGCGATAGGGTCGCCGTCGTTGGTCGTCTGGCAAGGGCCGCCAAAGCCGCTCCATAGTGTGTTGCCGGGCAGAGGGCCGAGAAGCCTTGTGCCTGCCCTGTTATAAACTGCGAATTGTGTGTTGATCCACTGGACGTAGTGATTGGGTCCGATGTCGCCGTTGGTGTCGGGCGGAATGGAGCCGTTAGCGCCGAGACCCTCAAAAGTGACGAGAGGCGTCGGCATTACCAGAGGGCCAAAGGACTTCTGAAGCACGGGGTCGCTAAACTTCTTCGGCGCCGTGACCTTAGGAAGTTGGTTAGCGTGCAATGCGCTCTCATTTTCTTTTCGACCAGGCAGCGGAGCTGCGGGTTTCATATCCCTGAGGGCGATAGAGGTATCGTGCTTGTCATCGGAGACAATAGTTATACCGTTGGATAGCTTGGTTGCCGCCCGGCTCGTTGTGGAGGCAACTCCGAGGCCTGACTGCTGGAGGCTGGGGCGGGCCGCCTGATGCGGGTTTGCTGGGGCTTTATTTGCCGCGGCTAGTGACGAAGAACGCGCACCAAACCCGAGGCCAGCCACTAATACCAACATGGCTAATGCCAATAATAGACCGAGATTGCGCCTTTTCATGTATCGTGACATGTCTCTTTCCTTCTCTTTGATAAATGCGGATGATTAGAGGTTTCGGAAGTGTCTTATTACGACGATGGACGAAAGGCGATGGACGATAGTTCCTACCGTCTATGGTCTGTGGCCCGTCGTCTGCCATTGACACTACTGCAATTAGCCTTGCGCTCATTATATTCTGCCCTGCTACAGTAGCTCATGGAGACACATGTGTGAGCGTCATGTCCTATAGGCTCCTCCCCCTTTCAGATTGTTCAGGAGCAACTTTGAAGTTGCCCTAAATAGCGGCGGATATTCAAATTAGAGTAGTCTAAGCAATCTCTGTAAGTCCGCGATAATTGCGAGCATGGAGCGGAGTAAGCCAGACATATAGACAAATATTATGCTCGGCTAACAGCTACTTGCTCCTAAGATGTAACTATATCGAAACTAGGTAAAGGCAAAGTATTGATCAGGTACAAATAGACAACATCCTCCACGCTACGTGGATGTGGCACAATATTATATGCACAAATGGTATGCAGTGTCAATGAAAAACTGGGTATGCAGAACAAAGGCACCCAAATTCTCCACCCTAGAATCAGAGAAGCCCTCGCATTGCTGCGGGGGCCTCCCTGGTCGGAGAAGGAAATTTGTCTGGTTTGTGTAGGATGAGGGAATAGGGTGTGGAGTGGTTTACACTTCTCTAACCTAATTCCCTGTGGGTGTTATTGCTGGGCGAATAGCACGGTGAAGTAGTGCATGGCTTCCTGGCTTGACTTGGCATAGCCGACCCCAACAATAGCGTACTGCCCATCCATTATGATAGCTTTGTGGGGAGGACTATTCAGGTAGCTGGTCATCGCAACGGACGCTGCCTGCTCGTCCGAATAGTTGTTGCGCGCCAGGATTTCCCCCGCGAACCTGTAAGAAAAGCCGCGACTGTTGAGCATGGCAAGGAAGTTGATGCCTTCGGGCGTCGTGTGGCTGAAGTAGTTGCGCGTAGCCATGTCGTTGCTGCGTGATCTTGCCAGATCTATCAGTGTCCTGTTTAGTTTCACCGCTCCCAGACCGGCGGCGGCCCTCTGCTCATTGACGCTCTTGAAGATATAGCTCTCCATCTCCGAAAGGCCGAGTTGCTCTGCCTGGTCGGAGGGAACTTTATTCGCTTGAACCGTGACCGGGTGCTGGTCGTCCGCTGCGGGCGCTGCCGTTACAGGCGCAGTATGAATACCGGACTTCTCGTAAGCGGTTCTACCCAGATGGCTAAGTTGCACCGCCTGACCCTTGTTCGCCAACTCAGGGTGATATTCAAAGCGCGCACGCTCGAACCACTGGACGCGCATACCGTCCTGGTTCATCGGCTCTGAAATCGGATAACCAAAAAGTTCCAATCCGCCTCTAGTCTCCCAGAAAGAGAGGAAGGGTTCTGAAAGCGTATGGTTGGTCGTCTTTACGAGCATGGTTGATGGTTGCGCTAGGTTGGCGAAGGCAGCGTCCGCGAACGGCTGTTGCTGCTTGCTTAGTGTGTAACCAAGCCTGGTCATCAGCACCCCGTAGCCCTTTGTGGTTAGCTCTGGATGGCGTTCCATGCGCACGCGCTCGAAGTATTGCACGACCAGGCCATTCTCTTGCTGCTCATCACTTAATGGATAGCCTATCGTTTGCAGACCGTAATGGTTAAATACCTTGAGGAAATCGCCCCGCACCGTCCTGCTGGTGACGCCGAAGTATTGGCTTGCGGCGGGCGCGCCTGTGACGGACAAAACCTGGCTCGCAAGGATGGAGGGGTTGCCGTTGGCGGTAGCGCCTGCCTGTGTGATTTCGCTCGCTGGTTGCGCCAGCAAAACCACCGCAAGACATAAGGAGCTAATGCACCGCCAAAGGATGCTTCTAAACCGTAATTGTAATCGTATAGTTGCCTGCATTTTATCCTCATACTGATGATAATGGCGACAGACAAGGGCGCCGGGTTATAGCAGGCGAGCGTCAAAGTATCCGGCGAGAGCTGGACGGAAGCTACGATGCGTATGCCGGGCAGCCTGGCTGTCATAGCTCGAACGGAGCTTTAGATCCATGGCTTTGCGTCCCCACCTTTAGATGGGTTTGCCGAACGTGGCAAGTAGTCAGTGGTCAGTGGTCAGTAGTCGGTGATGCCACGTAGTATTCAGTTTTCTGGGCGTAACCTTTGGGGTGTAACCCGTTGCAAGCCCCAGATATAGATATACCTGGCGCTCATTCTCATTGTATAGCCATTCCGGTTAGCTTGGAATGAGAACTAGGTCCTGTTTATGCGGGCAGTTTTAGTCTGATAAGGATTAGCTCTATAGTCATATCCTAATACCCTGACCGCAGAGTAACTATGAGCGATGGGCACACCACATGGGATGAAAATAAGAACGCACCCGTAGGGGCGCACGGCCGTGCGCCCCTACCCACCCTGATCCCTGATGCCGTGTTTCTTGCCTATCGTACCCCAATCTGTTATGCTGAATACACCCCTACCTATACATAATATGGAGATATGGAGGCCCCGATATGAGCCGCGTCAGCCAGCTATACGTTCTGCAACAGATAGACACAGGTATGGATAGACGTGTTGCGCGTATGCGCCAACTCGATGAGCAGATGGTGGATAGCCCTGAACTCGTCGCGGCCAGGGCAGTGCATGACGAATCGCGC
>JBBQIC010000288.1:0-5391 GCA_038324555.1 Chloroflexia bacterium
CTAACCCGTGTCATTCTGAGCCACAGCGAAGAATCTCGTCCCTCGCGTAGATGCTGGATTTTCTGTGACCCAACCATCCCCATATACGACGAGATTCTTCGCTGCGGCTCAGAATGACACGGGTTAGTGGGTTTGTTTGCCCGTGTAGTCTCCTTAAGTTCGCCCCTATGGGGGCGCCTACCCCTACGATTCATCTCTCTTGGTCGTGTCTTGGAGAATGAATTGATCCTAAAGGGTGACAAACAGGGTCCATGCAAAGTCGGAAATATAGAGGAAAGAGGATCCACTCACCCTTGTCATTCTGAGCCGCAGCGAAGAATCACTGCGGGGTCGTAAGCGTTTGGGAAGAGGCTCTTATCCCCCGACGCTGTGGTAAGGTTAGTGATTCTTCACTCCGTTCAGAATGACAAGGGTGAGTGGATCCTCTTTCCTCTATATTTCCGACTTTGCATAGACCCTGGGGTGACAAATGGGCTATCCTAAATCGTCACAATCTATGCTATAATTATGATAGTTCTGGTTCACACAGCCTCCCTTATATGGGGAGGAGATTGCCCTTGGTAGGAGGCACATAGCTCGAAGTGACTTACGACCTCCCGTACTTAGATGACATATTGGAGAGGTTACGGGCTGAGTTGCCCGCCTCTCGCTTGTATCATTCCGTGCAGCACACCCTGGACGAAGTGCTGCCCGCTACCTGGCGACTCGCCGACATCTTAGAGATAAGCCCCAACCAAAAGCAGCTATTACTGGCGGCGGCTGCTTTGCACGATACAGGTTATATCAACGGTCCCGACGAAGGCCATGAAGAACGCAGCATCAAAATCGCGCACGAAACGCTTGGCTCCTACGGCTACACAGCCGAACAGCTAGAGACTATAGCCGACATCATACGAGCTACCAGGTGGCCCCAGAACCCTCATAATCTCGTAGAGCAAATACTGGCTGATGCGGACTTATCCATGTTGGGAAATCCATGGGAAAGATTCCTCCAGCGCTCCGGGCAACTGCGGGCCGAAATGGAAGCGATTAGAGGCAAGTCAATACCAGAGGATGAATGGTACAAAGGGCAGATCGCGTTCCTATCAGCGCATAGCTATTTTACCGACGCTGCACACTCCCTATACGACGCGCAAAAGGCAAAGAACATCGCTAAGATGCGCGACCACCTGGCCGGCCACCTGGCTCAGGAAGCGGGTAACTGGCAAGTAAAAGTGGATTAAGTTCAAAACAGGATTACTAAACACAAGGGCCGCCTCACATATGTGAGGCGGCCCTTGTGAAGTCCCGCTCCTGATGCGGTTGATGTTGTCTGATTAGTGGACGCCCCCATATAGCACGACGCGGCTGCCGGTTAGCAAGTCTTGCTTTATTATCGTAAATGGAGAATGGCCGTCGTAGCGGGCGCTGAGACTTTCCGGGTCCTGGGGTATAGTCTCGCGGTATACAAGGCTTTTGTTGTCGGGCGACCATTGCAGATCGGTGATGCCGTTGGGCGCTTGGGGCGCGGGCTGTGGGCGCATATTCACGAGCCGCCCATTCACTATCTCTGCCGTCCATAGACCCGCCAGGTTGTCAGCTCTGCCTTCTTGATAGTCGTTGTAGTACCCGGTCATCGCTAACTTGCCGTCTGTCGAATACGCCATATGTACTATCTGCAACTTGGTCGGGTCGGCTACCCCGATACGGGAGAACATATTGCTCCCTACCAACGGATTATGCGTCTCGTTGGTAACGGAATAGAGGGAGCCACCCTGGTAGAAACTGGGACTTTGCGAGTTGCCGCAAGTGTAGAGCAAGTTGAACCTGTAGCCTTGCGACTCCAGTCGGCCATCCAGCCATATATACGATTTGATAGCCTGGTTTTCAGGCGCAAGTATCGGAGTGCCGCTGGCGCTTGGCGATATTGGCACAGAATGTGAGATAAGTACCCGCAGGTCGCTGCCGTCAGGGCGCACAGCGTATACGTCGGTTCCGGCGCTTTCGCCAAGGGGCGCAAGGAAGGTAATTAGCTGACGGTCGGGCGATACCGTCAGGCTCCTGGCGTTCGCCGTGCTATCGGTGAGAGGAGTTATTAGCTGCACATTTACGGAAGATGGGAGAAACTTGCTGGTTTGTGGCAACGATATACGGTACAGACCCGAACCTTCAGAGGTTTTCGCCAGGGCCAACAGCACCCAGTCGTTGTACCAGACTACGTCGTGGATCTCAATTGCGTTGGTCCACAGCTGCTGCGAAGCGTCAGGCCCGTCGCTATCGAGGTTCGACAGATATAGTTGCTTTGACCACACATCGGTGCGCGTTTGGGCCGAGGTGAAGACTACCTTGTGCATATCAGGAGAGAGCGCAAACTGCCGGACGTTGAAACCGCCGTTTGTAACGGCCCGCGCCCGACCGTCCATGCTTACCAGGTAAAGGTCCGGCCCATTGAGAAAGAGCGCCGAATTGTCACTGGCCGGAACGGGGGTGGACGAGGCGCTTCGCGTGAAGTCGGCCCTGGCGGTCATGCGAGCAAAAATAGCCTCGGCGTCGGACCAGCGCCTCCTGAAAGTCGAAGGTTGTTGGGCGCTCGGCGCTACCAGGTGCAGGGTGTAAATATGCTGGTTATCGAAGCTAAACAGATCGTCGTAGCCGTTCCCGGCGTCAAAATAGACGTGGCGCAACCTCGTGCCCGCACTGCCCGCGCCCGAAATCAGGGTTCCCGCGCCGTCCAGGAGAGCGCTGTTGTATGTCCCGGCGTTATAACCCTGGGTATTGGCGCTCACATGTACTTCTATCCAGTACGGGCTTGAATTGCTGCCGTCCATCACCCAGGGGCGGAAGTAGCGTACCGAGTTATCAACTTGCGTCCACCAGTTAGACGGGTAATAGACCGAGTAGCCGTACATGGGGTCCCGGACCAGGTGGATGGGCCTGCCGCTAGAGTCGAGGTCTTCCAGCACGGGTGTGGGGTCGGCGAGCAGCACAAACCCATCACTTATTACGGTTACGGTGGGCAGAACTGTGGAGTTTGCCTGTTCGGCGATGGGCGAGAAAACGGCAGGTATAACCTTCGTGCCTGCTGTATCGGGCATAGGGCTGCCTATATCCAACCCGGATTGATTATTATTGGTGAAATTGGCTACGACGATGGGTAAGGGCATGGTCGGCACGGGAAGCATCTCCACAACCTTTGAGGCATCAGGCTTTTGTATGGACACCGGCCTATTGGTGTAAGCAACCAGGCCAAAGAACGCGAGCACAGCTATCATCCCAACCGTAACCGGGTTGACGACCGTCCACAACCGGGCAAGACCGGAGCGCGAACGCCCGTCCACACGCAGAGGGGAGGCGGGTATATACCAGGGGTGCTTTTCTTGTGCGTCGCGTTGCTTACGGCGCTCGTCCTCTTTGATAAGGCCGATTTCGCGGAAGAGGCCGACGCGCAGCTGAGGTTCGGAAGGGCGGGTGGTCGTAGATGCGAAGATGGCCGTTACTTGCTCAAAATCGGCCAGTTTGCGAGCACATTGGTCACAACCAGCGATGTGAACGCGCACAGCTTCCCTCTCCGGCTGAGTGGCTTCGTTATCTGCGTATTTAGATAAAAGTATTTGTGTCTTCTCGCAGGTCATGTCTATTGCGGATTGCGGATTGCGGATTGAAAGAAACAATCCGCAATCTGAAATCAGATTGGATTTGCCTTATTGTAGGTTTCGATGAACTTTTCGCGCCCTCTGTAGATACGAACGGCCACTAAATTGGCGGAAATGCCGAGCACATCGGCTATTTCTTTATAAGAGAGACCCTGGTACATATTGAGAACAAGACAGGTGCGCAGGTCGGAAGGCACCTGGGCGAGGGCTTGCTGTATGGCGTCACTTTCGGCTTGGCGTGGAGCGGGGTCCGATTGGGGCGCGGGCGGCTCCATCTCTAATTTGAAGGGCACCCAGGTTATCCGCTTGCGTCTTCGGAGCGAGTCGAGAGCCGTATTGGTTGCGATGCGATATAGCCAGGGAGATATTTGCAGCGACGGTTCGGTGCCGGGCAGGGCGCTATAGGCTTTGAGGAAAGTATCTTGGGCGAGGTCATTAGCGGCTTCCCAGTCGCCTACGAGCCTGTAAACATAGTTGACGATAGGGGTCTGGAAGCGTTCAAAGATGGCAGCGAATGCGGCTTCTGAACCACGCCTTGCGGCCTGGGTGAGGGCGACCAACTCGTTATCGGGCGTGTAGCTTTCTTGGGCAACGTCGCCCCAGGTGCTAGCACTCGCTGGTATGCTCATCCGCCCCTTATCCCTCTCATCGCCTTCGCTGTCGCCCTCGCCCTCTCCTCCCACTTCAACTCCGAACCGGGAGGCTCGCACATACTCTACAAACCAAACAGAGCATTATGCAGTCACTATATTTAGACGCTTGAAACGTACCGTTTCTTACACCCGGTTAAGATAAACATTACCACTATATTTGGGGATTGTCGAGTACGCATATAATATACAGGACTTACGCAAAATATACATCGTCTATCGTCCGTCGTCTATCGTCTCTGCGTAAGCCCTAATATAATGGAGCAGGAGCTTCATTTATGACCCATGAGGACCATGTTTACTTACTGCGCGGAGGCGTGCCGGAACAGGGCGGCGTGTGGGCCGACCTCGGCTCTGGAGCGGGGGCTTTCACGCTCGCGCTGGCTGACTTGATCGGGCCGGAGGGCGAAATCTACTCGGTGGACACAGACCGGGGCGCGCTCAGGGAGCAGGAACGAGCCATGCGCGCCCGCTTCCCTGCTACGACCGCCCACTATATTGTCGCAGACTTCACCAGGCCGCTCGACCTGCCTCCTCTTGCGGGCATAGTAATGGCGAACTCGCTGCACTATCAGCGCAACAAAGACGCAGTGCTGCAACTGGTACACGGGTATCTACAGCCCGACGGGCATCTGGCGCTTGTGGAATACAACAGCGACAGGGGCAATCCCTGGGTGCCTTATCCCATGTCATACTTCACATGGGAGGCCCTGGCTAGGCGCAACGGTTTTGCCAATACACAATTGCTGGCGACGGTTCCCAGCCGCTTTTTGGGTGAAATCTACTCTGCGCTAAGTGTGAAGGCTGAAGTATAGCCTATAGCCCGGCGACTAAACTCGCGGGCTACCAAAGGCAAAGTCGCCCTACGGCGACTCCTTTAGAGCGCCTAACAAAACCGTGTAGGGGCGAACCTTGTGTTCGCCCTCTCTACATACCGCTTCGTCAAGAGGGCGAACACAAGGTTCGCCCTCTTGACGGTTTTGTTAGGCGCTCTTAGTGCAAGATCAAGCAACATGTTCGAGATTGCCCGTAGGGGCGCACGGCCGTGCGCCCTGCTGGTTGTCTGTTACATCAAGAGGGGGCCCGGCCGTGCGCCCCAACGGGCACTC
>JBBQIC010000289.1:0-5369 GCA_038324555.1 Chloroflexia bacterium
GAGGGGCGGCTTCGACGCGGCCCTCGGCGATGCCAACGAGGCGGTCTATTAGTTTGCGCTGATAGACGCGGTCTTCTAGCTCATGGCGCATCTCATCACCTGTGAACACTTCTCGGGCTTTTTCTCTCTCTCCTTCTTCAAATCGGTCCAGGAGGGTGTCTACTTCGCCCACTACTTCGGCCTCGTCTACGGATATACCCTCGCGGTGGGCGAAATCGTGCAGGACCAGGCTGCGGACCACGCGCTCTCGCGCACGGTCGCGGTTTGCCTCTCGCCATTCGTTCTCGTTCATGCCGCCGAAGGTGAAATACTGTCGCAGGTTTATACGCTGTTGTTTCAGCCTGTTCTCAAGGCTCTTCAACATACTGTCAACCTCTTCGTTCACCAGCATATCGGGCACCTCGACGTTCGAGCGGCTCACCAGTTCTGCCATAATTTTCTCTACCTGGGCGGTCTCAGCGGAATCCGTGGCGCGTTCGCTAAGGTTGTTCTTTATTGTTTCGCGCATCGCGTCAACGGTGTCGAAGTTGAGGGTCTTGGCGAATTCGTCGTTTAGCTCAGGTAGCTGCTGCTCTTTTATCAAGAGCGCCTTGACGTGGTAGGAGGCGTCTTTGCCGCGCAGGGCTTCGTTCGGGTAATCTTCGGGCAGCGTATCGGTAACGTCTTTTTCATCCCCGACCGACATGCCTTCAAGGGCCTGGTTGACGACCAGGGGAACGCCTGCGCGCTCTACGCCGACTATCGTGGGGAAGTTTTCGCGCTTGGCTTCCTCCATCTCGCCCTCGGTAGTAAAACCTTCCAGGTCAAGATAGACCATGTCGTCTTTTTTGATAGGACGAGGCTTGGTGGGTTCGTTCCAGGGGGCGCCGTTGCGGCGCAGTTCGGCGATTACCTCGTCCACCTGCTCGGATGTGGTCTCGGTCGTCTCTTTTTCGACGCGGACATCGCTGTAATCACCTAGCTCGACTAACGGTTGTTGGATCACAACTACCTTGACCTGAAGCGGGTCCATGCTGAGGATCTCGTAGTCGCTTACATCCATAGCGTCTATTTTCTGCTCGGCGATGGCGTCTTGAAGGGTTTTGGGAAGGATGTTTTTGACGGCCTGCTCGGTGATCGCTTCTTTGCCCATGTAGCGTTCGACCATGTAACGAGGGGCCTTGCCGCGCCGGAAACCCGGTATATTGACCTGGTTGACCATCTGCCTGTAGGCGCGGTCCATAGCGGCGTTTATCGTCTCCGATTCAAGCTCGATTGTGAGGGCAACTTGCCTGCCTGGCATATCTTCGCGTGTTACGTTCAATTTCGTATGCTCCCTTTTGTATAGCTTCGCGCTTGATTATACCAGAAAGCGGGCGGGGAGTCACACTAACAACACACACACTGTAAGAATTCAGATTTGGGGTAGAGGAAATGTTCCTGGAGGTATCTCAACCCACTCGCGCCCATGATATGGGGATTTCCAGTTTATGCAAAATCGTGTCTTCGCTGGCGTAATCGAATTGCGAGTCTGCTATCTTATCAGGCGGGTTGGTTAGCTCATAGGCGATGGAACGTACTAGAGCTTCTTCCGGTTGAACGATCTCACCATAGCCAAGCTCGCGGCGGATGCGGCTACTGTCAACCACCCAGTGATGGTCGGTATCGAAGTGCGTAGGTATCTTGCCTTCCGGGACGATAACGATTCGGCCTTGCCAGCCCATGCTTTCAGCGATCTGTTTGACCCAGTCCGCCTCGGATAAGGATATGACTTCGGCTACGTTGTATATCTGTCCTTTGGCCCGGTCATCAGTAACTGCCAACGTTATAGCCCAGGCCACATTCTCGACATAGCCGCGAGGACCGCGCCACCGTGCATGACCTTCATCGAGCAGTATCACCGGACGATTATCACGCATACGCTTCACGTATTTGTAGAGGCGGTGTATTCTATCACCTGGCCCATAGATCATGGGTAGGCGGAGGATGGTGCCCGGCAACTGAGGTTCGCCCATGACGGCACGCTCTACCATGATTTTCTCGTAGTCATCTAAGAACTTTTCAGGGTCGTCCTCACGGCGCGGTTCGTCCTGGCGATAAGGATAGAATTTCTCGCGCAAGTGGGAGTCCTCAGTAAGGGGCAGGGGGTCGGGCGAACCTGGCTCAAACCTGTGGAGCTTGCCGTATACGCGGTAAACATCCTGGCTACTGATGGAAACCAGGCGACCAGAAATGCCGTGGAACGCATCCACGACCAGTCGGGCATCCTTCTCTCCTTCCGCGTCCATCTGGATAACTACATCTGGAGCTAGATTTGTGAGATCGGAAGGGATAACAGAGATAGGGATGCGGGCCGACGGGCTGTGTATATGCCTGACCTGGGATGGCAGGTTGGGTTCATGTGCGCCGGTATGAAAGATTGTAACATCGTGGCCCATTTCGCAGAGCTGAGTCACTACGTAAGGGCCAAGCATACCTGTTCCGCCAAGCATAAGTATGTTCAACGTGACACCTCTTATCGTCCCATGCTGAAGAGTTCAGAGTTAGGGTTGAGGAGAAACTCTTAGGGCAGGTCCCCGTACCCGCCAGGTTCCCTTGCCCGATCTTGTCGGTAAGCGTACAGGTATGCATTGGGACCCGCACCTACGATTGCACCCCTATTCTTCTGAAAATGTGGGTGTAGGGGCACACGGCCGTGTGCCCCTACTCGGTCAACCAATCCTTTACGATAAGACCGGGAACCAGGTTGAAATGCCTGAGGTTTGCTGATAGGAGCGTGGTTTTGCGAGACAGCACGATTGCCGCAATTCTCAGATCCTTCACGCCAATACGTGGCAGCCTTAAGCTCTGCAAGCGGTTATATTCAGTTGCGGTCATCTCATCAAATGGCAATACGGACCATGCGTTGAAGAAAAGGACTAACTTTCTAAGCTGCTCATAAGCGGGGATTAGGGAGCGTGGATTACGTTTGCCATGAATCTCGGAGAGCCAGCCTCGCAACTGTTCCTCAACGCTTACAATTGTAATAGCGATCTCCTCGCCGGTTGCCGCAAGTAGGCGGGCTTCAAGCTGCCGTGCTTGAGGCCCACCCCGTTGCAGAGCACTCAGGTGATCCGTATCAAGGACAAGCATTACTCGTGTCGTTCGGATCCACGAATTCGCCGCCCTGCTTCAATAATTCGGTCCATCGCTGGATCGCCCTCAAACATTCCGACGGTCGCTTGCCAGCCCCCATTGGGTGTGGCAGGCGGCGCTCCACGCATGGCAAGAAATGAAATGATCTGAGCGTGACCACCCTGACCGGTTGTTTGGCTAAGAGACGCTGGGGTTATCGTCTGCGCGGTGAGAGTAGCATCCGTAATGTTGCGGAGTTGAACCATTAAAGATGCGCCACCAAGTGATTGCCCCTGATAAGATACATCGAACCAATAGATTCCTGCTAGTTCTGCCTCGAATTGTATATGCATCATAGCTTGTACATAAACCGGCTCGCCTTCAGTTACAGTCACACCTTCAGGTTGAATCGCACCATCCAAACCGATTTTTCCATCCGGCCCAATAATTCTGATTTGAACCGGCCCCTTGGTCACCTGTGCCAGCCTGATAAACAGGGTGAAGGGCGGCGTGAGCTTTGAGTCTGGCCCGACGAATATTCGGTCGAAAGTGCCAATCAAGTTACTCTTGTTATCGGCGGTTTGGTTTGCCCAATCGCAGAATAGAAGAGCCATGAGTCGCGGTCGAGCAATCTCAGAAGTGAGGTCAGATATTTCACCGAATTCTTCAGAAAGTTTTCCCTGCATCTGCGACATCCTCTTTTGGTTATTTTCCAGATTGTCAATGTGGATTATAACAGACAAGACCCGAAAGCTATCCCAAAACCTCGGCTACGCTAATTTGCCCCGGCAAGCCACCAGGCAGCACCAACGCTTCACCCCGCCTGGCAAGCGCCATCTTCTCGTACTTCCCACCCGTAGGCTCTGAGTATACCTCTACTACGTCTTTATCAAGATTGACCAGCCACACTTCTGCTATACCCGCCTCCGCGTACAGGGGAACCTTCACTCTCCGGTCAGTAGCCAACGTGCTGTCGGACACCTCCACTAAGAGAAGAATGTCATCAGCCTTTGGATGCTCATGGCTATACTCATCGCTCCTACGCTTTAGCAGAGCCAGGTCTGGTTCTGGTTCTGAATAATCAGGGAGCCGAATAGGATTTTGCACTGAGATAAGGACTGTCCTTCGAAGCAATTCGTGAAACAATTCGTCAAGCCGCATCACGCACATCGCGTGTCGCGGGCCGATAGCTGCCATCTCTACAATCTCCCCCTTGATAAGCTCCACACGGTCGTCTTCAGTGAGAATCCCCTTCTCGATCATCTGCTCGTATTCGTCAACAGTCCATAGCTTGCGTGCAAGGCTTGCCATAGTTTTTACCTAACCTTTCCTGACTGCGTTGCTATTCGTAAGATAACTATACTGGCATTATAGCACAACGATTCCCAAAGGCTCGCCAGAGCAAAGCCGTAGGGGCAGGTCTCCGTGCCTGCCCTCTCTCCGTGCGTGGGTGTTTGGGTGGTAAAGAGAGAGGGCAGGCACGGAGACCTGCCCCTACGTGGCGTTTAATCGGGTTGGCGCCTGGCGAAGAGGCGATAATCTATGTCGGGGAAGAGGTTGTCGCGCTCGCCGTATGCGTGGGCGAGGGTTGCGGCCTGGCTTTCGTTGCCCTCCTGTGCGCTGTCCAGCGCGTCGGCCAGGTCGTTGAAGCGTTTGACGTGCTCGACGAAGCGTTCTGTCGCGTACTGACGGGCCTGGCCCGTCGTATACAGGAACTCCCAGTCGCTCGACTCCAATAGCACGAGTTCGCGAGCTGCCTGGTTGAGGGCTTGCGCCGACCCGCCGTTCGCGTCCGGATAGCGCATTACGAGGGCCTCCATACGCCGCTCGGCATCGTGTACTGCCTCCCACATCCAGCTTGTTTCAGGGTTTATCCATGTCACATGTGTGCCCTGGTGACCCCAGGAACTTTCGGGGAGGTCTATGGCCTTCTCCGGCTGGTTGGTTTCCAGCCATTCGGAGGCGGTGCAGGACTCCACTTTATCACTGGAAGCAAGCAGGGTAAGCACCTCTTTCATCCAGGCGACACCCTCGAACCACCAGTGCCCGAATAGCTCGGTATCGTAGGCCGACGCGATAATGCCCGGCGTGTTGCCGTGTGTTTCATAGTATTGACGCAATTGAACTTCTACCAGCCCGACGAAGTGACGAGCGTGGTCGCGCGCCCTCTGCCCTGCGCGATACGGGTCGTAAGGTTGCTTGTAGGCCAGGTCGGGCTTGCCCTCGGTCACGCGCCAGTACTGGAAACCATGCACAGCCTCTTTCTTGTGGAACTC
>JBBQIC010000290.1:0-5354 GCA_038324555.1 Chloroflexia bacterium
TTACCTGTCCGGGCGTGTACCACTCGCTCCGGTGGCCTGGCGGCGGCTCGGCCTCGAATGGCTATACAGGCTGATTCGCCAGCCATGGAGATGGCGTCGTATACTTAGAGTGTTCCATTTTGGGATACTCGTCCTTGTACAGGCTGTAAACGCGAAACGCGAAACGTGATTACAGCAATTAACGCATCACGCATCATTCGTCACGTACCGGCTAACTAGAAACAAAGAGCATGAGCACAAGTAACTATCCAACGTTCGAGGCTTCGGACACAGACGGCCCTTATTACTGCGCCAACCACCCTAGCGTAGAGACTTACCTTCGCTGCGGCAAGTGCGGCAAGCCAATCTGCGCCAAGTGTCGCGTGAGCACGCCCGTGGGCTTCCGGTGCTACGACTGCGCCAACCTCCAGGTGTTGCCTACCTACGCGGTGAGCACAGATTATTATCTCAAGGCGGGCGTTGCCGGGTTCGCCGCCGCCGCTGTCGTGGGTGCTCTCATAGGTCTGCTCCCGGCCTTCGAGTTCTGGGCAGCCCTCTTGATGGGCATAGCGGTCCCGGAGGTGGTAACGGGGTTCGCCAATCAGAAGCGCGGCCCAGGCTTGCAAATAGTAGCGATGGTGGCTGTCGTCTTCGGCTTTATCGTCAGCCGGGTCGTTATCCACTTTATCTCCTTGAATCTGGGGATAAACAATATCTTCTTTAACTTCTTCGCTCCAGACCCTTTCAATTCAGGGCATAGCCAATCACCCATTCCGGTGCTGGGCGCAGAACCATTCTTTGTGAGCCAATACACTGTCTTATGGCTCGCCCTGGCGCTCTTCCTGGCTCATCGCCGCCTGCGATAACCCTCTATGGCAGTAAACATCCTCGCCACGCCGCTCGATGGCAGCGCTCGCCAGAAGTTAGAGAGCATAATCGCCCGCTTCGACAGCGTAAGTGTCCTCGTGGTCGGGGACCTGATACTCGACAAGTACACAATTGGCAAGCCGACGCGCATATCCAGAGAAGCGCCCATAGCCGTGCTAGAATTCGCGCGTGAATACGTGTTGCCGGGCGGGGGCACCAACCCTGCGTGTACTATCGCCTCGCTAGGAGGGCGCGCTTCTCTAGCCGGGGTCGTGGGCGAAGACGAGGCCGGTCGTGAGTTGCTATCCGCGCTCGATTCGCACAGGGTAATCACGAGCGCAGTAGTCACGGACCCCTCGCGCCCCACCATCACCAAGAAGCGCATCGTCGCCCAGGTCACGCCGACTATGCTCCAGCAGGTGGCGCGTATAGACCACCTGGACCGACGCCCCATAAGCGGAGACATTGAGCGCCAGCTTATCTCGGCCATCGAGCGTCTAATACCCGACAACGACGCGGTGCTCCTGAGCAACTACAAGAGCGGCACCCTCACGCCCGCCGTCGTGGACCGCACCCGCGTGGTAGCGACTTCGCTGAATAAAATCCTGGCTGTGGACTCGCAAGGCGACCTCGGCCTATTCAAGGGGTTCGGCATCGTCAAATGCAACCAGCCCGAAGCTGAAGAGAGCTTGCGTCGCCCCCTGCGCAGTGAGAATGACTTTCAGGACGGACTTTCCGAACTCGTAGAGACCCTGGACGCCCAGGTCGTGATAGTGACCCGCAGCGCAGACGGAATGTCCGTCATGACACGGGGAGGCGAATACTGCCACATACCCGTAACCAACACCTCGGAAGTGTTCGACGTCACAGGCGCGGGTGACACGGTTATAGCCCTGATCACGCTCGGAGCAGCAGTCAAAAGCGACCTGTTTGACGCGGCTCGCCTTGCCAATTACGGCGCGGGCGTGGTAGTCCGCAAGTGGGGCAACGCCGTCCTACGCCTGGAAGAGTTGCGCGCGGCAATCCGGGAAGAATAAACAACCATTAAATTGAGACAGTTCGCGAAGGCGGACTTTGCTCAATAATACGTGTGCCAGGTTGGGACTTATTTGTGGTACAATAGAGTATGAAAACTACACACAATGATGCACATTATGAACGGGTAAAAGCGAAAGTCCGCAAGAACGCAAAAGTGATAACGGCAGGAGATGATACTCGCTCCGTCCTTGCTGATCTGCGGGAAGTGGTAGAAAAATCCAAGAACACATTACCGCCTGGGGCTGGGGAGGCCAAGAAGCTGTAAAACGCAAGCGGTCAGACCATAAGAGACTGCCTACTGAAACAGCTTGGTGAACTCCGGTTCCACTTCCTCATACGTCAAACCGCCCTCAAATCGCTCGGCTATCTTGCCCGTCTTGTCGAGAAAATATATCCATGGCTCGGTCTTGAGACCCCACTGCTGTACCGTCTGTAGCTGCCCTTGTGGGGCTTCCGGCACGCTTGGAGTCTCGATGTGGATGAAGTTGGCCTTGTCCTTGTACTTCTTCTCGATAGTCTGTGCCACCTGCATGTCCGGTCCGCAGGTCTGAGTGTCGCAAAAACCAGGCGTGGCGAATAGAATAAACGTCGGTTTGCCCGACTTTATAGAGTCGGCGATGGTCATCGAGTGCATGTCGTCGTGCGGCAACGCCGAGCATATACTTGCCAGGGTCGGGTCGTCCGCCTGCGTAACGTTCTTGCTGGCGGGCGGCATCTCGCCAATCATAGGCACAGCACCACGAGCCAGCACGTCGAAATTCATCTGCACCTGGTAAGGCTCCTGGTTCAACCGGCGTATCGTCACCAGCGCACCCCACTTGCCGGGCTGCGTGAAGCTAGTGCGCGCAACGAACATACCGATTGGTAGATTCTGATTGTGATAAAGGACTTCCGCGTCGCTTACCTTGACGGCAGTGCCGTCGTCGTTCACCTTCAAGAACTGGATACCAACCGCAGGCACATCTTTGATAGGCTTGCCAGTCTTACTGCTTATCAGCACGAATACGAAACGCTCCTGCCCAACCACCAACTCCGAACTCGCAAGGTCAGGGCGCGCCACGTCCGGCCCCGCGTTGGCCTGCGCTGCGGAAACGGTAGGTGGATTTAGCCCGGACGCCACCTTCTGAGGAGTGATTTGTACGACCGTAGGGGTCGGACCCGCACTTGAACTGGCGCTATCCGAGCACCCGGAAGCAAAGATAATCAGGACAATAATGGCTAACCACGATTTTCTCAAGAGGACACCTCGATGTTGTTTCTTCGACGATGGACGATAGACGATGGACGTTATACAATCCTTTGTGGTCTGTAATACGTATGCAAGTTACGTATACAACTTCGATTATATGGCGTAAGGAAGCATATCGCAAGTGAGGCGAGGCATAGCTCTTGCACCTATACTCTTGTGTGCGCCTTGTTCACACACCCGGACGCTTGGGTGGTAAAGATAGAGGGCAGACACGGAGTAGTCCCCCCAAGCCTACACGATAAGGCAACAATCAGAACATCACAGGCCAGGAGAAATACAGGTGGACGGCAAAAGTCGCAACAACGAACAGCCGCAGCTATTGGACAGCATCATCGTGGGAGGCGGGCCTGCCGGGCTATCGGCTGCGCTCTATATGGGCAGGCTGCGCCGCAGCGCGTTAGTCATTGACGACAAGAAGGGTCGCTCTACCTGGCAGCAGGTAAACCGCAATTTCTTGGGCTTCCCCAGCGGCATTCATGCGACCGCGCTGCGCGAACTTGGCGAGACCCAGGCGCGCGAATACGGCGCACAGTTCGTTGACGCCTGCGCTACCGGCGTAGAAATGTCGGGACAGGAACGAGATCGGCGGTTCACGGTATCCACCGCTGAAGGCGACTTCACAGGCCGCACGCTGATACTCGCCACGGGCGTAAAAGACAACTTCCCCGAATTCGAGGGCAGCGAGGAGTGCATCGGTAAGTCCATGTTCTGGTGCGTCATCTGCGACGGCTACGAAGCTGCGGGCAAGAGCGTTGTAGTCCTTGGACATAACGACCACGCCGCCGCGCTTGCCTTGCAACTGCTGGTTTTTACAGATAAGATCACCCTTGTCTCCTGGGACGCTTCCTTTGACCTCGAACCCAGCCGCATAGAGGCGTTGCGCCAACACGGTATAGAGACCTACGACTCTAGCTGCAACTCCTTCAACTGCAAAAAAGAAGGCCAACTTCACTCGATTAATTTGGAGAATGGCACTGAACTTCCACTTGACATGGTGTTTGTGGCCCAACATACTGAGCCAAACTCGCACCTGGCGAAACAGCTAGGTCTCAACGTGGACGAACAGGGCTATGTGCGCGCTGACGCCGAGCAAGCCACGAACGTGGAGGGCGTCTACGTCGCCGGGGATCTCACGCGGCTTTTCAATCACCAGGTGACGAGCGCGGTACACGAAGGGGGCATGGCCGCGGCAGCCGCCAATTACTATCTGTACGAAGACTGGCAAAAAGATTGAGATAGTGTTATATTGACCAGAAGGCCCTTTGACAGCAAGATAGAGAGCGCCGAAATGATACCCGCCAAGAACCGTGACCGC
The DNA here is from genome assembly GCA_038324555.1 of Chloroflexia bacterium. Lineage (GTDB taxonomy): Bacteria > Chloroflexota > Chloroflexia > QHBQ01 > JADMIH01 > JADMIH01. The sequence goes on from JBBQIC010000290.1 coordinate 4,449, forward strand.
AAATGCAGCACTTGCCGGCATTACCAACCATCTCCTCTCTGGCGGAAAGGCTGGTGCCGCAATCCCCTGCTCTACGACCGCAACACTAACCACCTGGTCGAGGCTGATAGCCTGGCCTGTAATCGCACCTTCATTGACTATTGGGAGCCTATCACAGGCCCAACGCCGCAGGTAGCTCCGCAAGCACGCTACACAAAGCCCAGGATCGCACCTTCAATCCCGATAGGCACAACAGACGCTCAGGGAAACCGCGACGTGGTCACCGGCAATACCCCCGCCTCCGGCATGGCTGCTCTCACAGAAGAGGAAACCCTGGGTAAGGAGTCCGCACCCACGCGCGAACCTCCAAAGCTCTCCTTCGTCATGTCCGACTTTGAAGCGCACGAACACTCCGAAAACGGCTCCAAAGTAACCCGCATGATTGAGCAAATACCCGGCCCGGCTCCGGTTGCCGATCCTGCCCCCAATAACAAAGCTGTCTCTGTTACCCTCAATACCGCCGCCGAGCGAATACGTCAGGCCCGCAAACAACAGGCGCGACTCCTCAACTCAAGTACAGGCAGGGTCGCCTTAATCATCGCCGCCGTTATCGTCCTGGCCGCTATAGTTGGCGGCATCTATATGGCGGCAAAGGGCCAGGGAGCCTTGAAGAATCCCTCCGTGCTTCCATCTCCGAGCGTTACCAGGCCCGCGCCCACCCCTACGGGTTTTGGCGAAGTCACGGCCACGCCGGTCCCCACCAACACCCCTATACCGCCACCGCCCGGCGTGATGGGCGTAAACGGCTGGGCGCAGGTCAAAACCAGTGGCCTCACGATGAGAGCCACGCCCGGCCTATCAGGAGCCAAAGTTACAGTGCTCTCCAACGGCATGACCGCGCGCATAATTGGGGGGCCTGAAACAGCC
>JBBQIC010000291.1:0-5352 GCA_038324555.1 Chloroflexia bacterium
GTCATCAGAACGATTCTAGGACCATTTATTCACCGCAGAGGCGCGGAGGAGCACCAGTAAATAACTTACCTTACGCAGTTGGTTGAATGGAAGAGCCAAGCTAACCCTTGTCATTCTGAACGGAGTGAAGAATCTCGTCGCGAGCCTGGATGCCTGGGCATAAACTGCTCCCTCACAGCCAGGTAAAGGACGAGATTCTTCACTCCGTTCAGAATGACAAGAGTGGTCTGGTCCCCTTCCTTCAAGAGACTGCCTAGCATAAGTAACTAATAAAAGTCCTCTGCGTCTCTGCATCTCTGCGTTGAGTAATAAGTCGGTCATGCAACCATAATCTCATGCGAAGATACTGTCAATGGAACTAGACCGTCATCCGTCAGGCGGTAGGTGTCTTCGATGCCGATAGCCCCACGACCACTAAATATCAGCTTGGGTTCGACGGCCAGCACCATGCCCCCTTGGAGGACCGCATCGGTGCCACGCTGCAAAGGGGGCCATTCGTCAAGCTCAAGTCCCACGCCGTGACCCACGAACGACACCCTTTGCCCCGGCGACTCCTCTTCGGGCGGCCCCATGAAGTTGTCGCCGTATCCCAACTCCGTCGCCCGCGCCAGCGCCATATCGTAAAAATCCCCACTCGTCATGCCGGGACGCACCTCTTGCGCGAGGCGCCCCTCCACGTCGAGCATGGCGGCGTATGCGTCCAGCCAGAAGCCGGAGAGCGCGCCTATCGAAAGCATACGGGTCTGGTCTGCGATATAGCCGCCCCACTCGCCCGAATAGTCAAGCAGCACAGGCTCGCCGCGCCGGATCGGGCGAGCGCCAGCTCCATATGGCGCCCACGGGCCGGGACCGTGCCCGCCCGTCGGAGAATTCATAAACGAGGGCAACGCGCCCGCGTCGCCCGCGAGAAGATGGCCCATGTGCATCTCCTGGCCGTAGGCGCGGATGCGTACCGCGCCGCTGTGTCCCGCAATCCTGAGAGCCGCTTCCACCGCCGCCGCAAGCTCCACTTCGGTGATGCCTTCACGCAGATGTTCGGCGGCTGCTCTCGCTCCCGCGTCGGCTACTTCTGCGGCGCGCTTTATTTGCGCAATCTCATAATCGCTCTTGATTGCCCGTACCTGGCGAAAAAGCATACTGGCGTCCACAAGCTCCGCGCCCAAACCGGCCAACGCCCTGGCGTAAGCATTGAACGTAGCGACCGGAAGAGTATCAAACTCAAACCCGATGCGGGCAGGGCGATTCCCTCCTCCCGCCCGCTCGATAAGCCCCGGCAATTCCTTCAACGAGCGCACCGCGATCACGGAGGCCTCCCCCAACTGCGACATCATGCTCGCCCGCCCATGGTGCTTGCGCACCATCAACACGGGTCGCCCCTCAACGGGCACGTACACCTGCGCCTGCTGCACAACCCCCGACAAGTAGAACACATCGGCGTTCTGGGTAGCCATCGCCCCTTGCAACCCAGCCTCGCGCATAAGGGCTTGCAACCTTTGAGCGCGAGATCGCAACTCATCCAGAGGGGTCATTTGCACGGGAACCTGAGTGTGATCCTGGGTTTCATTACCAAATGCAGACATACAGGCAGAATAGAATAAGGAAGGGTAAAAGTCAAGGTACTTGTCCCCACTTTGCCGTTAGGCTATAATGTGCCTTAGTGCCACGCTAATTACAGGTGCGCCTGGCAACACTATACAAGAGGAGTGTATGTATCATGTTTAGATTGCTGCGGCGCTTGCTGCTTTGGGGCTTCCTTCTTCTTGCTGCTATTTGGGTCGTTTCTCGGTTGCTGAACCGAGAAGAAGATTTCGATGACTACGACGATATTGACATGGGCATGGATTTTATGGAGACCCCTGTCGAGATAGACGTGCCTGCCGAAAGCGCGCCTACCAAAAGCAACCCCACAAAACCATTGTCCATGCCAGATACCACGTCAGAGGCAACTTCCGAAACAAAGGCAACCTCCGAAACAGATGCCAAGAGCGCGGACGGACAAATCCACTCTCTCATTGACGTAAACGGCATCGGCCCTACTTACGCAGCACGCCTCAATGATGTGGGTATAACCACCCTGGCTGACCTGGCGAAGGCCGCCCCCGAAACTCTTGCTGAGAAGATCGAAGTCATAGGTGGGCACACAGAGATTGAGGACTGGATAAAGCAGGCGCGAGAGATGACTTCCGGCGGCAAATAAGCGGCGACGATGAAATTATGAAGGAAGAATTATGAATTATGATCCAACTTGGCGCATAATTCATAATTCATAATTCTTCCCTTACTATGCCTGCGCTGTCTACTGATGCCCATACCGAACAACACTCGTTAAGCGCCAAAACGCGCATGATGGGCGTCTTGCGCCTGTTCATAGCGCGCATCCCCACGCCTTTAGGAAACTTCCTCGCCGACCGGCTTGGTGACATTGCTTATATATGCGCCGTCAAGTCGCGCCGCCACGCCATCAGCAACATGGCCCATGTGCTGCGGCATGGCGCTTCCAGAAAAGAGTTGAAGAAAGCGGTACATGGCGTCTTTCACAATGTCAGTCGTAACTATTTTGACCTATGCCGCGCACCCAACATGCAAGACTCCGAGGTTGATCGCCTCGTGGACTTCGATGAAAAGAGTTGGGACTACATCCTCAAGATGCAAAAAGAGGGGCGGGGCGTAATCCTCGTCACCGCGCACTTCGGATCGTTCGATATGATGACGCAGGTTATCGCCAGACGTGGGGTGCCTGTCAGTTCGCTTATCGCCCGCGTCAAGCCCGCATGGCTCTCCGATTTCATATCTAACCTGCGAGGGGCGCGCGGCATGGAATTGCTGATGGTGGAAGAAGAAGAAGGTGGAAGGCTCAACCTCAGCACGCTGAAGAAGTCGGTGACTTTGCTGCGGAACGGCGGAATGCTTGGGGTGGTCACCGACCGTAATATGGAACCCCAGGGCGTGACCATACGCTTCTTTGGGAAAGAAACGGTGGTGGCATCAGGGGTAGCCAAGATGGCGCTGCGCACCCACGCCGTGATCATACCCAGCATCTGCCTCCGCCTACCCAAGAACCGCTACAGACTCATCTTCATGGAGCCAATAGAACCCGCAGGCTCAAGCGCCAACGATGACATTGTAAAAGCCACCATGTCGCATATCTTCTCTTGCTTTGAACAGTACATCAGCCGCTACCCCGAACAGTGGGTGGTTCTGCAATCCGTCTGGCGGGACGTAGGGAGTAGGGAGTAGGGTGAGGGAGTAGGGTGAGGGAATAGGGTGAAGGAGTAATCACTCACCCTATTCCCTCACCCTACTCCCTAACCATATATGGCAAACCTTATCACCGCAGCGCGCGTGGCGCTCCTGTTTATCACGGTCGGCTTCGTCTATTTGAGCCTGCCTCCGCGTAGTGGCGCGCCTGGCGAGCCGGTGTGGGCGTTGGTGGCTGCGGCGCTGACCTTCCTGGTATTCATTGGGGACGCCTTCGACGGCGTGGTGGCCCGCGCCAGGGGCGAGGCAAACGCTACAGGTGCGGTCGTGGACATCGCGGGCGATAGGATAGTGGAGAACGTCTACTGGGTGGTCATAGCGCACGTAGGTCTGCTTTCCGTGTGGTTTCCACTGATTATGCTAGTGCGCTCGTTCACCGTAGACGCGCTGCGCACGCTCGCGGTAGGCGAAGGCAGGAGTGCGTTTGGTGAGAAAACGATGATGACATCTCGCTTGGGCGTGTGGCTAGCAGCGTCCCGCTTTCACAGGGGGCTGTACGGCTCGGCAAAGGTGGTCACATTCATCTGGCTCCTGCTTTACCTGGCTCTCTATTTGCAGGTAAACCGAGACCCACAATGGAGCCGCGACTACGGCAATGTCCTTCCCCTTTTCCAGAACATAGGCATAGCCCTGGCAGTATTCACCCTGCTATATGCCCTCATGCGAGGCGCAGTAGTAGTTTGGGACACCAGACACTACTTCAAACCAACCCCACTCACAAAATAAGTCAGCTATCAGCTATCAGCTATCAGCTATCAGCTATCAGCTATCAGCTATCAGCTATCAGCTATCAGCTATCAGCTATCGTCTATCGTCTATCGTCTATCGTCTATCGTCTATCGTCCGTCACCCCGCGCGTAGCCCACAACACAGCCGCCTCCGTGCGACTCTCCGCCCCCAATTTATACAAGATGCGCGTAATATGCGCCTTCACTGTATGCGTCGTGATAACTAAAGAGCGCGCTATCTCCTTATTGCTCAATCCCTCGGCCAGTAACTGTAATACTTCCAACTCGCGCCGGGTCAAGTAGCCCAGCCGCGCAGCAACCATACCTGGGACTTGCAGGCTATCACGGTCAATCCCATCCGGTTGAAGTTCGTTGCCCGTTGGCGCTTCATCATAAATGCGATTTCCGTTAAGCGCCCTCCGGTCCTTGTTCATCAGCTTTTCCCTGGGGCGGAGACCCCTGGCTTTAGCCATGGGGAGTGAGCCAACCTACGCAGTAGACTATTGAGAAGTAGGCGTAAAAGTGATATAATAGGTGTAGGTGAAGGCACTCTGTAAGGAGCAACTGTTTGCGATACTTCGGTTGAGGTATCCACCCGCCTTACCAACTGAACATAGCGGGTTCTAACAAGGAAACTTTTGTTAGGTAAAATGTTCAAAGTCACGACTCCTTGTTGTGTAACTACGAGACTAACTTCGGTTGGTCGGGGCTGTTGTCAAGCAGCCAATGGTAGCGGTTCCTCTGTACCAGTCAGAGTAAGGAGCCAGCTACAAGCCCCTAGATTTATCTATGGGGTACTTGACAGCGATTCTCTTTTCGTTAGCCCTCTCCCCACACTGGTTGGCATCCCCAGTATATAGAACATTTGTACGAAAATCAAGCATCAATATAGAATTTCCTAACTTTTCAATAGACATAACAAGAGCCAGTCAAAAGATGCTCGGCTCTTGTTATGTCTATTCGCTAACTCACCTTACGCAGCTATGCGGCATCTAGGAATCGGGAGTCGGGAGTCGGGAATCGGAAAGCATTACTGCTTGTTCAACCCTCCCGACTCCCGACTCCCGATTCCTAGATGCCGCATAGCTGCGTAAGGGAGTCACTAATAGCGTATCGCTTCAGGTGTGGGCGTGCCGCAGTAGTTGACCCCTTGCAGCGCCCTGTACACGATCACGGACGTTTGCCCCCGCGTCACGTTGTTGTACGGCCTGAACGTGCCGTCCGAATAGCCGTTAATGACCCCTGCGCAGTAGGCCGCCTCTACATACCCGTAGAAAGGACTGTCCCTAGACACGTCGCTGAAGGTGGGCACGGGTGGGTCTATAGGCGGCAAGCCAATCACGCGGCAGATTATCTTGGTCAACTG
>JBBQIC010000292.1:0-5348 GCA_038324555.1 Chloroflexia bacterium
GAAGACACAGGAGGCGGCGCGCGAACTTGCTACTACCATGCGTGACATCGGTAAGGACGTGGGCTTGCAGGTGAGGGCGGTTATTTCGGGCATGGACCAGCCGCTTGGGTGGGCTGTGGGCAACGCCCTCGAAGTGAGCGAAGCCGTACAGACGTTACAGGGTCGAGGGCCGACGGACCTGCAAGAGGTGGCGTTCACGCTGGGCGCGCACTTGCTGCATATGGGGGGCAAAGTCGGGTCGGTCGAAGAGGGCGTAGGGCTGATGAGGGAAACTCTGGCGGCGGGCAGGGGTATCGAGAAGTTCCGCCAGTTCGTACAAAACCAGGGTGGCAATCCCGCTTTCATTGACGACCTGAGCCTGCTCCCACAAGCGCCCGTTCAAGTAGATATTATTGCCGAGCAAGAGGGATATGTCGCAAGTATTGACGCTGAAGCCATAGGCCGCGCGTCCGTCGAAATCGGCGCGGGGCGGGCTACTAAGAGTGAGCAGATAGATTTCGCAGTCGGCTTTGTCGTCCACAAGAAGGTAGGGGACCGGGTAAGCGTAGGCGACCCGCTTGTTACTATTCACGCCAGGACTCATGAGGCAGCCTCGCGCATCAGACCCAGCCTTCGGGCCGCCTTCCAGGTGTCTGCTGCGTCGGTGGCGTTGCCTCCGGTGGTGTTAGAGGTAATTTCTTGATTTTCAAGAGATTACACTGAACTTGTAGGAGAGAAAACTAACTTGATAGAAGACCCTAGAATCGCCAGGATGGCGAAAGCGCTGGTTGAATATTCGCTGGGCGTGCAGGCTGGTTGGACAGTGACAATCTCCGCGACTACGGCTGCTATGCCGCTCGTGCAGGCGGTATATAAGCAGGTGCTCGTTGCGGGTGGACATCCTTACGTGCTGTTGGAGCCGCCTGGGATCAAAGACCTGATGCTGCGGATAGGCAGCGACGAGCAGCTTAGTCGCGTGGACCCCTTCAAGCTGCTCATGCTCGATAAGTCGGACGCGGTGCTCGACATCCTCAGCGAGGAGAACACCAGGAGCGCAAACACCGTTGATCCACGCCGTCAGGCTCTGACTCAACAGGCGCGGGCGGCGTTAGGCAATCTTTCTATGGATCGCATCACTAAGGGCCAACCGCGCTGCCTGACCCTCTTTCCCACACAGGCTTACGCACAGGACGCGGAGATGAGCTTATCGGAGTTCGAGGATTTTGTGTTCCATGCCTGCCTGTTGGACAGCGAAGAGGACCCCGCCGACCGTTGGAGGCAGGTGTCGCGCGAGCAGCAGCGCATCGTAGACTGGCTGGCGGGCAAGAAAGAAGTACACGTCGAAGCGCCAGGAACCGACCTCACCATGTCCATAGAGGGGCGCAACTTCGTGAACTCGGACGGCAAGCGCAACTTCCCCAGTGGCGAAGTATTCACATCGCCCGTTGAAGATACGGTAAGGGGACACATTACGTATTCGTACCCCGCTTCTTACAATGGACGCACGGTGCAAGGCGTAAAATTGACCTTCGAGGAAGGGAGAGTGACCCATTTCAGCGCCGAACAGGGCGAGGGTTACCTGGCGGCGATGCTTGACATGGACGAGGGAGCGCGCAAGCTGGGCGAGTTCGCCATCGGCACCAACACAGGAGTCACCAGGATCACCCGCAATACTCTCTTTGACGAAAAGATAGCGGGCACCATTCACTGCGCCCTGGGCAACGCCTACCCGAACGCGGGCGGCATCAACAAGTCGGCTATACACTGGGACATGGTCACTGACATGCGCGAGGGCCGCGTAGTGGTTGACGGCGCTACGATGTACGAGGCGGGCAAGTTCGTTATTTGACAAATTACGCGGCTTATGCTACTTTTGTAACCTATTTCGCATTTGGCAGCCTCGTCTTGACAGGGTAAGTGTTCAGAGTTGGGGTAAAGGAAACGCTACGGTAGGGGCGACCCTTGTGGTCGCCCTGTCTGCATACCAATTGGGGAGCAGGGCGACCACAAGGGTCGCCCCTACCGGGCAATCTCCTCTACGCTAACTCTGAACATTTACTTGACAGGGCTGCCTGTTGGCGTTCTTAGTTCTTTATCTCAAGGAGGAGTAAAGGCATGAAAGTAGATACAGGTGACACCGCTCTAGTGCTCATAAGCGCGGCTCTGGTCATGCTTATGACGCCGGGACTGGCATTCTTTTACGGGGGGTTGGTACGCCGTAAGAACGTCTTGTCAATTATGATGCAGAGCTTTATCTCTATGGGCGTGGTAACGATCATCTGGGTCCTGGTCGGCTTCAGCCTGTCGTTTGGGACCGACCATGGAGGTCTGATAGGAGACTTCAAATATATCATGCTGCAAGGGGTAGGGTTCGATCCCAACCCCAGCTACGGGAAAACCATTCCGTTCCTGGCATACTTCTTCTTCCAGGAGATGTTTGCCATCATCACCCCCGCTCTCATCACTGGGGCTTTCGCCGACCGCGTTAGCTTCAAGAGCTACTTGAAGTTCCTGGTCCTATGGAGCCTGTTCGTTTACGTGCCGTTCGCCCACTGGGTGTGGGGAGGAGGGTTCCTGGCTCAGTGGGGCGTGCTGGACTTCGCGGGCGGGATTGTGGTCCACCTGAGCGCGGGCATAGCAGCCCTGGCATCGGTGTTCGTAGTCGGCAAGCGAAAGCTAGCGCCCGGCGAAAAAGTGCTGCCCCACAACCTCGCCTTCGTTGCGCTGGGAACAGGTCTGCTCTGGTTCGGCTGGTTCGGCTTCAATGGTGGCAGCGGCCTGGGGGCGAACAAGATCGCCCTGTTCGCGTTCGTCAATACGGACATTGCCGCTTCGGTAGCCATGATCGCATGGTTAGCCATATCGTGGGTGCGTGAGGGCAAACCGAGTATAACGGGCGCGCTGACCGGTTCTGTCGCGGGCCTGGCGACCGTCACCCCAGCCGCAGGGTACGTGGAACCATGGGCAGCAGGGGTCATCGGCTTGCTCGCCGCTATCGTCTGCTACCTGGCCGTGCAGTTCCGCATCCAGAGGGATTGGGACGACGCGCTCGACGTGTGGGGTGTGCATGGCGTTGGCGGCGCACTGGGCGTGATCCTGACGGGCGTGTTCGCCAGCACTGCGATCAACAGCTACAGCGGTCTGATCCAGGGCAACGTCGGGCAGTTCGGCATACAGGTGCTGGCCGTCGCAATTACGGGCGTCTACTCGTTCGCCGTAACCTACGTCATTCTGAAAGTGCTGAATATCTTCGAGCCAATTCGAGTCTCCGAAGAGGCCGAAATCACAGGTCTGGACACAGCCCTGCACGGGGAGACGGCATACGATCTGGCGTGAAAGTAGGGAATAGGGTGAGGGAGTAGTTCTTAATCCTATTCCCTCACCCTATTCCCTCACCCTACTGCGGCTGCCCGCGTGGGGCAATAGGAGGAGCGCCGCCTTGCCCGAAGTTGACCTTGAGCAGATTGAAGTCGGGCAGGTTGACTACGTCGTCGTTGGTGAAATCGGCCCTGGGATCGTAGCCTGGGTCTCCAATGCCTTTGCCGAAGGTGATCTTCATGATGTTGAAGTCGCTCGAACTCACGGCGTTGTCGTTGTTGGCGTCTCCAACCCGCATCGTGCCCATCTCCGCGTTAGCTGTGACAGGATTGCCGGTGAGGGACACACTGCCGGAATTAGCTAGATACCTGGGTCCCTTCACACGCCACTGATAAGTGCCACTTGGCATTCCGGCTACGCTCACCGTGAAGAATCCACTGGTGTCGGTGTTCTCGCTAGGATAGTTGACCTCGGTTGAACCCAGTTTGAGGGTGATCGTGATGGGCAACTGCTGCTTTACGTTAGGCTGTGGGGGCGGCCCCTGCCACACTACGTGGCCGACCAACAGCGATGCCGGAGTGGATGTGCGCGTCGCGGCAGCGGTTGGGGTGTTCGTAGGCTGGCAGCTACTTTGATTCGTGCTGCCCGTTGCGCGCACCAGCCAGTTGCCGGGCAAGCCGAAAGAATCGATTGTGCCTAGCTGGTCGTTGTTGCCCAGGTTGTTTATATCGGGCGCTGCTCCGCTCCCCATAGCCGCTATCCAGGAGCGCGCCTGTGACGCTGTAGTGTCTTGCGAGGCCGGGAACATGCGCGGGGTATAGCCTCCGACCGCCCACAGGTCCTCAAAGCCGATATATACGTCTCCCGTGGGCCCAGGCACAGTTATGTTCACAGGGTAGTTCTCATACGTCTCGGTTATGCCTATAGTCGCCGTAACCTGCCCCACCAGCGTGGCGTTAGACGGGTTGCCATCGCCGTCGGCGTCCTGGTACACGAGAAGCCTGGCGGTCTTACCGGGCAGGTTATCCCCCGTGCCCGATTGGTCGGGCCAAAGCACCTGTATGCCGTTTAGAGTGATAGGGTACGCCCCGGCGGGCGGCGTGAAGCGGTTGAGCCAGAGGGCAGGACTTTCGTATGGGTCTGAGCCGAACCCTATTGAGGTTTCCCTCATGCCATCGTCCACGACAAAGGTGATGGGTGCGTCGAATGAGTTTTGAGTTTTGAGTTTTGAGTTTTGAGTTATTTCCCCAGAAAATAGGCCAGTGGATGAAGTGAAACTATTGGTGGCTAATTTGCTTGCGTGGATGAGCGTGGGCCTGGCAGGTTGACTCTGCCCTATGACCATTCTCAGAGGGGGACAGGTGGGCGTGCCCGTAGGAGTGGGCGTATAGGTGGGACCGCAGGGCACAGGAGGTTGCCAGGTTATTACCAACCCTGAACTCAAGCTTCCACCTACGAAGCAGGCGAAGGTCGTGAATGCCCCCGTGCCATTTTGAACGCCGACCGAACTGCTAGAACCGGAAGGCGGAGGTATTATGTTGGCATAGACAAAGTCGAACTGGTTGGTACCCTCGTACAGGCGCAACCCAAACCGGGCTGTGTAGGTGCTCGAACCTGAACGGCGAGTGAGCCATTCAATGTTGAAGATACGGTTAGGTGCGCTGCCAGTTACAGAAGTATATACTCCGCAGGGCCTTCCCAGTATCTGCTGGCAGGGAGGAGTATAGGCAGTATCCAGCGTCGTGTCCCAGTTGGGGAGAATAGCGGGACCAAGTTGTGCGTCGGGCAAACAACTGGTGAAGGAGGTGTCCGTTGTGGTGAATTGCACGTTGCCAACACTGAGCACGTTGGCAGTAGTATAGGTCTGCCCGTAGAAAGTGAACGGGAAGGGCAACGTAACCGGAGCCGTGCAGCGTCCGCATTGAGAGCCAGGAAGCAGGGTAGTTCCCTGAGTGACAGAGCCGCCTGAAGAAGTTGTGTAGGTGTAATTCGTCGCGCATGGAGTGGAGGTATAGGTGGGCGTAGGCGTGGAGGTTGGGCTTGGGCAAACG
>JBBQIC010000293.1:0-5333 GCA_038324555.1 Chloroflexia bacterium
CTGCGCGCCGGGAGCCGCCCCAGGCGTGACGCCCGCCAGCAGGTGATAGAGCAGTATGCCCAGGCTATATATATCGCATGCGACGGTCGTTCCTGGGGCGGACCGCGCTCCCTGTTCGGGGGGGGCGTAGTCTAGCCTGTCCTGGAGATCCTGAACACCATCGGCTCCGGCAACGAAGAGGTCTGTCCCGAAGATTTCGGACGCCATGTGGGTGAGCAGGACCATGCTGCCGTCGCGGACGACGAAGTTATCTATGTGGATGGAGCCGTGCGCCATGCCCCGCCCGTGAAGGGCTTCGACGCAACGGGCCGCCTCGCTACAGTATGCCAGCGCCTCGGCGGGTGGGAGGCCCTTGCCCTCGCGGATGATGAGTTGGCGCAAGCTGTACCCGACCAACGGTTCGGCCATGACGTAGCAGGGTTGGGTATCCAGGTTGTAGTCGAGGGCCGTGAGCAGGGTAGGGTCGGCGTTTTGCAGCAAAGGAAGCTCTGCGCGCAGAGCCGACAGCACCGGCTTGTAAGAAGCAGCCGTGTTGGTCAGCAACGCCAGGTAAACCGGCTGCCCGGTGAGGGTGTCGGTGCCGCTATAGACCGCCGCCAGGTTGGTGCGGCGCAGTTGGGCTTGTAGGGTGTAGCGGGCACTTGGTGTGGTCATGAATTTATTCCAATGATGGGTATCCATCTGAATTCTCATATTGGGTGTTGTTTCTAACGTTCCTTTAGCTGTGCTGATTGCTCCTCTAATGGCTCTGAAGCCACCCAGTCAAAAGTTTCTCCAATAGTTTCTACAATTGGCCGCAAGTTGCGATCCCCTGAGTTCGTGGAAGTGTCGTAGACCACGTTATAAACAGTGGCTCCGCCAGCCCCAACTTTGCAAGCGACTACAGCCTCTGGACCAACTGGTTCTACCGACTCGCATACTTCTTTGACTTCTGGCGCCCCCGTAGGAGGCCCAGGTATAAGGTCGAATTGACCCGTCACCTCACGTAGATCCTTAGCAAGGTGACCAAAGAAATCAGCAAAATTGAAGAACGCTGGGTGCCCGTTCGGGGTAGGTACCGGAGCTGGGATGGGAGTCTGCACGGATACCGGTTGTACACTAGCAGGGTTTGCCAGGTTGTTAGCTAGCCAAAGGCGCTCATCAAGATCGTACCTGACCCAAAGCAATTTCTCGGCGACAAGGACCAGTTCGTTTCTTGCCCTGGTGACATGTTCGGTCGCTGCGCTGGCGATGCCTTCCCAACCGGCAGAGTCTATGTGCGTCCGCAGGAAATCTGTTGCGGCTGCAACCTCTTCGATTCGGGGGATGTAAGCTTTGACTGCGCCTGCCATCCTTGGTAGACTATCTGGATTGAATGTGAGGTTATCTGTAGACATCTTCCTTACTCCAACCAATGTTATTCTGACTAATGTTGACCCCATGCTAGCTGGACCTAATAACCCAGATATCAGGGCACTTCAATAGGCTATGGTTCGATGTGATCCGGTGGATCGGGTACATTAGGCGGTTTCTCACCTGCTGGGATCTGGCATATAATGGGGAGAACCAGAGGAAAAACAGTCCATCCGCACAATTGTGAGGTTGACTTTGGACCCCGATAATTAGGGTCTCCTGGTGCCGCACGCAAGAACGGCCCGGTATCTTCTATCCATTCACAACTGTTTTTTTCCAAGAAAACGCGTCCGTTCGCATATTCTTTGAAAAGGTGTCCGTCGTCCGTCACCCAATAAAGGGTTCCTGGGGGGTTATCAGCCAAATGGAAGATCAATGCCAGGCGGTCTATCAGGTCGTGTTCGATTCCAACTAATCTACTAACGATGCGATTCAGCTCATCCTCCGCCGCGGCGGCATCCTCTGCTGCCCCTGCTTCCACATAGCCGATGCCTGTCCAAGGGCCAACGTTTATCTGCGCCCGCACATGATGTATCTCGGCGGCTACATCTTCAATGTGGCGCATGTAATTTTGGATTGAGCCTACCAATCGTGGTAGGCTATTTTCCGGATTGACCGCAAAACCGTCTGTAGGCATCTTTTGGCTCCTTTTAACTAGATTGCTAATTGCTGCTAATCCATACCCTTATTGTCGTGCATTTTATAGGGAGAAGACTGTCAATGTCACTACTATTCACCGTCAATACCATTGACAGTTTGCGGGCAATTTCGTAATTGTAGGCGATCAAGATACGTACATCCCAGGCGGTTGAAAGTGGTTGGACCCAAACTCACGAATGATCTCTCCAACTCCAAAGAGTCAATGGTATTGACTCTTTGGTTGCCCATGTTTTGGCCGCTTGCCCCGTCGGGCTGTCTAAATTGCTCCAAAACTGTCAATACCATTGACGGTGAATAGTAATGACATTGACAGCCCTTTGCCGATAGAATGTGGTCAGTAGCAAGGGAACGGATTGGTTGCTCCCTCTCCTGGACATCAAGGACAACGGAGCCTCGCCAACACCGACCCAGAGTCGAACAGGCGGTCATCATAATCAGAAGCCGCCACAGGCAACATTAGATTATGCGAGCGAAACAGCCGCATAACCAACATTACGAAAGGAGTTCAAAAATGGCAGGCGATCTACAAGAAATGACAGTGGCAGGTTTGCGGAGTTTAGCAACCACGTACCAGCAGAGGGCAGCAGACTGCCAGGAAGTAGCCAGCTTCCTGAGCCAGCAGAATTCTAACCTCTACTGGCAGAGTGAAGCTGCTTCTTCGTTCAAAAACAGCATGAGTGAATACATGACTGTGTTGAACCGCTTCAATCAGAACTTCACCTCGTTAAGCAAGGAACTAAACCAGCGCGCCCAGATCATTGAGGAAACGCAGCGTAGCCCGGTACATATCGGCGGGTCTAGGTAGTCACATGCGCCCCACAGCCGATCCTCAACATCTCCGCCAACTGGCTCAGAAGTGCCGTGAGCAGGCGGGCCGTCTGGATAGCGCGGTTTCCACGCTGCGTTCCCAGGTAGCAACAACAATTGCTAGCAGCTGGACGGGCGCTGCCGCCGACTCGCTCGGCCAGGTCCTGGACGGCGAGATGCAGCGTACCCGCAGGGCAGCAGATTGGTTGCGCGCAGCAGCAGGCGAATTCGATAGGGGCGCGTCGGAAGTGGACGCATATCGCGCAGCCCGCGCAGCCGAAGCCCGTAAAGCGTCAGAGCTTGTGGGAAGAGAGCTTACACGAAGAGGGAGAGCCTAATAGTCGCACTTACGACTACCAAAATCTGGCCTAAAGTCTATCTATATCAATCTTTACAAGGAGGCAACAAATGCCAGGAACAATCAAGATCAGCGCAAGCGAACTGGAGAAACTCAGCAGGGACGCTAAACGTCAGGAAGAAAGAATGCAGAACATCAGCAGCCAGGTCAATGGCGCGGTCAACGGCACCGATTGGCGCAGCAGTGCCGCCGAGAGCTTCAAGGCTCTATGGCAGAAGGACAAGCAGGTCCTCAGCAATCTGCAACAAGACCTGAGCTCATGGGGCAAGCACTGCGCCAGCCAGGTGGAACCTGCAAGGCGCGTCAACAGGCCTTTCTAACGCCTGATCCTCTCACAGATAAACCAACCCCAATATCTAATTCCTCTCTCCCTCCCCAGGAACAAAATCAGCCGCTTAGCGGCTGATTTTGTTATTATATAGCACAAGGCTTTTGCTCTGAGATATTACTTTTCCACTCAATAATTGGCCCCTTCGGGGCCAATTATTGAGTGGAAAAGTAATATTTATGATGAAGCGAAAGTTGTATAGCAAAGGAAAAGCCAGGCGTCAGCCTTTGGCAATCTGCCCCACCCAGGCCTTGACCGACTGCTCTATGTCCAGCCCTTCTCGTAGGGGCGTGGCGGCGTGCGTGAGCGTCCAGCCTCGATGCACGAAGAAGCCACGGCCTGCTGGGAACGCCCTGTGGCTCATTATGGGGAGGCGCACGTTGAGGAGGTCGCCGTCCTCACGGAAGTTGGGGCACAGGAGGAACCCTGTCTGGCCCCGGCGCAGGTATTCAATGGATTGGTCGTAACTGCGCGATAGCTCCTGGGTCAGCCCAGCCGCGACTATGTTAAGCCCCAGGGTACGGCCTCGCCTCCCTATCTCAAATAGCATTTGCAGCGCGTTCGAGCCGCTTATCAGCAACTCCTCAAGGTCGTCAATCACCAACACAATGGTCGCTTCGCTCCTGACGATGGACGATGGACGATGGACGATGGAATTGCTATCGTCTGTCGTCTGTCGTCTGTCATCCATAGAACCATCGTCTGTCGTCTGCCGTCCATCGTCCATCGTCGCCGGAGGCCATCCCCCCTCCCCCTGGCGGCCATCCAATTCGACGACTAAGCGTTCGAGAAGTCCCTCCAACTCGGTGGCAGTCTTTGCTACGTTGCCAAACAGATGCGGCAAACCAGCGATGTCCCACACCGGACTCCGCCGTAGCCCCGCAACCGCGAAGCGCACTCTGTTGGGTGGATAGCGGCTCGCCAGGCTCAATATGATGCTCAATAGGAGAGTGGACTTGCCGGAACGGGCCGGGCCTGCGACCAGGAACGTCGGGCTGTCCGAACCTACTGCCATCATAAACGGAAGCAGGTCCCGGTCATCGAGACCTATTGGCGCTACGCAATGCAGCCCGTGTTGGCCGCTATCAGCGTCAGAAGATAGAGCAAGTAACCCCTGCAAAGGGACTATATCGGGCAGGCTACGCACTGTGGACACTGGCTCATGGGGCCACGATGCTTTGAGTTGGCAGCAAAGCTCGGAGAGGGACGCCGTCTGCTCTTCGCTGCTCAACCACTCTACCGGCACCTGGGGCTGATCGAACTCTGGCCTGGGGCCGGTGGCCTGCCCTGTGAATTTGGCCTTGAGCCAGGCAAGTGAGGCTGCCCGACGGCTCTCTACATCGCTATGCTCCTGCTCCTCTGGCATAGCGCGAGGGGAAGCCGGGATCGCCACCTGGAACTCCAGAACGCTCGCCCCACCCATGAAACCCCGTCCCGGCGGCACGACCATTCCTTCGCGCCCTTTCATCCCTATATAAGTATAATCTACCTCGTCGGACTGTCGAAGCGCCAGACGCAATCCAATGGCGTTCAGGAGCGCCGGGTAGCGGGAGATCACGTTCCAGGAATCGACTGTCATAACCAGGTGGATGCCGACGGCCTGCCCTTCGCGGACTAGCGCGGTCAGATCGCTCAACAGCTTGCCTGCCTGGTCCATATGCAGCACGGCGTTGTCGCCAAGGAAGGTCTCGCGGAACGTCGTAAAGTTGTCGAGCAATACCACTATGTATGGGAAGTGGCGCGTGCGCCTGGCGCTGCTGAGGTATTCTGTGAGCGTAAAAACGCCTG
>JBBQIC010000294.1:0-5314 GCA_038324555.1 Chloroflexia bacterium
GCGAGTGCAGAAAGTGGTGATTGAAAAGCACATCGGTCGTCAGCAGGCCAAGCGGCAATGCGCCAACAACCGGCTTCCATGATAGCTTCCGGCTCTGTGCATAGTAGCTGCCCAACACTGGTAAGATGCCAAACGACAGCAGGACGTCGGCCTCGCCTAATCCACGTCCTATATATCCCAACTTGACGGGCGGAGCCACATAGAAATAGCCTAGCGCGAACCCTGCTGCCCCAAGGGCCAGCGCCGCCGGAGCCGATAGCGCCGCCAGCGCCGCCCCGGACGCCAGCGCGGTCCCCCACAGGCCCCACATAAGGCGCTTGACCTCGCCCTGGCTCATAGTGCCCCGCGTCAGCATCCCGCCGCTCGTGTCTACGGCCCCCGGCTCGACGGAAGCGCGCTCGTCCGTGCCCTGCTGGTAGTCGAAGTAATCGTTGGTGACGTTAGCCGCGAGGTGCGCCGCCCCTGCTCCGATAGCAGTCAAGCCAAATGCCACCGGGCGGAAGCGATTGCCGTCCCGCCACGCTAACGCGGCGCCAAGGGCTATAGGCATAGCCATAACCGGTAGCGCGCTCGCCCTCGTGGCCTCGTTCAGGCGCTTGAAGGTGCGCCGTACTTTCTCTTTGCGGCTCTCGTCCGGTTTCGGTAAGTCTCCGTATGTCACTTCTGCCTTGTACTGCCCCGCCAGGTCCACCATCTGCGCCTGGTCAACGAAAATACGCACAACATGAACAGGCACAGCGTCAATGAACACACCCGCTCCAGGAGCCTGTTCGCGCACGATAGCGGTGCCTCTCTCGATAAGCTCCGCACTGCGGGCCACCACAGCCCGCCCCGAACCTTGCAACCATTTCGATGGCTCGCGCGGGCCGACATAAAAACCCACCTTGGGGTTCTTTTGCAAGGTCTCCACTTTTCGAGAGCCTTGCAGCATAGTCGCATAGAGCACGAGCTTACCGTCCGCCGTGACCTCGTGCGCGAAGAACACTCCCGCCGTCCACGGTTGCCCATGTTCGGCGGTAGCAAGGATCATTGTGTCGTGTTGTCGCAAATGCTCCGTAATATTTCCAATCGCTGCCTCGTTATTGCTGTCAATTTTCATGGCTTTGTTACTCCTTTCACAAAGTGGCTCCGATGTATTATACAACAAATTCTGCATCCGCGCTCTACTCCCTCACCCTACTCCCTCACCCTACTCCCTCACCCTTTATGCTATAATTCATATGTAAGCATATAAGCGTATTTATGTTCTCAAGCAGGTCTATTTAATGCGTATTCTGGTTGTTGACGACGATAGCCGCATCAGGGACGTTCTGAGGCGGCAACTTTCATATGAGGGCTACCAGGTTGACCTGGCAGCCGACTCCAAAGAGGCTTTCACGCAGGTGGCGGACAACCCGCCCGACCTCGTGGTGCTCGATTTGATGCTGCCCGGCATGAGCGGCCTCGAAGTGTGCCGCAGGCTGCGTACCGCTGACGACATGCCCATCCTCATGCTCACCGCCAAGGGCACCCTCGAAGATAAAATTGACGGCCTCGACAGCGGCGCTGACGATTACCTAGTCAAGCCTTTCGAGCCGGAAGAACTGCTGGCAAGGGTGCGCGCCCTCCTCAGGAGGCGGCAGCCCCAGACCGCGGCGCTCAAATTCGGCACGCTCACCCTCGACCCTTCTGCCCACCAGGTCTGGGTGGGCGACAGACTCGTTGACCTCTCGAGCAAAGAGTTCGATATGCTCGAACTGATGATTCGCCACCCCCGCCAGGTGCTCACACGCGAGACCTTCTATGACCGCATTTGGGGCTACGATTTCAGTGGCGAGAGCAATATCCTCGAAGTCTACATCAGGTATCTTCGCTCCAAACTCGAAGCCGCCGGTTCGCCACATTACATCCAGACGGTGCGCGGCGTCGGTTATGTCCTACGCGACGAAGCCCCTGGAAGCCCATCGGATGGGTAGAAAAGAAAATGCACCTACGTAATCCCTTTGCAGCCATCTCCTTGCGTTGGCGATTGACGCTCTGGTCCACCCTGGTTGTCGGCATAGCCTTCCTCATCGTTGGCGCCACCGCTTACTTCACGGTAAAGAGCCTGAGCGATATTCTCTATGCGCCTCTGTACGCAAGCATAGATGAGAACATGCGCAACCTTTCCAGGGTTGACACAATGATCATGCTTAGAGCCAAGAACATGGACCTTCCCGTTACCGACAAGGACCAGTTCGGGCCGGTTTACCTGACGACGCTGGACAAGAATGGCAAGCCTTATAAGGGCGACCAGTATATCCCGGTTAGCGAAAGCCTGTTCCAGGAGGCGCTGACAAGCTCCGATGGGGTCTTTGGCACCATAACTCTGCCAAATGGCTCACGAGTCAGAGTACGCATGACCCCCATTTACCAGATGAGTCCTATCACCGGGTCCCCCGAAGTTGAGGGCGTGCTACAGGCGGCGACTCGGCTAGACCTGCTCGATCAGTTCGCCAACGAACTGAGGAAATATTACCTTACAGGGGCGATAATAATAGTGCTCGTGGTGGCTGGCGGGTCGTATCTGGTTGCGGGGCGCGCGCTTCGCGTCGTCAATAAGGTGACGGAGCAAGCCCATCAAATTGAGACCTCCCAGGACCTATCACAGCGTATCCACGAACCTGGCACGAACGATGAAGTTGGCAACCTTGCCAGGACTTTCAATCAAATGCTGGACCGCCTTGAGAAAGCCTTCGCCGCACAACGCCGCTTCGTGGCCGACTCTTCCCACGAACTACGCACGCCGATCACGGTCATAAGGGGCAACCTCCACCTAATGAGGAAAACCGCCGACCCCGCCGAGCGCACCGAACTGATCAATATCACCGAAGGCGAGATTTCCAGGCTCAATCGGATGGTGAACGACCTGCTATACATGGCGCAGATGCAGGCTGGATACGATCTCAAACCCGTCCTGCGCCCCGTCGAACTCGATAGCCTGTTACTCGACGTATTCGCCCTGGCACGATCTATGGCCGCGCTCAAAGAACAAAAGATTGTGCTCGTACACGAGGACATAGCTTCCACGTCGGGCGACCGCGACCAACTGCAACACCTCCTCCTCAATCTGTTGGACAACGCCGTCAAGTATACTCCTGAGCATGGAGTGGTCACGCTTGGGTTGTGGGCGGACGAGGGTTGGGCCAGGGTCGAGGTCGGCGACACCGGCCCCGGTGTGAGTGAGGAGGATATGCCGTTGCTCTTCGACCGCTTCTTCCGCAGCCAGGACGCTCGCAAGACTGCGCGAGACGGCGCGGGCCTGGGCCTGTCTATAGTCAAAGCCATAGCGGACGCCCACAACGGTCGCGTGGAGATATTCAGCCAGGTGGGCGAAGGCACGACCTTCAGAGTGTGGCTGCCCCTGGCCGAGCAGGGATCGCTCGCCTTGTCTGCCCACTCTAGCGACCCCGATGCCGTTGATAATGAGGAAGTTCGCAGGATACGTCCGGCGGTTCCCGCAATGAGCAAGCTAATAAAGCCCCGCATTAGGGCTGTGTCAAAGTCGGTGGAGCGTGCCCCTTGACGATGGACGATGGACGATGACTGCTCAATCGTCTATCGTCTATCGTCCATCGTCGGATAAGCGACTTTGACACAGCCCTAGCCCCGCATTCAGGAGGAAACGTGAAACAGTACGAAAACATCCTGGTAGACCTGGACCCGCAGAACCACCTGGCGCTGATAACCATCAACCGCGCCGACAAGTTGAACGCGCTCAACCGCGCGCTCCTGGAGGAGTTGGACGACGCGCTGGACGAACTTGCCGCCAACGACGCTGTGCGTGTGCTCGTCATTACCGGCGCTGGAACCAAAGCGTTCGTCGCGGGTGCGGACATCGGCGAGATCGCCTCGCTCGAAGGCCCGCAAGCAGCCATCGAGTTTGCGCGTTTCGGCCAGAGGGTCTGTTCCAAGCTGGAACGGATGACCATACCCGTTATCATGGCTATCAACGGCTATGCGCTGGGCGGCGGTTGCGAATTAGCCATGTGCGGCGACATTCGGCTTGCCGCCGATACAGCCCAACTCGGGCAGCCCGAAGTCAACCTGGGCGTTATCCCCGGCTATGGCGGCACGCAACGCCTTTCACGCCTGGTAGGGCGGGACAGGGCGAAGGGACTCATCTTCACGGGCGAGCGCATAGGAGCCGAAGACGCCTATCGCCTCGGCCTCGTGGACCGTATAGTCCCTGCTGACTCCCTTCTCGAAGAAGCCGTAGCCCTCGCCAAGACCCTGGCAAGCAAAGCCCCACGCGCCGTAGCCCTGGCAAAGATGGCTATCAACGAAGGGTACGACATGCCCCTGGAAGACGCGCTGGAACACGAAGCCACGCTCTTCGGCCAGGTGGCAGAGACCAGGGATCGCAAGGAAGGCACAGCCGCTTTTCTGGAGAGGCGGCAACCGCAATGGTCGGGAGAGTAGGGCAGGGAGGAGACGATGGACGATGGACGATGGACGACGGAAGAGACGATCCATCGTCTATCGTCCATCGTCCATCGTCCTCTTTCACCTTCCGAGCTGTCCACCCCACCGACAAGGAAGAAATCCTTGCCCTCACAGCCAACACCTGGGAGGGCGGCGACTACGTAGAGTGGGTCTTCGGCGACTGGGTGAACGACCCCACAGGGCGTTTCCTGGCCGCCATAGACGACGCCTCAGGGCGGATTGCGGGTATTGACAAGCTCACCTTCCTCTCGCCTACGGAAGCCTGGTTCGAGGGTCTGCGCGTCCACCCCGACTTTCGCGGGCGCGGACTAGCCACCAGATTGCAGACTCATATGATAGGCGAAGCAAAACGCCTGGGCGCGCAAACGGTGCGCCTCCTGACGAACATTGACAACCTCTCGATGCATCGCAAAGCCTACCGCGACGGTTTCTCCGCTCGCGCCGTCGTGCGCCACTGGCGGTGGCTGGCTTCAGAGGCTGTGGCGCAGGGCGACGACCAACTCTGGCAATTGCGCGAAGCCACTCCCGATGAAGCTTCCAAGCTGTATGAGTGGTGGCGGCTCTCTGCCTCCTGTCGAGCATCGGATAGCCTTATCAACCGCAACTGGTCGTTCGGCGCAACGTCGCCTGATGAGTGGGTTGGTCACGCAGAGCGCGGAGGACTGCTTATTCCCGAAGGAACGGACGTTGCTGCTCTTGCCCTTCCGCCACCTCTGGCCCTCGTTATACGAGGAGCGCACGACGATGAAGACCCTTACTGGACCATATCGCTGCTCTCGGCTACAGGCGCTGAATGGAACGTCCTTGCCGACGCTCTGCTCAGGTGGGCCAGAAGCAGGGGCATAGCCGA
>JBBQIC010000295.1:0-5296 GCA_038324555.1 Chloroflexia bacterium
TTCGCGCCGCGGTCGAGCAAGTCTCTGGCCTCCTCGCCAGTCCCGGCTACCGTGCCTACCACCATGCCTGCTCCACGCACGACGGCGAATATGTGGTCCATCAGGGCGCGCACTTCCTCGTGAGCGGGGCCGTCGGGAAAGCCCATGGACATGGAGAGGTCACGCGGGCCGACTATGAAACCGTCAACGCCTTCGAGCCGCACCAGGCTATCCAGATTGTTGACCGCCTCCATGGTCTCTATCTGGGGCAGCACGAGCGTTTGCTCGTTGGAAAACGACACGTATTCGGCCTGGGGCATGGGACCGAGCAGGTAATCGTTGGTGCGCACGGGAGCGATACCCCTCCTGCCCAGGGGTGGGTACTTGACGGCTTCTACCAGACGCTTTACGTCGTCAGCGTCCATTATGCCCGGCATCATCACGCCCATTATGCCGGTGTCCATGAATTGCAGCAGCAACTTGTGATCGGCGCTTCTCACGCGGGCCAGAGGCGTTATAGCTACTGTTTCGCAGGCGCGGACGAAGTGCTCGGCCTGGAGTGGCCCGCCCGCGCCGTGCTCGCAGTCGAGGAAATAGCAGTCGAAACCCAGGTGGCCTATTATCTCTACGATAGCCGGGTCGTAGATGGGCGTCAGCAGGCCAAACACAGGCTGTCCACTCTTTAGCTTTGTCATGAGGACGTTTTCTTTCATATTGGCTCCTACTTTAGGATAAGACAAACAAAATCACTGCGTGATTTTGTTTGTCTTATCGAGAATACCTCACATCGAGTTGACCCATGATAACATATGACTTATCCACTATTCATGCGCCAGGTCAAAACTGTGGTACAATAGGATTTACCGCGCACTATTACTGAGATAAAAGCAGCAGTTATATCGTATGGCATCTTGATTTATGCGTCTCAAACGCCTCCATCTTCAGGGTTTTAAGACCTTTGCCCCTAAGACCGAATTGCAGTTCGGGGAAGGTCTGACGGCTATTGTCGGGCCGAACGGATCGGGCAAGAGCAATATCGCCGACGCCATCCGCTGGGCGCTAGGTGAGCAATCATTCACCAACCTCCGCGCCAAGAAGACCGAGGACTTGATTTTCGCAGGCTCGTCAAAGCGTGCGCCCCTCGGCATGGCCGAAGTCAGCATCACCTTAGACAACTCCGACCACCTGCTGCCACTCGACTTCTCAGAAGTAACTCTCACGCGCCGGGCATACCGTTCGGGCGACAACGAATACTACATCAACAAGAGCCGGGTGCGCCTGCGCGATGTGCTAGACGTGGCCTCCACGCTGGGACAGGCCTATACGGTGGTCGGCCAGGGACTTGTGGACGCGGCGTTGTCGTTGAGGCCGGAGGAGCGGCGGGAGCTATTCGAGGAAGCGGCGGCAATACGCGGCTATTTCGTACAGCGCGAGGACGCTTTGAAGCGGCTTACCCGGACCGAAGAGAACGTCACACGTCTGAGTGACCTGGCGGCAGAGCTAGAGCCACAGGTAAGGCGCATGGAGCGGCAGGCGCGGCAGGCCCAGGAATACGGCAAGCTGGAAACCGAGCTTCACGAACTGCTGGAGAAGTGGTACGCGGGGCGCTGGTTGCAGGCCGTTAGCGAATTGCGTAAAGCTGAACAAGCCGAGGCAGCGTGCGCTGGGACCGTGGAGACGCGACGGGCAGAGGTAGCAACCATTTCCACGCAACTCGCGGAGGCCCGCGCAAACGTGTGGCAACTGGTGGACGCAGTGTCGGAGATGCACGAGCAGAGGGCGCAGATTCAGGCGCGGCACGCGGCACAATCGCAGGCACAGGCTGTGCTGGCCGAGAGACTGTCGGCTACGGTCCAACAACGCCAGTCGCTGACCAGGGAGCACGCTGCCATCGTTGTCGGGCTTGAAAAGGCTCGTTCCCAGGCGGAAAGCCTGAAAAGCGAAGCGGACCAGCGCCAGGCCGAGATAATCGCACTTGAAACCGAGGGGCGAGACGTCTCCCTCAAGCTGGCAGCCATTGACGCGACGATCAATGATCTTCAAGAACAACATAGGCAGGAGTCGGCTCAGGCGGAAGGACTTGTCAGGCGGCTGGCGGACCTCGATAGCCGCCTTCGTGAAGGGCAGCGCCAACGCGCCGAGCAGGAGAGCGCGGCTACCGAGGGGGAAGCTGCGCTCTCCGCGCTTCGCCAGAAGATCGAAGCCGAGGAGTCGGCCCTTGACGAGCGCAAGGGCGCTGTATCCATGGCGCAGAGGGCGATAGCCGGGGCCGAGCATGAACTGACCCAGGCACAAACGGCTCTACGGGCTACGCGCACTGAGAGGTCAAGCTTGGAGGAGAAAAGGCGCGAGCTTGGCAAGCAGGCCGACTTGCTGGCTTCCCAGTTAGCGACGCTGGCCGGTGAGCAACAGTCCCATCTTTATGGAGGCGTGCGGACCATCGTTGCCGCAGCCAGGGAAGGAAAGTTGGAGGGATATGTCGGCACGGTCGCCGAACTGCTGAAAGTACCCGCCCAGTACGAGGTAGCGATAGAGGCGGCGCTGGGGGGACGATTGCAAGAGGTCGTGGTATCCCGGTGGGCCGACGCCGAACGCGCGATTGCTATGTTGAAGCAATCAGGGGCGGGCCGGGCTACCTTTTTACCGCTGGATACTTTGCGGGCTTCGCGGGTATCCACACCCCCAAAAGGACCAGGCATTGTGGGTTTGGCTAACGAGCTAGTTGACTATGAACCTACTTTATCTGCGCTTGCGGATAGCTTGCTTGGGCGCTTGCTGATAGTTGAAGACCTCCCTTCGGCGCGCCGTATAGTGGCGGATTTGCCCGCTAATGCTCCCTGGACGCTGGCGACACTTGGAGGTGAAGTGGTGCGGCCCGGTGGCTCGGTAACGGGTGGCTCCAATACGCGGGCGGACGACAGCCGCGCAAAAGGGCGAACGGTGTTAGGCAGGGAGCGCAAGCGGCGCGAGCTTCAGCACGCTCATGAGAAGACGGTGGAGGAAATACGTACCGCAGACCGGGCGCTTGAAACGGCCTCGTCAGTAGTGCGCGACCAGGAAAACACCGTGAACCGCCTGACAGGACAGCTTGAGCAGGCGCGCAAGAGGCAGGTAGCCGCGCAGATGGCCTATCTAGAGCAGCAAGGAACGCACTCTCGCTTGCAACAAGAGATAGCATGGCGCGTAGGCCTCCTCGCCGAGACTCGCAAGACGCTGCACACTTTGGTCTCGCTCGAAAGCGACGTATCCGCGCAAAGGGTTGAGATGGAAGCTCAGTTAGCCCCGGTGCGCGGGCGGGTTGCAGCGCTGGCGTCCCAGATGGAAACGTGTAGAACAGAGCGCGCCGATATTGCCCGGCTCGCTGGGACCGAGGAGACGCGGCTGGCGGTAATGTCGGAAGGGCTGCGCAACTTGCTGTCGAAGCAGGAGGAATCGCGCAGGGAAACGCTGTTACTCGAAAAGCGCCTGGCCGAGATGCTAGAGCGGTTGCGGCTGGCCGCGCAAGAAGAAGAGAAGCTGGCGGACCAGAGGGGGCGATACACTGTCGAAGTTACGACCCTCGCGGGGCAGTTGGAGGAAATCGAGCAAAGAGTGGGGCCGTCGGAGCGCGAGGTGAGGGTGCGCGAGGGCGAAGTCAGCCAGATAGAGAGCGAGCAGTCCAGGCTGCAAGAGGCGCTGCTGGAGAGTGAGACGCAGCACAGCCACGCTGCGGTGGAAAAACAGCGTTGCATGGGCGTTCGGGAGAGCCTGCGCATTGAGATAACCGAAGAATTGGGCAACGGGCAGGACGCAGACCCGGAGCTTGCGGCTGTTGCCTCCGAAAGCATGAGGTTGGGGGGTGGGACTGGGAGCGAACCCGCCTGGCTGCGCTGGGAAGTGGCGTGGTCTTCCACCCCGGAGACAGCCTCCGATCCCCGATCTCCAAGCCCCGATCCACGGACCACTAACGGACATCTAGGCACCGAGCAACCCAACTCTACGGAGCTAGAGCGCCGCGTGTACGCACTGAAGGCGAAATTATCCAGGCTCGGCCCGGTGAACCCGTTAGCGATGGAGGAGCACGAAGCCCTCGCGGAGCGGCACAGCTACCTCCAAACCCAGCTTGCCGACCTCACCTCGGCTGCGGAGGCCCTGCGCAAGGTGATAGGCGAGCTAGACCGCACGATGCGCGACCAATTCGCGGTCACGTTCGCCCAGGTAAACGAAGCCTTCCAGCACTACTTCAAGACGCTGTTCGGTGGGGGCACGGCGCGGCTCGAATTGACGAATCCGCAAGACGTGGGCGCGTCCGGTATAGAGATGATGGCCCAGCCGCCCGGCAAGAGGATGCAGCCGCTCGCCGCACTATCGGGCGGTGAGCGCGCCCTGACCTCGGCTGCGCTGCTGTTCGCCTTGTTGAAGGTGCGTCCCGTGCCTTTCTGTGTGCTCGATGAGGTTGACGCGGCGCTTGATGAAACAAACGTGACCCGCTTCCGCACCTCGCTGCAAGAGCTTGGGGATAAGACGCAGTTTGTGGTGATTACGCATAATAGAGGGACGATTGAGGCGGCGGACGTGTTGTACGGGGTGTCGATGGGGGGGGATGGGACTTCGAAGTTGTTGTCGTTGCGGGTGGAGGGTTAGGCATGGATGCTCTGGAGAGCTACATAAGCGAATTAGGCTATATTCACTCATCCGGCTCTGCGACGAATGAAACGTCTTACTACGGACCACTGGCTAATCTACTGAACGAGGTCGGCAAGACACTCAAGCCAAGTGTACGTTGCATTATCAATATCAAGAACCGGGGCGCAGGCATTCCTGACGGCGGTCTGTTTACGCCGGACCAATTCCAGAGGGCCGCCGACGCCGAGCCTCTACAAGGCCTGTTGCCTTCGCGCGGAGCCATCGAAGTGAAAGGCACCGGCGAGAATGTCGAACAGATTGTAGAGAGCCACCAAGTGGCCCGATACCTGGGCAAATATGGGCAGGTGCTGGTGACGAACCTACGCGATTTCGTGTTGGTGGGGCAGGATGCCGACGGAAAGCCCGTCAAGCTGGAAACCTACAGGTTAGCCCCTACCGAGGCTGTCTTCTGGTTCAATGCTTATGACCCCCACAAGGTTGCCGATCTGCATAGCGAGCGGTTCACCGAGTATCTGAAACGTGTGATGTTACGCAAGGCACAGCTATCCGACCCCAAGGATGTGGCCTGGTTCCTTGCCTCTTACGCTCGTGATGCCAAGGCGCGAATTGAGCATAGTAAGCTGCCTGCGCTTGACTCGGTGCGCAGGGCGTTGGAACAGGCTCTTGGCCTACAATTCGAGGGCGAGAAAGG
>JBBQIC010000296.1:0-5277 GCA_038324555.1 Chloroflexia bacterium
GACGCCTGGTGGCATCTGGTAAACGGCAAGTTGATAATCACATCGGGCATACCCACGCGGGATGTATACTCGTTCACAGCCAATGGCCGTCCCTGGTTTGTGCAGGAATGGTTGACAGAAGTGGCTATGTACGGGCTGAAGAGCGTCTTCGGGTACTGGGCGCTGTCCCTTTTCTTTGGACTGCTGCAAGCGTTGGGCGGATTGATTGTCTACCGGCTGCTGCGTTTGAGAGGCGCGGGGCGCATCACCGCGCTCGTGCTGCTGATGCTCTATTTCGTCTTCGGTGCGCCCACATGGGGAGTGCGCCCGCAGGCGCTCGGCGCGGTCTTCGTGGGGGCTTTCTACCTGATATTGTTGATGTACAAAAAAGATACATCGCGCGCCCGGTTGCTCTGGTTGCTGCCTCCGATGACGGCGCTGTGGGTGAATACGCACGCCAGCTACTTTATAGGAATAGCGTTGATAGGAGCATTCGCCGTGGGCGAGTTAGCCAACAACTATCTCTACCGCCCTGAACGACCCGTCCCCGTGCGACCCCTCCTCGCCGCCCTTGCTGCCTGCTTCCTCGCAACCCTGCTTAACCCCTACTTCTTGAACCTGTGGACCTACCCGCTTACCTACGTCCTCAGCGGCACGTCCAACCCTCTGCTGCGTTACACGCAGGAATGGCAATCGCCTAACTTCCACGACCCCCTCAGCCTGGTCTTCGGCCTGAGCCTGGTGTTGTTAGCCCTGGTGGGCATCACACGTCCCGTGCCTGCTGTGGAGCGGCAATCCTGGCGACAAGGCCTACATCGCCGCGTGGACGTGACATATGCCATCGTGCTGACCGCGTTTACCGTGCTGGCCCTGCAAGCGGTGCGCCTTGTGCCGCTCTATGGCGTAACGGCGATGCCGTTGCTGGCGGGTGCGCTGGCGGGTGCGTGGCCTGCCCTCTCCGATAACAATGAAAGGCCTCCCAATCCAACCGAAGGCCGGGTAAATTGGTTCGTGGCCCCCCTGGGCGTGCTGTTCATGGCTTATCTGCTATTGAACGCGCCACAGTCACAGACCGGCGGCGAGCCGCGCACCGACACCGCATTCCAATACCCTGTAGGCGGCGCTAATTACATCAGCAAACTGACCCAACCCGTGCGTATGTACAACGACTTCGCCTGGGGCGGCTACCTGATATACAGACTCTACCCGCAGCAACGGGTGTTTATAGATGGCCGCGCCGATATGTACAGGGAGGGCGTCTTCGACGATTTCATGACTGTGCAGAACGTCGCTCCTCGGTGGCGCGAGGCGCTGGACCACTATGGGGTCAATCTTGTGATTTTGCAGCAAGGCACTCCGCTGGGCTACGCGCTGGACCACGAGCCAGGTTGGAAGATCGGGTATAAGGACGATGTATCGGTTGTTTATCAGAAGTGACGGATGGCCCCGAAGTAGAACGTATTGTCAGATATTGACATTCCGAAAAGTGGGTGTATGATTATAGCGCCAACATACTGACGTTTGGTAGCGGGCGCGTATCGAGACGCCAGCAAGTTGAGTGAGCGGCTATGTCTCAATCCACAATAGCCCACCTGATTGGGTGGCATTCAAACAAGGAGGTTCAGAAATGTTGACATACGTAGTGCTTCTCAAGTGGACGGAGCAGGGGGTCAAGAACATCAAAGACACCACCAAACGCGCGGCGGCAGCCCAGGTCGCCATAGAGAAGATGGGTGGACGCTTCATAACTATCCTGTGGACCCAAGGCGAGTACGATCTGATTTCCATTGCTGAGTTCCCCGACGAGTATACGGCGATGGCATTTACAGCTTCTCTGGCGATGCAGGGCAACCTCACGACCCAAACTATACGGGCATTCTCGGCCCAGGACGTGGAGAAGATACTTGCTAAACTGCCATAATGGGTGACGATAGCTATCAGCTATCAGTCCTTAGCTGATAGCTGATAGCTGAGGGAGACTATTATGGCTGCGCAACTTGACGGAGCAGCGTCGCTGGTGCTCAAGCTTTGCTGTGAAAAGGCCGTTGACACAGACAACATGCACATGGTGGACAGCCACGCTATCCTCGACCAGGCACACACGCTCGATCTGACCGATAAGCAGGTCTTCGCAGCCCTCGAACTGCTCTTTGAGCACAACTACGTCACACCGCTCACCCTCGCCCAGGGCCACATTCGCTATTTTGAAGTGACCTTCGACTGCTTCGAAGCCTACGCGACCGTGCATATACTCAACTACCAGGAGCTGATCCAGCGCGTGGCCTACGAGGTAGTCAACGACGGCCTGAAAGAGTGTAAAGCCATAGCCACCATGTTGAAACAGCCGCCAGTAACAGTTGAGCACTGCTTGACGATCCTCCAAAACATGGGCCTGCTGAGAATAGAGACGCGCGACGGCTGGGCTGTCGTAATCTATGTCACTCCCCATTTGAAGAGGACGATGGGGGAGAGCTAATTACAAAAACCCAAAATAGGCCACTTCGTGGTTCGTGGCCTACTTTGTGGGTTCTTGTGACTGTTACTTGCCGTCACGCTGAATAGCGATCAGCGTTGCCACGGTCACGCCGAGAGACGCCACGCCGACCAGGATGGGCAGCAACGCTGGCTCGTTAGCGTTACTGTTGATGCCCTTGAAGAGAGACCAC
Source organism: Chloroflexia bacterium (assembly GCA_038324555.1). GTDB lineage: Bacteria > Chloroflexota > Chloroflexia > QHBQ01 > JADMIH01 > JADMIH01. Next base: position 2,646 of record JBBQIC010000296.1, read on the forward strand.
GCGCTGGCGAGGAAGCTCAGGCCGTTGAACACGACCGCCGCCACCGAGGCCCACCGGAATTCGTTCCAGTTGCGCGACATCAGCCCCAGTATGCCCATCAGCGAGTAGCCCAGGCAAGCGGCTCCCGCCTGGCGATAGACGAACACATCGGTGCCCCTATAGCCGAAGAATTTGGCGGCCTGGCCTGGCACCAGAAGGGGGAGCAGCGCAAATATGGTCGCCGCCGCCGTGCCGATGATAAGTAACCACATCACCCACCGCGCTATATTGGGTTCTGACTTTGCTGCGCCCTGGTGCGTGTACAGCATCCAGCCGGTGATTGCCACGAACAGCAGCGATGCGACCATAATCAGATAGACCATACCTACCGTGCGCCCTTTGGCGAACTCGTAAGCGCACGCAAAGAGCGATGCCAGGTTGAAGACTAGCACCCCGACGACCACCAGACGCGCAGCCACCCAGCTGCCCTGCCTGATTATGAAGGCGAGCGCCACAGGATAGCCCAGTGTTGCCGCGCCCGCCAACCTGTATACAAAGTGATCGTTGGCCGGATAGCCCGCCAAAGTTCCCAGGAATCCCGGCGCTAAAAAGGACAACACGCCGAAGACCGCTCCCGCGGCCAGGGGCAGCGCCAATAGTCCGCGCTCCAGGCTGCTCAACTCCGACGCCCCTCCCTGTGATGCCATGCCCTCTCTTTGTCCAGGCGACATACCTTGTTGGTCCATCTTTGCCCTCCTTGTAGGCGTGAATGCGCCCGCTCGCGCCTATAGCGACCGCCGCCAGTCCATAGGAACTGCGGCTAAACAATCTTCACCAATATTAGAAAAAGCAAACTATACTCCCCTCGCTATTACTTCATCTGGCGAGCATCAGTGTAGGAGCGAACGGCCTTTTGTGTAAGATACAGATTATACCAAGCTCGTGCGTATGTCAAGTAGCTATCTGAGCCGTCTTTCCTTCCAAATTGCTAATTATGCGTCCCTGGGTGGGTGTGAGACGTTTCGCACCCACCCTACTCCTTGCACCCAATCCCCACTGTGTGCTAGACTTTGTGCGATGGATTAGAACAGGTCCCACACCGCACAGGAGTACCACACCTTATGCCTCAAAACTCGATAGCTTTACCGAACAAGCCACGCTTCTACTATTTCGCTATCCTTGCTGCCGCGTTATTCTTACTTTTCGCTGTCGCCGTTAGCCTACAATCACCAAAGGCCTCTTCCCAGACTCAGGCCCAGTTTGCCAACCCTGCGTTTCAGGCAGTATGGGAGCGCACCGACGGGCCGGTCGCGGCGGGCAGCGCCGTGCGCGGTTGGGTCTGGGGGCCAGCGCCCGGCATAGCCATTACCGAAACTTTCACTGGCATACCAGGCGACAACCACCTGGTGCAATACTTCGACAAGGGCCGCATGGAGATCAACGACCCCAATGCCGACAAAAACGACCCATTCTACGTGACCAACGGTCTGCTCGCCGAAGAACTTATCTCCGGCCTCCAGCAGACGGGCATGAACACCTTTAACTATCGCGGCCCGGCTGCTATCAACCTGGCGTCCGACGCCGACGACCCAAGCGCGCCCACCTACCAGTCGTTCAACGGCGTGTCTAACATACCTTCCGTTCCAAATGGGCGACATGCTACCTCGGTTGTCGGCCAGCCAGCGCGTACCGCTATTGACAGGCTTGGAAGAACGCAAGCCTGGCCGCAGAGCCACCCGGATTACGGAGTAATTGCCGCCTATTTCGAGCCTGCCACAGGCCACAACGTACCCGACGTTTTTTGGAACTATCTAAACGGGCAGGGTAAAATCATCCAGGACAGCAAACTGGTGAGCGGGCCTCTTTTCTTTCCCACCTTCGCGGTTACCGGCTATCCGATCTCCGAGCCATATTGGTCCTACGTAAAAGTGGAAGGTATATACTCTGACGTGCTGATACAGGCATATGAACGTCGAGTGCTCACTTATGTGCCCCGCTTCCAGGTTGGCTACAAAGTGCAGATGGGCAACATAGGGCAACACTACTACCAGTGGCGCTATGGGAACGGCCTGGGCATAGATAATTTGCCGCCCAAGCTTGCTGTCCGCATAGACAGCATATCTTATCGCAAGAGCGTTACCGACCTGAACGGCAACTACGCGATCATCACGAACGGCGGGCAGACCCCCGTGTCACTCGTTGGGTGGCGGCTCGACAGCCCCAAGTGGGACCACGTAGACCGCTTCTCATTCCCCAAGGGCACGACCCTTGCCCCTGGCGCAAGCCTGCGGATACATTCCGGTCCCGGCCAAAGTACCGCCACCGACGTCTACATGTTCAGGACCACCGTTATGTGGGACGAAATCGTTACCAACAACCAGCCAACGGACGGAGCCGCATATAACCTGGCTGTCCTGTACGATCCTTATGGACGCGAAGTGGCGCGCTTCTTCCCCGCCGCTGAGGTTGGCGTTCCACAGCCTACGGAGTCGCCTGCTGTCACCGCGACGACCGTCACAGGGCAGATAACGGGTACGCCTACCGCCACCGTCGGTAAAGAGATCACCGTGACGCCTGCTACTACAGTCAACCCCAAAGTTACCTCTACGCCGACCAGTGTCAAGGATGCAACTCCGGCGCCCACGCCGGTGCC
>JBBQIC010000297.1:0-5276 GCA_038324555.1 Chloroflexia bacterium
GGGCGCTGTCATGGAGCCACAAGACCGCATGGTATACGAGCGAGCAGTAGCCTCCGTCCGCGCCCAACTGAGCGAAGAGGGGTTTGAGAAGGCATGGGCAGAAGGGCGGGCCATGAGCATGGAGCAGGCTATCGAGTATGCACTTGAGAAGACAGGAGTTGTAGGGGATTAGAGGAGCGAGCGTACCGCCCCCACAACCGAAGGCCACTCCTTCGACCCAGGGTCTATAACCTCGAAGTGGCCCGCGCCTTCCAGGGTGACAAGTTCTACTTTGTCTCCTGCTGCGACGGCGTTTTCGTAATAATGTTCGCTGATCTCATAGGGCACGTTATCATCTTCGGTGCCATGCACGAGCGCCTGCCGCACTCCCAGTGGCAGCAGTTGGGCGGGCGACGCCGCACCATATCGCTCCGGCACTTCGCCGGGTGAGCCGCCGAGGAAGTCTCCCACGATCCCTTTGCTGAGGTCAAGCTCCCAACCCCGTCGCAAGTCGCATACGCCCGCCAACGAAACCACACCAGCAAGCGGCAAGGGGTCGTCCACGTAAAGTGGATCGCCTTCGGATATCTTGTGGCAGCCAGCCAGCCACAGCGCCAGGTGTCCACCCGCCGAGTGGCCCAACGTGATCACGCGGCTGAGGTCCAGGCCGTATTCAGAGGCTAATTCACGCACATGCTTCGCGCCTATCGCTACGTCCTCGAACGTGCCCGGCCAGCCGCCACCGGGGTTGCCTATGCGCCTGTACTCTATGTTCCAGGTCGCGTATCCGTCATCTGTCAAAGCAGCGCACAAATGGCCTGTATGCTCAAGGTCGTATTTTGCCCGCCAGAAGCCACCATGTATAACTATTACGATGGGGTGCGGACCGTTGCCCGTCGGGAGGCGCAAATCGCCAAAGTTGAGAGGATCCGGCCCATAGCGCAACCTGGCGTCAGCAGAAGGCGGATTTGCGGTGAGAATATGCACGGTACTTGTCCAACGTTCCTGACGATGGACGACTATTCAGAAGCAATCGTCCGTCGTCCATCGTCCATCGTCAAGCAAACAGCGCCTGCACGAACTGCCGCGCGTCGAACTCTGCGAGGTCTTCGATCTTCTCGCCCGTGCCTACGTAGCGGATTGGCAGGTTTAGCTCGCGGGCGATGGCGAAGACGATGCCGCCCTTTGCCGTCCCGTCTAGCTTGGCTACGGCCACGTCCGTCACTTCGGCCACTTCGGTGAAAACTGCTGCCTGCTGCAAACCGTTCTGCCCTGTTGTGGCGTCGAGCACCATCAACGTCTCGTGCGGCGCGCCGGGTAGTTGCTTGCCTATAATGCGCTTGATCTTGCGAAGCTCTTCCATCAGGTTAGTCTTGGTGTGCAGGCGGCCCGCTGTGTCTATTATCAGCACGTCGGCGTTGCGTGAGCGAGCGGACTCGACGGCATCGAACACCACCGCGCCAGGGTCGGCCCCCGGCTGGTGGCGGATTACGGGAGCACCGACGCGCTCACCCCAAATCTGCAACTGGTCAATGGCTGCTGCCCTGAACGTATCACCCGCCGCAATTATGACGCTCTTGCCTTGGTCTCGGTAGAACTTGGCGAGTTTGGCGATTGTAGTGGTCTTGCCCACGCCGTTCACGCCCACAACAAGTATCACGTATGGCCCATCGGCGACCTCGGCCTCTGGCACAGCCGCTTTGTTCTTTGCTTGCAGGTCTCGTTCCGGCTTTGTCAGCACGGCGACAAGTTCGTCCTGCAACGCATCGTAAACGTCTGCGGGCTTCTTCAATCGGTCCACGCGCACGCGCTCCTTTAGCCGCTCGAGTACGGCTACCGTCGTGTCCACTCCGACATCTGCCTGTATAAGGAGCGTCTCTAGTTCCTCCCAGATGTCTTCGGTTATCTCGTCCACCTCGAAGAGTGACGTTATCTGCTTGAAGAAGCCGCGACGGGTGCGCGTCAGCCCTTCCTCCACCTTCTGCTGTTGCTCCTGGATTTCCTCTTCCGTTTGTGGTTGCTCTTTTCGTTTCAACCAATTAAACATGCGTACTACTCCACTTTATATTGTGTCCTTTCGATTATACAAGAAACAATAAGATGAGCCAATCGGGTAGCGATTGGCTCATCTTATTGTTTCTGATAGCTGATAGCTGATAGCTGACGGCTAAACTGGTGTTTCGCCCTCGGCATCTGTGTCGTAGTCAGGACCCTGTAGGTCGCGCCACATCTCGCGCACTTCGCCCAGGAACATGCGAACGTTGTTCCAGATTTCTTCCTGTTTCTCACGCTCTGGCACGAACACCAGCAGGATCAGCGCGCCAAGCATACTGAACCAGAACAGGACGCCTGTGAACTCGCGCGTGGCGTGTTTGGTCGCGCTCATCGCGCCGCCCATGACTCCTGTGACTGCACGCTTATTGTGCTTCATGCCCGAAGCCGCGTCGCCTGCTCTGTGCTTACTGAACTCCGCCAAACCGCCTGCTCGTTGCTTGCCGACCATCGCCGCATCAGCTACGGCAGGGCTGGCTTTATCCATAGCCTCGGCAACTTTATCGTGCGCCATCTGGAGCACATCGGAGAGCATACCGGGAGCCTGACTTGCTGCCTCGCCCATCTTTGGCAACACGTCATCACGCACCATGTGTGCGACATCGCTCGCTGTGCCCGCCGCCGCAGGGATAAAGTCCTCCTGCGTCCTTTTTACAGCGCCAGCTCCGGTCTTCTTCGCTTCGGGCAGTATATCCTGAACTATCTTGTCCAGGATTGCCATCGCAACGGTTTGCAGCACTTGTCCGAGCGAACCTGTGCCGCTCTTCGCAGCGGTCGCCGCCTTGCGTGCGCGGGGCATAACTTCGTCTTCGGCCAGGTGTCCTGCGCGCTCCTGAGCCGACGGTATGACGTCTTCGCGCAATCTCTCCATAGCATCCTGGGCGGCTGGCATCACGTCTTCGCGCACCCTATGAGCCACGCTCTGCATCGCCTCTTGCGCGCCCGGAATGACGCTGCCCCTCAAAGTATCTACCGCCTTGGGAGCAATGTCCTCGCGTACCGCTTCGATTGCCTCGGTAAGCCTCTCTCTCAGGTTGTCCAGCAGGTGACCCGCCTTTTCTAAGTCAATATCAGGCGCGTGCCCGTTCGATACCGCCTTAGCCGCCCGCTTGCGCACGTCCCGCGCGGTATCTCCGAGGTCGGACACGTCAACGCGGCTGGACGCTTCTTTGACCTTATCGAGTGCGTCTTCCAGCAGACTTGCCAGATCGAGACCCGCAGCCGCCTTCGCGCCCTTGTGGGCTATGTCCCCGATGTCAACACCATCGGCCATATGCTCTGCCTGCTTGCGCATCTCCCTGGCCTTCTTTTGCGCCTGCTTTAGAAGGTCTTCCAGGTTGCTGTCGTGGGCCGAGTGTCGAGCCTTGTCGAGCGCCTCCTCAAGCATGTCGCCCAATTTGGCGTCTTCGACCGCCTTAGACGCCGCTTTGATCCCCTTCTGACCGCCCTTGCCCGCTTGTTGGACTAGCTCCTGCACACGCTCCGTCGCCGACGGCTCCCTGCGCCGCCCCATGAGCACGAGCACCGCGCCCACCACAGCCGCCAGCGCAGCCGCCAGCCCCAGTATAGGCACGAGGTCGTTCCCTTCGTCATCAAAGTCGAAGTCCATCTGAGGATCAAGCTCGGTCCCCTGGAACTCGCCATATGTGTTGTCCATGTTGTTAAGCCCTCCTGATGAGGTTTGATAGGGATGGGATGAGCAAGTTGTGTGCCTTTGTTCAGGGCAAACTCAGTGCCGACCTCTAAGCCAGGCTCGGCCACTCATAGCACGTTTCCTTCACCGCCCTGTAATTCATGTCCAATGCTGGCTCTAACAGCAAAATCGCTGCGATACGCCGTGCCATATCCATTACTTCACGTACCTCGTCGGGAGTCATGTCTCTACCCAACAATTCCTTCTCGCGGTACGACAGCCACTTCTTGATTACCTGGTAGCCTCCTATAGTGTAGTCCCACACTCGCGCAGGCACGTTCTGCCAGTAGGCTATGTTGTTGAGGTAAATATCATACGTGGTCGCGCCCAGGCGACCCCACGCTGCCTCATCGGATAGAGCCAGTGCAACAGCGCCCTCCTCAATGGCTGCCCGCTCGCCCGCCTTATACTCTCTCCGAACATTCCTACCCTTGCCCGGCATTGTCACGCCGTTCTGCCCGCCGTGCCCCCAGCCTGCGGTCAACGCCAGGTCGCCTGCCGTCGGGTCTAACTGCCCACCGCCTATGCGCTGTATAGTTGCGATAACCCGCAACTCAGGCCGTATCGTGCCTGTGGTAACGCCTGCCACCGCTGCTTCCGTATCCAGCAGCACCGCTACTTGCTTGCCAAGCCCCGCTGACGCGCTCAACGCCTCCGCGCTCTCCGGTAATGGGATGCGAGGCCAGTCCTGGCGTATTCCATCAGCGTTTTCGCTCAGGTAGGCGGGAGAGTAGCCAATCGCCAGCGCGTGCATCCACACCAGCCCTGCTGTTTCGGCATCAGAGTCGGGGTTGCCAATGCCTAAATTGGATAGATAAGCGCGTGCGATTGGGGAGAGATTGGCGGTAGGTGTGTCACCCTCTCCGAATAGGCCCATTTGTCCAGTTGTCACTTTACTTTTCGGGCTGGGACGAAGGCGAAATGGAAACACCGACGCATTAGGTGGCATCATGTGGTAGTCGCAAAGTTGACGCGCAAAAGTGATAGGTGGCCCCTCTAGGGATTTGGCTGCCTTGAAACGAGTAACGAGGCTCGCTGTTCCAACCTCATAAGAGGCCCAATATTCGGGCCTTGGTTCTCTCCATAACGGTCGAATTGGAGAATAATAGCACCATTGTGTGTCAAAAGGGCGCATGGCGTATTGAAGCAACCTGTCATCGTTGTAAGTTTCTGCTTGTAGTAATATTTGCCGTGCTCGTTTAGCATCGAAACGTGGGACGTCAGTTGTTAGGCACGTTTTTAGTGCTGCTAGCTGTTCCCATGTCACACCAGGATTGAAGTACATCAGCATTCTTGCTTTGATTGCCGACCTATCTGTACCAATTAAGGTTTTACGTCGGTCTTCTGACAATCCGGCAAATGGGTGTTGAAATGAAAGATCAACTAACCTAGGCCACGCCAAATAATGCGTCGCAACGCCGGAGATTCGGAAGGAAAAGCGGTTACTCTTATCTGGATTTACAGTCTCATACTCGCCGTTCACATCCGGCACCTTCAAGCTCTCAGCCAAATCAGCACGCTTACTCACGCCCCAAAACTGCCTAAAGCGCAC
>JBBQIC010000298.1:0-5253 GCA_038324555.1 Chloroflexia bacterium
ATAAGCCACATCAAGTACCAGGGCTGGAACCAGAGTGTGGCGAACGCAAGGTAGAAGAAAAGCACCTCGTAGAATGCGCTCAGGGTGCGACGCACGAGAAACTGACGCTCTTCGGGGGTACGCGCATTCGCCCTGAACAGGATACTCAAGCTAGCGCCTACGCTGACGACCAGCGTCAACGCGAGGGCGACATTGCGCACTATGGTGGCGGCAAGCTCCTTCTGGGTGTCTCCTTGCATATGGAAGTTGTATATTAGCACATCCAGTACCACCTTGGGTATGGACGCCGTAAAGAGGTTCTGCCTGCCGAGAGGGCCTATCGTGCCTGAACCGTTCCAGAAGGGCGTGTACAGCACGACGGCCAGACCCAGGGCGATCACGCTGCTTATCGCCAATATCGAAAATGCGTCGAACGACGAGAGCAACTTGCGTCGCACGGGCGCTTGGACGATGGACGATGGACGATGGACGATGCCTGTTCCGTCGTCCATCGTCCATCGTCCATCGTCCATCGTCCAAGTGCCCGTGCGACGAGTGCGCATTCTATCGCGCCACAGGGCGGCGGCGGCCACCGGTATGAGGATAGCGGGCACGAACTTGGCGAGCGCGCCCAGCATGAGCATGGGGATGACCGCGTAGCGGCGCGCCAACACGAACACGTAGACAGCAGCCAGCAGGAACGTGACTACTATCGAGTCGTTGTGGCCGTTGCCCGCCACCTCGAATATGACCAGGGGGTTCCAGGCGAAGAAGAGCGTGCCCCTCAGCGCCCAGTCAGGCCGGACCACGAGCAGGATGCCATAGGTGAGGGCGATATTTATACCGTAAGCGACCAGGACGAGCAGCTTGAAAAGTACCAGGTTACGCCAGAGGCTGTCGCCGCCGAGCGCGCTCGTGCCCGCAGCCAGCAGTTCCCAGACCGGCCCATAGGGCGAAGGGTCGCCTTTCCAAGCCACGTAGGTTTGGAAGGGGTCGCCCTGGATATTGAGCGGGAGGGTTGTAAACGGGTTGAGGTTGTAGTGGGCGGTCAGGCGGGCGCGGAATATCTGGTCGAAGATGTCGGCGGCCCCAACCGGGTACATGAAGAGCACGCTTACGCTGGAGAAGGCGGCCCAACCACAGATGATAGCCAGGGCTACGCGCCTGAAGGTGCGCGATACGTCCGAGGCGGGCGGGCAAAGGCGAAACGCCAGGAAGTAGCAAGCAAAGGCGACTATCCAGGTGATCGCCCAGTCATTGGCGGCAGGCCCTGTGTGTTGGCTGATTTTAGCCAAATCCTTTAGCGGTAATATGTACCAGCTTTCGAGCCGATAAGGACGCACAAAGCCCAGGTAGTAAGCGACAGCAGAAATGCCGCCAAGCAGGATAATGGGCGCGAGGGCTAGCCACGGGTCGCGGGGTTGCTTGTTTACCTGGCCGGTCGACGCGAGGTGGGGAATTGAAGCAGGCTCGATACCCGCGTGCGGATTGTCTTCTGTGATAGTGAGGTTCATATTATAGCGTCCTATGCGCGTGATATTATAGCATACGCGAGAGGGATACCCTGAGCACAACAAGAACAATGAAAAACCATCTCGTGGTTTTTCATTGTTCTTGCCAGTGATATAATCTGCGTATGTCGCAGTATTACAATGTATTCGCCAGCCTGCTCGGAGCCTTCTTGCTGTTGGGGCTGGCTGCTGCCGCGCTCGCGTGGGCGGCTCGTCTGCGGAGGTTGCACGGGCTACCTGGCGGCAAAGTGATCTACTCCGACACGGGGGCCTCTGAAATACCTGCCCAGTCCTTGTATTCGGCTCGTTATGGGTTGGCGGGAAAGCCGGATTATCTGGTGGCTACGCGCCGGGGTTTGGTGCCCGTAGAGGTCAAGCCTACGCGCGACGATGCAGAGCCGCAAGAATCGCACCTGTTGCAGGTGCTGGCCTATTGCCTGTTGCTTGAGGAGACTGAAGGCAAGCGCCCTCCATACGGCCTGTTGCGGTACAAGAACGATTCCTTCAAGGTTGATTACAACAACGAGACGCGCTCGTTCCTTGTAGATGTGCTAGAGGAGATGCGAGAAGCCAGGGAGCAGGCCGAGGTACATCGCAACCACGAGCAGATGGGTCGTTGCAGGGCGTGCGCTTATGCGGAGATCTGTGAGGAGGCGTTGTGGCCTAATCCGTTAGATGCGTCCTATGGCAAATAGCACCTTGGTATCCACGGGGTCTACCAATAAGCGTAGATGTGAACCAAGAACAAGCTCTGCGGCCCAAGGGCGAATAAGATCAAATCGGACTCGCTTATCGCATCCTGTAGATAAATCCGCCATATACCAGCGTTTCTATTAGTATCAGCCTGATTGCTTCTCGATTGCGCGAGAGGAAATCCATTGCTGTCAACGACTACACTCAACACTTCAGCTTCGGCCAAGCGGCCAAATCGCACAGCTTTATAGTATCGAACACAATCTCTCGCAGCCAGCGACAAGATGGATAAGCCGCTTAGTAGCATTATAACGGCGAATAAATAGTTAGAAAGATCAGTGGCTCCAAGAGATTGACACAACAGATAGAATGGCATGGCAGCCATGACAAGAAGTTGCCAATAGCCACGACGTAGCATCATGAGCGACAACGCCGCGATACTGACCTTGCGCGGTGGGTCGGGTGTCCTTCAACAGCCTGGGCCAGGCATTCCCCTACGAGATCTCCGGAAGCCATCTGTCATTCGTCCTTTGCCTTTCGACCTACGTGCAGGTAATCTACCAGTGTGCCGATAGTGCGTAAGCTGTCCAGGTTATAGTCCTCGGATGCTATATCTACTCCGAACTCATCGCGGATGGCGGTCAGCAGTTCCAGGCCAGTTAGAGAGTCGAGAGACAGGCCAGCGCCGAAGAGGGGAGTGTCACAAGGAAGTTCTGCCACAGCACGCGGGTCCTGGTCAAGCACTGTTGCCAACAAAGAGCGAACACGAGCGCCTATTTCGACCTCAAAGCCTTCACGTTTCACGTTTCATTCGTCCCCACAATTGTCTGTCGTCCTTCGTCTAACCGGAGCCATTCAGGGTAGGGTGGCAACGGCTCGGAGAGGTCACGTGACACTAACACCAACTCCTCCTGGCCCTCGCCCATCACCTCAAAGCCCATCTGCCGAAAGAGCAGACGCATAGGCAGGTTGCGCTCGTTGACCTTATAAACCGCCCGTAGCGCCTCCACACCCTTGCTCTGCGCCTCACCCATTATCCAGCGCAGCAGCGCAGCAGGTATACCCCTCCCCTCGACGCGGCACGACAGCATGATAAGTTCGGCCAACCACACGTCAATTGCGGATTGCGGATTGCGGATTGCGGAATAAGACAATCCGCAATCCTTATCAACCAGGGCCGCGCCTATCGTGCCGTAGTCGCCAAAGCGGTCGGTGAGGCGGGCTACTGGTGTCAGCCAACGGTCATTATCTATACGCTCACGCAATTCGTCGGGTGTGTATTGCCTGCCTGTGGAGTTTAGTTGATGGGTGCGTTCTGTAAGTTCTGCTATGCGACCCAGGTCGTCGTGGGTCGCGGGCGTTATTTGAAGGCGCATGTCACATGAGAGTAAGAAGTCGGTGCGACTTCCCGTGAAAGTTTGCTCGGCGGCGCGCCTCTGTTCCTCAGCCCTGTACATCTCGGCCCGTTGCTTTCCCTCTGTGGTCAGACGAGAGGGGTGGAAGGCGGGGCCATTCATCGCGGAGCGCACTTCGTCGGGGGACAGGACGAGTACCTGTGGCAGCATATAGCTGACTTCGGCGCGCTCGTAGGGGCTGTCATCAACGAAGGCGAGTGCGTCCAGGCCAATGTTGAGCTTTTCGGCTATGCGGCGCAACGCCTGGCTCTTCGGCTCCCAACTGACCTGTGGCGCAACGATTTTGCCAGCCAGCATGGGGTGGTTGAGCAGCAGTTTGCCCATCGAAGGGTCGTTGCGGCTAGCTACGCTGTTGATGATGCCCCTGGCTTCCAGTTCTACCATTATCGCAATAACGTCAGCGTTGGGTTCGGGCAGGCTGTCTACAGCACCTTCAGAGGCGATTCCCGGCCAGAGAGTGTTATCCAGGTCCCACACCACACATTTTATTAGGGTCTGTCTCATAAAGGGCACAGGCGAGGGGTAAAACGAACCAGCCAACCCTTGTCATTCTGAGCAAAGCGAAGAATCTCTATCCCGACTGCTGCGTCCGCGCAGGCCGGAATGCTCAACCTTCTGTGCTTCCCCAAGCCGCATCCTATGGTTAGTGATTCTTCGCTTCGCTCAGAATGACAAGGGTTGGTTGGTTCGTTACTAGCAAACATGATGTTGGTGTGCGTGATACAGCTTTCTTACCTTCATACTCGTAAACTCAGAGGGATTCGGGCGGGTTGCGTGGGTGAGAGGGGTCTTCTCCGGGGGCGGTGTTGGAGTAGGCAGGCCCGGTATCGCCTCCACGCACGATACGGCGCACGCTGGCGTGCTTGGGCTTGAGGCCATCGCGTATGACTTCGAGCACTTTGTCTGTGTTCATTGGCCCACATGTGAAAATATCGAACGCCGCGAAACCCTCGTCTACCCACGTATGCACCGATATGTGAGATTCGGCAAGCAACAAGAAGCCCGTCACGCCCCAGGGGTTGAACTGGTGAAAATACTCATGCACAACCGTAGCGCCGCCCGCCTCCGCAGCCCTGCACATCAACTCTCGAATAGGCTCGACCTTAGCGAGGGCCATGTGGTCCTCAACCCAGGCGTCGTATAGTACGTGTTTGTTTATCATCTCTCTGACTCGTGATGAGTGATGAGTGATGCGTGAACAAAGTAATCACGCATCACTCATCACTCATCATCTTGTGTTTCATCGTCAAATGCTCCACCTTGAAGCCGAACTTCTTGTATATTACACGCATCGGCACGTTGCTTACGTGGACTTTGCCGGTTAGCTCGGTTACGCCGTTTTGTTGGGCATATTCTATGCCGCGAGCGAAAAGTAGTTCAGCTATTTGGGCGCTGTTTGGACCCAGGGTTGTAGCTAGTGAGCGAAAGTTAGCGTACTTTTCTCCTGTGAGGAAGTTGCTGTTGAGCGCCACCCATAGCCAACCCTCTACTTGGCTCGTATCTCTGTCCTCTGCCACAAACATACCTTCGCGGTCGCGCTCCAACGCCTTTTGGAGCTTCTTGCGATGCACGTTCGGGTCAGTCACCGGGTCGTCCGGGAAGGAGATGCGAGCTATGTCTATCTCGAACTGGACGAGCGCGTCAATGTCCTCTGG
>JBBQIC010000299.1:0-5168 GCA_038324555.1 Chloroflexia bacterium
CCCCTACGCCCCTACGCCCCTACGCCCCTACGCCCCTACGCCCCTACGCCTGCATTTTCATTGCCGGTTGGTGGCCCAACGGGTCATGCGTTATTCTGAACTCTTACGTGTCCTGACCACATTTACGCAAGCATGTATATCTGTTAGAATAATTGGCAGATGACAGTTTCACAGGTAGCCAGAAATGCCCCCTAGTTCTCGCAGCTTCCCACCCGAACGCGCTCCCGGGTTCGACGAGCGTATTAGAGCCTTGCCCCACGAGCCGGGCGTCTATATCATGCGGGACCGCGCCAAACAGATTATCTACATCGGTAAGGCCAAGTACCTCGATAACCGTGTGCCCACCTATTTCCGTTCTCTAAAGGGCCAACACCCCAAAGTGTGGCGCATGGTCGAGCGCGTGCATGACTTCGAGTATATCCTCACCACCACCGAACTCGAAGCCCTCATACTCGAAAGCCAGCTTATCAAGAAGAACCAGCCTCAGTACAACATCCGTCTCAAAGACGACAAGATGTACCCCTTCATCAAAGTGACCGTGCAGGACGAGTGGCCGCGCGTTATCCCCACGCGGCGCGTCCTGAAGGACGGAGCCAGGTATTTCGGCCCGTACAGGGGCCTGGGCATCGTGTACAAAACTATTGAGATGCTCGACCGGGTGTTCCCCTTCCGCACCTGCGATAAAGAGATCACAGGCAAGGACAAGCGACCCTGCACCGAGTATTTCATCCACAGGTGCCTGGGGCCGTGCGCCTCGCTGGCGGATAAAGCCGCCTACGACCACGCTATCAGCCAGGTGGTGCTCTTTCTCGACGGCAAGCAAGACGCGGTTGTCAAGATGCTCACCAAACAGATGGAAGGCGCCAGCGAGAACCTGGAGTTCGAGCGGGCCGCCGTGTTCCGGGACCGCATACGTGACCTCAAAGAGGTGTCAGAGCAGCAGATGGTGTTCAGCACCGCGAGCACCGATCAGGACGTTATCGCCTTCGCCCGCAATGACGGCGAGGCAGTTGTGCAGGTGTTCTTCATACGCGGCGGCAAGCTGCTTGGCCGCGAGCATTACGTTCTTGCGGGAACAGAGGAGTCCGAGCCGAGCGAGATTATGAGCAGCTTTATCGAGCAGTTCTACCAAGACGCGCCCACCGTGCCCGCCAACTTACTTTTACAGCACGGCATCAACGACGCCGAGGTAATAGAAAGCTGGCTACGCGAGAAGCGAGGCACAAAAGTGGCAATCAATGTGCCACGCAGGGGCGATAAGCGCGATCTTGTGGATATGGCAGCGCGCAACGCCACCGAGACGATGGAGCAGTTGCGTCTGAGTTGGCTGAACGATGACCAGAAGGCCACGGCTGCCCTTACGGAGCTTCAGAAGGCGCTTGGGCTATCGGCCTGGCCCCTCCGCATGGAATGCTACGACGTGGCCCACCTACAGGGCACGGACACGGCGGGCGCGATGGTGGTCTTTGAGCAGGGTAAGCCAAAGAAGAAGGAATATCGCCGCTTCCAGATACGCACCTCCGGCAACGACGACTACGCTTCGATGAAGGAGATGCTGTCACGGCGTTTCAAGCGTACCTCTGCCGAGCGGGCTGCCAGGGGGCGGGCAGATGCTTTAGCCAGGGCGCGAGCGGGCGAGCGCGACGAACCCGCGCAGGGCGACGATTACGAAGCGATTGCTCGCATCCAGGAAGAGCGCAACAACGATAACGTCGAGCCGGGGAACAGAGGTGACATAGACGCGCAAACAGCCGACGAGCATAGCCCCAACGGCACGACGGATTGGAGTGGGTGGGCCGTGCTGCCCGACCTGGTGGTGATAGACGGAGGCAAGGGGCAGCTGTCGGCGGCGCAAGAAGTGATGCGAGAGATCGGGCTGCTAGACGTGCCGATGATCGGCCTAGCCAAGCGCGAAGAAGAGGTCTTTCTGCCCGACAGGTCCGAGCCGGTCATATTACCGAAGAGGTCCGAAGCCCTATTCCTGTTGCAACGCATCAGGGACGAAGCCCACCGCTTCTCCAACTCTTATAATAAGAAGCTAGGCTCCAAGCGGGCGGTGCGAAGCAAACTTGACTCGGTGCCCGGGGTCGGCCCTAAGCGCAAGAAGGCGCTCATGCTCCACTTCGGGGGTTCGCTAAAAGCCATCCGAGAGGCCAGCATCGAAGACCTTATGGCTGTAAAAGGCATGGACAAGGCGACTGCGGCCAAACTGAAGGAGAATTTGTGAGAGGAACTATGCAAACACAGTTGGCATCCAGCACTGAACAAGAGAGAGCCGAGTTCATGGCCGCTCTTGAGCAGCGCAGGCTCCTGGTTTACGACTACCTGGACGCCTGGGCGGGCGCTTCGGCTTTCAGACCGAGCGACATCCACGACGCTATCTACAGCTATGTGCAGCGTCGCGGGAAGGCGCTGAGGCCCTTGGCGCTGCTGCTTTGCTGTGGGGCCGTGGGGGGGGATGAGGCCCAGGCTCTCCCTGCGGCTGCTGCCGTTGAGGTCTTCCACACCTGGACGCTGGTGCATGACGACATTATAGACCGCGACGACACCCGCCGAGGCAAACCGACGGTACACGCCCAATACGCCATGCACGCGAAAGAGGTTTACGACCTGAAAGGTGAAGAAGCCGCGCACTACGGGCGCACAGTCGCAATCCTGGCAGGCGATTCGCAGCAGAGTTGGGCCTACGCCCTTCTTAGCGACCTGCGTAACAGAGAGGTAGACCCACGCCTGGTCCTGGAGTTGATCGAGCGCATGGCTACCTCTCTCACACCACAGTTGCTTGAGGGTGAGATGCTTGACGTGCAATACGCGCTCACGCCCTTCGATGCGCTGGCAGAGCGCGACGTGATGTCCATGCTCACAAAAAAGACCGCCGCCCTCCTTGAGTACGCGGCGTGGTGCGGCGCGAAAATCGGCCTGGCGGGAAGCGACCAATCGGACGAAGTCGCCGCAAAGTTGGGAAGGTTCGCGTCGCTGTGCGGCGCCGCATTCCAGTTGCACGACGACCTGCTTGGGCTGACCGCCGATGAAGCCAAACTGGGCAAACCCATAGGCTCAGACATCCGCGAGGGGAAGCGCACGTTGATTGTCTACCGCGCCCTGGCTAAAGCCAACCAACACCAGAGGGAGCGCATATTGTCTACGCTGGGCAGCCCACAGGCGGGGGCGGCAGAAATCGCCGAAGTCCTGGATATAATGAGCGAGACGGGAGCCGTAAGCGAGGTCAGAGAATCAGCAAATTCTCTTATTGAGCAGGCGTTGACCATCCTGGAAGAACTTCCCGCCACGCCACAGCGCAAGCTGCTCTCTTCATGGGCTACTTTCCTGCTGGCGCGCGAACATTGATAGTCGAGGGAATAGGGTGGTCGTGTAGGGGCGCACGGCCACCCTATTCCCTCACCCTAAACACGATGCAAATCCTGCCCATGACAGCAGAATCCTGGCAAGCCGCCAGAGCGGTTATCAAGGACGGCGGGCTGGTAGCCTTCCCGACCGATACGGTCTACGGCGTCGCCTGCGATCCTTACAACATCAGCGCCATACAAAAACTGTACGAGGCGAAGAGCCGAGACCACGTCAAAGCGCTGCCTCTGCTGCTGGCAGGCATTGACGAAGTAAACAAGGTGGCGCGGACCGTTCCCGAACCGGCACAGAGACTTGGCAAACGCTTCTGGCCCGGCGGGCTGACGCTTGTGGTGCCCCGCAAACCGGACCTCCCTGACGCGCTTGGCGGTGGGGATACAATCGCTGTGCGCGTGCCCAATCACGCTCAATTGCAGGTTTTTCTTGCGTCGTGTGGCGGTGCGCTGGCGGCATCCAGCGCCAACCTATCGGGCCAGCCGGACGCGACCACCGCGCAGCAGGCCGCACAATACCTGGGTGGACATGTGGATATAGTGATTGACGGTGGACCAACGCCCGGCAGCATACCATCTACAGTGGTGGACTGCACCCAGATACCACCAGCCATATTGCGGGCCGGGGTAATCAGCAGGGAGACCATACAGCAAGTGATGGCTCGAAACGCAAGCTGGCTGTACAAGATCGAGCGGATACTGATAGTTACTGCCCTGTTGGTCGTCGGGTTGGCCCTCGTGTTGATTCTCGGCAAGGGGGTCGCAAGCACGAGCAACGGGCAACTGGCGGCAGTGCTGTGGTTGACGGCATTCGCGCTGGTGGTGACTGCTGTCGCGGGCGCGCTGTGGGCGGGGAGAGTGGTCGAGCCTTCCAGTATGCCCGTGCCGGTGCCCAGATTGCCGATGCTAAAGGCCTCGGTTGATGTAATAGTACCGGGGATGCTGGCTCTAGGTTTTGTCGTCTTCTTACAGCTTTTTGATAACGGCGTCTTGCAGGCGGCAATCGTGCTGGTTGCGGGCTTCGCGTTCGCTGGCGTCCTGTGGGCGCAGGCCCATACCCGTGACGCCACCAACAGGTATTTTGCCCTGGCTCAGACCGTGCTCATTGTCGTCTCTCACCTTACCGCTTTTATGCTCTTCAGCGTTATCTACGGGCTGAAAGTGCGCGCCCTCTTTTCCTCCACGGCTGTGGCGATTGTCACGGCGCTGCTCCTCTTCGAGTTGTTATCCAGGGACGCCGCGTGGCATCAGGCAATGAACTCACCTGTAGAGGGCAGGCGCGCTACGACGGGGCTGCTCTCTCTTGCCGGGGGCTTTATCGCTGGTGAGTTGACCTGGGGCCTGAATTACTGGGCGGCGTTGAGCACGCTGGTCGGAGGGGCGTTCCTACTGCTGGTGTTCTACGTGATACACGGCCTTGCCGGGCACTATGTTGACCACAAACTGACGCGCCAGGTACTGATAGAGTTCAGCGTGGTAAGCATTCTGGGCGCATTGGCGATTTTCGCCTCAGCCTTTTTGCTATAAGGTTCAAGCGCAACCGTATGGGCCTGCCCATAGGAACAAATTGGTGTAAGAGTTCAGAATAACCCATGACCCGTTGGGCCACCACCGACAATGAAAATACGGCAACCCGTAGGGGCACTGCTTGCCGCGCCCTGGTGGTTGACCACCAAAGCATCCCGATTCACCACCAGGGCGCGGCAAGCAGTGCCCCTACACCCAATATTGCTATTTTCAGAAGAATAGGGGTAAAGGAGATAGCCTTGTAGGGGCGACCCTTGTGGTCGCCCTCTTGACGAAGACGAA
>JBBQIC010000300.1:0-5159 GCA_038324555.1 Chloroflexia bacterium
GACTTCTTTTTCCAGTGTGTCTAACGTGTCTGTTGTAGCGGACGATGGACGATGGACTACGGACGATGGACGGCTGACATCGTCCGTAGTCCATCGTCCATCGTCGCCGAAGGCAAGTGTATCGCGCAGCCAGGCGAACAGGTTCCCACCCTCCGACAGCGCACCCCCAAGCAGCGAAGTATTACGGTCCACCCGATAGCACCACAATCCCTCCGGTATCCTCTCAGGCGTACCCTGCACAACCGCGCGCATTGCCCCACTTGTACCCACCTGCACACCAAGGCTGTCGGGTGTCAAGCAGCCGCTCCCCACATTGCTCGTCACCCCGTCCCCAACGCACGGATACCAGCGAACCTCACGCAGCGCAGGCCATCGCGTAGCGTAAGGCTCCCGCAGACCCGACATTGCCTCGTCCAAATCAACCAGGGGAGGCAATTGCTCAGGGTTGACATTGAGCCGTCCAAGCAAATCTTCATCCCACCCCAAGCTGTAGCGGTTGAGCAGCCCACTCCATGATGCCACCGAAAAGCTCTGCCCCATGCGTCCGAACAATTGCAGTTGCATCCAGTCGCCGAGCGTAATCCACTTCGCCGTGCGAGCATAAACGTCGGACGCCGTGCGCCTCAACCACACCAGCCGAGCGGGCAGATACGAGGTATGGATGGCCGCGCTGCCGGTCCGCTCTCGTATCCCCTTTTCGTCCAATTTGGAGCGCAATTCGGCGGCATCGGCGGCGCAGCGCGTGTCCGCCCACGTATAAATAGGCGTAGTAGGCTTGCCCGCACCGTCAATACCCATCACGTTAGACACCAGCGAACACATCCCCACCCCCGTAATCTCGCCAGCCCGTTCCCCCGCGCGCGCCAGGGTAGCATCTATAGCAGAAAAAAGACATTCAAGCAGAACATCAGGGTCAATCTCAACGCCTCCATCCGGCGTAACACGCACTTCATAAGCGGAATGCGTCTCAAACCCCGACAACTGCCGAGCCTCAACGTCAAACAAGTTCGTCCTCAAAGAAGAAGAACCCACGTCTATTGTCAGCACGAGAGCAGGGTTGTTCGCTTGATCAGAAAGGAGAGCGTTCACTAGCATATAATATAGCATAAAAGGCTTGCGCCGCAGAGTAACTGTGAGCGGGGCACAGGGCTGTGTCAAAGTCGCTTATCAGACGATGGACGATGGACGATGGACGATGGACGATTGAGCAGGCATCGTCCATCGTCCATCGTCCATCGTCTGATAAGCGACGCCCTAATGCAATTAGACACGCAATACTACTATTAGACACGCAATACTTCCAAAGGTACGCCAAAAGTTAGGACCAAATACTGATGTGCAGAAAAGAGCTAATATGGTACGATTCTTGTATAATAAGTGGTAGGGAGCAAACAAACACCATTACCATACACCGACCAGACATCTGCCCCAAACCAGAAAGAGAAAAAGAGCCATGAGCGAACTAGTTGACAAAAAACGAAAAGAGCGCAAAGCCGAGAAAGCCGTTCCGGTCGAAACAGGCCCAGTAGAGATCGAAGGACCGGAAGGGTTCACTGCTGAAGAGACTGCCCGCCTGTTCAAGGTGAAAGCGGAGATTGCCAACGGGCGATACAGCGACATCACCGACGAGCATCGCAAACTGCTCTTCGTGCAGTGGCTTGTAGAACACGGCAAACTCACCAGCTAACCTCTCCCCAGGCAGTCGCCACCCAGCGATACCCAGGCTGCGGCACGATATTCGGCTGGCCGTAACGCCCTGGGCACGCTGACTCCAGTAACTAAAGCAAGGGCCGAACCCAATTGGGTTCGGCCCTTGCTTTTCTTTGACTCCCAGATCATGCTTCTGTCAGATTTTTACACGCTTCATAATAAAGATAAAGCGCCTCATATCGCCCTGGGACGTAGACTGCCATAACCTGACCAAGTCGGTATGCTCGCGCATCGCAATAGGCTTCACCGAGAACGTTCAGAAAGGATAATTGTCGGGCGTATACGTCTCAATCAGCCCGCTCGATCTCTGTAGCTGCTCTTTGTCCCAACTTACAAGAGGTATGCCAAGCTGGTGGGCAAGAGCCACATAGATAGCGTCACCTGCCCGTAATCCAAGGTTAGAAGCCATACGGACTGCTTCATCGAGAAGGGCAGCATCCAAAGGCACTATGCTAAAGGTAGCGCTTTGGTTCAGCGTTTGTACTATATGCTGGGCAAGCATTGTTTGGCCTGTCTGCCTTGAAATTGCTGACGCAACCTCAACCAGTATAAGTGCTGGCTCGATAAGTAGTCCATCAGCCGACAAATACAGGTCCAGCCAGTCGGTGCTCTCTTTATGACGACTCTCGTGGCTTGATGCCTGACTAACTACAACACTGGCGTCAACTACTAATGTAGGATGCATCATAGCTCGCGGCGCACATCGCGCACAGCGTCCACTGCACTTACGCCCTCAGGCCAATGCTTGCCTATCTCCTCTGCCATGCGCTTCAACTCAGCCAGGAACGCTTTGCCTTCCTCCTCAGAATAGGGACGTTGCACGGGGGTGATGGTGGCAACATCTCTGCCTCCCTCCACCAGTCGCACAGTCTCTCCATTTTTCACCTGGCGCACAACCTCGGCTGGGTGTTCCTCGAGGTCCTTCACATCAATTGTCACCATACTCTCACACCTCTGCTTCTATCACCGGCGTTCCACGGCATTGACTTCTGGCAAACCAGGGACGGCCGCGCTTCTCATATACAGAATTATACACCTCCCTCACCCTATTCCCTCACCCTACTCCCTACTCAGGGATTTAGCGGAGGCAATATCCCCGGCAGTGGCGTCGGTCTAGTTTTGATCGCGGGCGTTGGCTTGGCGTCGGACGGCGCGGAATGCAACTGCGGGTTCTTATCCCTGTACGTCGTGCAGCCCGTGGGCGGCTTGTCTGCCAGGAACAAGTCGTATATGTCGCCCTTCTGCGAACAAGCGCCGTCCTTTATCAGTCCAGCAGGCTGCTCGAAGTCGGTCTGCACGTTCCCATCGCTATCGCGCACCAGGTTGACGAAGGCTTTATTGCCGTAGAACGTCTCCATCATATTGTGCCAAATCACCGCCGCGCCAATCGCCCCCGTCACCTTCAACATCTCCGCGTTGTTACTGTTCCCCACCCACACCCCAATCGCCAGGTTAGGTGTGTAGCCCATCGTCCAGCTATCGCGGTTATCGTCCGTCGTGCCCGTCTTGGCGGCTGCCGGGAAGCTCATATGTAGCGGATTATTGACCCCAAACGCCGAACTGCGTGCCTTGTTGTCCGACAGTATAGAAGTGGTCATATAAGCGAAGCGCGGGTCAAGCACCAGTCCGTTGCCGTCCGCGAACGGCTTCTGTTGGACCGCTGAGCACTTTTGCCCTCCTGAAATATCTTTGTATTTGTATATTCCGTTGCACTCGATAATGCGCCCCTGTGGGTCTTCTATACGCAAAATAGGATTAGCGTCCACTTCGACACCCCCATTCGCAAACGTAGAATAGGCGTTTGTCATATCGAGCAGAGTCACTTCGCCCCCACCCAGTGTGAGGGACAACCCATACCACCCCAGCCCACGATTGAGACCGTGTATGCCCATATCGTGCGCCGTATCTATCACGTCCTGCACGCCCGCGAATTGCAGCGCTTTGACCGCCGGTATGTTGTACGAGTTGCCGAGAGACTCGCGCACCGTCACCCAGCCGTGGTCGCGCCCATCGTAGTTATGCGGAGCATACGGTTTCTGCCCTGCGTTGGGAAACGCCGTGAGCGTATCAAGCACCACCGTTCCTGGCGTCCATCCCTTCTTGAAGGCGGTCGCATATGTAATCGGCTTGAACGACGACCCCGGCTGGCGCTCACGGGTCGCCACGTTCACCTGTCCGTCTATTGACGTATCGTTGTAGTCTACCGAGCCGACCATCGCCAGTATCTCGCCCGTGCCTGGCTTCATTATCACGATAGAGGCGTTGGTCGCGTGTTGGCGTCTCAACTCGTCTATACGGTCCCGCGCCACCTTCTCAGCCGCCCCTTGAACCCGCAAATCAAGCGTCGTAGTGACTATCAACCCGGCAGTATTCGCCTCTGGCCCATACAACCGTTCAAGATAGCTCTTGACGTAGTACACGAAGTGCTGAGCACGCAGCACTGGGTTGTACGGGCGCAGTATAAGCACGTCGGCCTTGGCTTTCTCGGCCTCGGCCTGGGTTATCATGCTCTGCTTCACCATCAAGTCGAGTACCTTAGCCTGTCGGCGCTTCGCCAGGTCTGGGTTCACAAATGGGTCATAGTCTGTAGGAGCCTGCGGCAGACCCGCGACCAAGGCCGATTCGGGCAAGGTCAGGTCTTTCGCAGACTTGCCGAAATAGATGAGAGCCGCAGCATCTACTCCATAAGCCCTGTGCCCATAAGGGTTCTCGTTCAGGTACAATTCAAGGATGTAAGGTTTTGAATACACCCGTGTGAAGCGCACCGCCTGGATCATCTCCCTGATTTTACGCGACACGCTCTGCTCGTATCGCTCATCTTTGGGCAAGTTGACCTCGCGCATCAACTGTTGCGTAATGGTCGAAGCGCCCGATTGCCCCTCGCCGCCCAGGTTAATCTTGAAAGCGCGGGCAATACTCACAGGGTCAACACCCGGATTGGAGAAGAAACTGGCGTCTTCGGCGGCTATCGTTGCGCTTATGACGAAGGGCGAAATGTCTTCGAGTTTGACGTAGTGCCGCCTTCCGGTATCCTCGTCCACAATGTCGAAGAGCGGTATGCCGTTCCTATCGTAGATTTTTGTTGTCTGCACGTCTATGCCGTGAATCGCCTTTTGGCCGGTTACAGGATCGTCAATTACAGGAGGCAGCTTGTTCTGTATGTACCACAGCCCACCCGCTACGGCGCCACCGAAACCAACGCCCCCCAGCGCTCCGAGTAGAATAGCCACTATCAGGAAGACCCGTGCAGCAATCGCGAACGCCCCACCGCCGCCGTATCTCCTATTAGCCGCCTGGGAGCGCACATGCCCAACCCCCGAGCGTCCGCGCCACGTCCGGTGACGCATCAGGAAGTAAGGCAAAGGCCTCTTATGTGTGCGGCGTGCGGAAGTGTGAACAGGGGTCAACCCCTCCCGCTTAAGTCGCAAGCGCAATTCGTGCAAATC
Organism: Chloroflexia bacterium; assembly: GCA_038324555.1. Classification (GTDB taxonomy): domain Bacteria; phylum Chloroflexota; class Chloroflexia; order QHBQ01; family JADMIH01; genus JADMIH01. The sequence goes on from JBBQIC010000300.1 coordinate 5,157, forward strand.
GGT
>JBBQIC010000301.1:0-5139 GCA_038324555.1 Chloroflexia bacterium
TCAATGTCCATGCCGTAATATTCGGTCTTAGCATCGCTCTTGTTAGTTGTGGAATTCACTATATGTATCTCCTGGATGCGCTTTACGTGGGAGAAATACTCCCTTGCCTGGTTATACAGCACGCAATATGCCACCGCGTAATCGGGGGTACAGCCGATGGATTTATCCGATCAGCAGCAATGCTACCATTGTACTACAAGTCCCAAGGTAGCCCAAAAATCAGGGTCTATTCAAGGTCGGAAGTGTTGAGGAAAAGGGACCCACTCACCTGTGTCATTCTGAACGGAGTGAAGAATCACTAACCTTACCACAGCGTCAGGGGACAAGAGGGCTTCTTCCCCAACGCTTACGACCACGTAGTGATTCTTCACTCCGTTCAGAATGACACAGGTGAGTGGGTCCCTTTTCCTCAACACTTCCGACCTTGAATAGACCCTGCCCAAAAATATATCCGTGTTGACAAGATCGAAACATACGGTTAGACTAGACCGAGCCGCCTAATAGTAGCGGCTTATTAGTTGCGGGCGCTTCTGCTCCGCGCTTCCGGCATATCGCTTTATACAGGAGAGACTATTCTATGGGCCGTCATTCTGCTTGTTCCGCATCCCTACGCCTGCTTATTAGTAGCCTGCTGACGCTATTCGTTACATCGTATGTAATCTCTTTTGGCAAAGTGACGATTAGCCTGGCCTATGCTGATGAGGAGGGAGCAAAGTTGAGCAATCTTTTCTACGGTCGGGTGGAAACTGCTTATTTGCGGAGCCATATTTCGGGTTCCTTCGGCCTGACCTCCCAGGAGCAGCAGACAATCAACCTGATAAACCAGCGCCGCGCCGCTATGGGTCTGCGCGCTTTACGAGTGAACAACTCACTGGTGGTCGCTTCACGCCGCCACTCGAATGACGTGGGGCCGAAGGGCTTATGCCAGCATAACGGTACGAACCGTAGCTCGCCATGGGACCGCATTGACCAGGCGGGGTATGCGGGTTCAGCTATGGGAGAGGTAGTAGGCTGCGGCTATAACAGCCCAAAAGGTGTGGTCGGCGGTTGGTGGCACAGTTCTGGGCATTACACGATCCTCACCGACCCCTCTGCCAGGGAGATCGGTTGTGGCTGGTGGGTAGACAAGAAGGGCTACGGTTGGCAGACCTGCGACACGGGTCATTCCAATTAGTGAGGTAAAGAGTAGCTAGGGGTCTTATGACCGGAGCAGTTAGTCACCCCATTGATGCATCTGTTATAATCCATGGGAAGGAGGAGCAGTATGGAAATTCACATTAGCCATATAGTGTTTGCTTTATTCTTGCTAGCAGCCATAGCCGCGTGCGTGGCTATGGCTGTAGACATAGAGCGCCATGATGGTGGGGCGGCGAAACAATAAGAGCTATTGCTCCATTGGGTAGTAAACGAACCCCAATACCCCTGGCCCCGTATGCGTTGAAATTACCGGCCCTAACTCGCTTCCGAATTCCTCGGCGACGTTCATCTTTTCGTTGATCATGCGGCTGAGGGTGCGCGCGTCTTCGTATGCCTGGGCGTGACCCACGCTGACCTGGCACGGTTTGCCCTGGGTGACTTCGGCGCCTATATCCACTACCCGTTCCATTGCCTTGCGGTGAGTACGCACGCGCTCCAGGGGTTCCACGCGGCCATCCTTTATGTGCAATATAGGCTTGACGTTGAGTAGGCTTCCTAGCAGAGCTTGCGCCCCGCCGATGCGCCCTCCGCGCTGTAGATATTCGAGCGTATCTATTACTACCAGCAACTGCGTCCTGGACTTCATGGCTTCAAGCATGGTTACGATCTCATCGTGCCCCTTGCCCTGCTCGGCTGCGCGCGCCCCGTTTATGACCATCAGCCCTTCGCACATGTAGACGGTAAGGCTGTCTATAATTGAAATCTTCTTGCTGCTGCCCGCCCCCAGGCGGTCAACTACCGAGGATGCCCCGCTGTAGGTTCCACTTAACTTGGAAGAGAGATGTACCGCGATGATGCTGTCTACGTCCGGGTCGTCCAGCAGCTTCCTGTAAGCTGCTTCAACGTCGCCTGTCGCGGGCTGGGAGGTGGTGGGCAGCGTTTTGGCCGCTTTCAGGCGGTCGAAAAACTCGTCTTGCGTGAGGTCAATCCCATCGCGAAAGACTTGCGTGCCAAACACGACCTGCAAAGGCACAACAGTGACGTCGTATTTTTTGACTTGATCAGCAGGTAATCCAGCAGTGCTGTCGGTGATAAAGGCTATTCTACCCAATCGGCCTCCCGGCGTTAGAACGTTAGAACGTTGGAACGTTGGAACGTTGGAACGTTCTAACGCATTAGAGCCAGACCAAGCGCCACCAGCCCACATAAGGCAAGCCCTATAGCGAGGACGCGGAGCCTGGCGCTTGATGTCACCCAGCCGCCATGCTTGCGGTGGGCTTGCGTGCCTGCGCCCAGCCTGCCGTACTTTTCGTTGTGGGGAACGTGTACTTTGACGACGTGCCTGTACCACCAGGCGCGCGAGCAGTACGCATACTCGCCTATTTCGCTTGCTTTGATGACGGGGGACGGGCTGCTGCCCCGCCTCTTTGGGGCACGCTCGGCGCTCAACCGTTAAGCCTCCCCATTGCTGGCGCTCCCCAGCGCATGTTGTTGGACAGATAGGCCCTGGACGCCTGCCTTTGACAACGCCTCGGTCAATTCGCGCTGTTGGAGGGCGAAAGTAAGGTCACCTCGCGTGCGTTCGAGCACGCCCCGCACCATGTCTGTGGTGCGGCGCAGGCCGTCTGTAATGGCATCGGGGTAATCAACTGTGACGAGCAGCGAATAGATGTCCTCCATCACCCCAAGCACGCGCTCGCACTTCTCCGCGTGTCCGTGCCGGATGATGTCAAGTATATAGCGGCGCATCTCACCCGCAGCTTCGCCAAGCCCGTTCAAATAGGCGGCGGGTTCGACCCCCAAGTCGGCGGCGTCAGGCAGTGGTAGGCTCGCTATTACCGAATAGGTAATGTTGGCTTCGGCGTACTCTTTCTGCGCGTCCTGCACGTACCCCGCCCAGTATATACCGGGGTGCGCCTGTATAAGGTCGGCCCGTGTGCGAACCACCATATCGCCTGCCGTGCGAAGAAGCTCCTGGGCCGTCTCAAGCTCGCCTCTATGCGAAGCGCGAATCGAATGTGCGCAGTTTCGGATGGCGGCTCGGCTATCGGCCAGCGCACGTTCCCGCGCCGCGTTCTTCACCTCAAGCAGCTTGACCAATTCCTCGCCTATAGATTGTATACGGGTCTGTTCCAACATAGTAACTACTCCCTCACCCGTAGGGGCGCACGGCCGTGCGCCCCTACTCACCCTATTCCCTCACCCTAATTATTCGACATTCCCCCAGGCCCAAACGATGGCCCAGGCCCAGGCCCTTTGACGGCTGTCTCCCAGCCTATTTGCAGGACGCGCTCCTGGCCTTCAACCTGGGTGAAGCTCTGGCGCAGGCCCGTCGTGCGGCCCGCGGACTCCACCATGCAGACGTAACGGAAGAAGGCTCCGGGCGTGGAGGGGTCGGGGCGGTCGTTGTAAATGGCCGCTTGATAAAGCTGCACCAGGCCCCAGATGGAACTCCATAGCTCGTCGTCTGGGTCTGTCACGGGCAGGCCAGCCTCTAGCAGTTCGTTGCGGCCCGCAGTGTACATGGGCGAATGGAACCCGCCGTTGAACAGGTCCACCAACGGTTCGACCCTTGAAGCATTCTCACTGTGCATGTGCATATTGAGCGCCCTGCGAGCCACATCGCGCGCCAGCGTATCCGCCTGTTGCAGATTGGCGATAGCCAGTGGGTGAATTTGCTGTAGAAGTGCGGATAGTAATTCGGGCTTCAGGCTCTGACCCGTTTGGTCCAGCCCTTGCCCGCCATAGCTCGACATAAAGCCTATCAAACCCTTTATCTCGCTCAACGATACCGGCATCGGTTGGCCCAACTCGTCGCGCGGCAGGAGGGGGTGCTTGCGCATTGACTCTATGCCGCCCACTTCGGAGAGTGGACCCATCACTATCTCATCTGCGCCCAACACCAGCAGCGCACCTGCACCCTGGACGCGAGTGCCCACTATGATACCCAGGTGCTCACAATATTCACGCAGGAGGTTCAGCAGCCGCCAGCAGACTTCGGTGATGCCGCCCCTGGTATAGAGCAGCAGGTCTATGCGCTCGTGTTTCCCAATTGCGTGCAGTTTGTCGTAAATCTGCGGCAGAGCGTCGTCCGCGATTACCGCGCTGTCATGCAGCATGTACGCGATAACAGTTGAACGGCGTGCCTTTTCTATAGAGGCGAGCAGCGCGTTACGCTGGACGACGGTGTCTAGCATGTGGTTTGACCTCCGGTGAGCGAAACGTGAAACGTGAAACGTGAAACGTGAATTACAATAATCACGTTTCACGTTTCACGACATCTCCTGGCCTGCCTGGCCGCGATTGCGCCAGTTACGAATGATGAACCAGGCTATGAGCGCCAGGATGACAAGGACAATTGGAATATCTAACGGGCGAAGGGCCTCGCGGATGTCGCGTGGGTGCCATGTAGCGCCCGCCCACGCCAGCCCCGCCGACCACGGAAACGACCCCAGGAACGTGAATATTACGAACTTGGGAAAGTTCATGCGAGCTACGCCCGCAGGGAACGATATGAACGTGCGGATCACAGGTAAGAGCCTCGAGAAGAAGGCAGTAGCTTCTCCATACTTCCCAAACCACTGGTCTGCGGTGTGCAGGTGGTGCTTGTTAATAAGAATATACTTACCGTATTTTTCTACAAGTGGCCTGCCACCCAGCGCCCCGACCCAATAAGCGATTATCGAGCCGATAGTGCAGCCAAGCCCGCCGAAGATACCCGCCTCCAATATGCCTAGCCAGTTGTCGGGCCTGACTACCAACTCCTGGCCTGCTAGTGGCATGATTATCTCGCTGGGTAGAGGTATGCAGGCGCTCTCGATAGCCATCATGACGACTACACCAAACCAGCTAACGGTGTGGTAAAAGCTACTCAGAAAGTCCCATAATCCATTCTCTAAAGATCCCAAAGTTACCTCCTACATAAACTATGCAGAGCAGATAATGGTAAAATACTCTGAATTGATGCCCGTAGCGCGCATTAAAGGGGATTATAGCAGAGGT
>JBBQIC010000302.1:0-5137 GCA_038324555.1 Chloroflexia bacterium
AGTTTAGCAGATCGGGCGTCACTGTTATACGCTCACCTTCTCTGTTGTCTCGCTCAGTACAACATGGGACTCGGTATTGACGGACAGTGCGGCCGGAGCCGGTGCGACGGACTTCTTCGCAGGGCGCAAGAGCCATGTGCCTACAACTGCCAGGTAGCCGAAGTAGCTAATCACTTGCAGGAGCGACGGCTTTGATACGTAGCCAACCAGGGCTTGCAAAATCTGACCGGGGATGCTGCTCTCAGGCAACCAGCCTCCGGTATTCCACAGGGGATCAATTATGCCGGGCAGCCACTTCACCTCTTCAAATTCGTGTACGCCATAGCGCAGGATAGCCGCGCCGAAAACAACCAGGAGCAGACTTGCTATACGGAAGAAGGTACGCATGTTGAGGCGAACACCTGCCACGTAAACCGCCCAGGCTACGCCCAGCGCCACAACCAGACCCGCGATGCCGCCCAGTAAAGTGGCGAGGCCCGAATACTCAAAAGCTGAAGCCGAGAGGAAGAGCGCGGTTTCGACCCCCTCGCGGGCGACGGTGAGGAAAGCCACACCGAACAGACCCCACGCAGCGCCTGTGGTAAAAGTAGCTTTCATGCTCTGCTCGAGCGAACCTTTGATGTAGCGAGCCTGCTTCGACATCCAGAAGCTCATGTAGGTGAGCATAGCTACGGCGAACAGCGAAGTGAAGCCTTCGTATATGCCCTTGGCGGGATAGTCGAATTGCTGGCCGAGAAGTTGCAGGACCAGCGTAAACCCAATCGCAAGCCCCCCGGCGGACAGCGCGCCTAACCAGACAGAAAGGCGGTGGTCGAGCCGCCCGACCTTACGCAGATACCCTAGCATAATAGCGACCACTAAAGCGGCTTCAAGCCCTTCTCGAAACGTCAATACAGCGGCAGCAAAATTCATCCCTATCATGTCCTCCCAGTCTAATGCTGTTTCCAGACAGCTTTTATTGGAAACCAAATTAATGTACATTAATTTCAGTGCGTTGTCAAGAGGATTTTGCAGATTTAGACAGTGCGGCGTAGGGGCGCACGGCCGTGCGCCCCTACCTTCACCCTATTCCCTCACCCTATTCCCTCACCCTACTCCGTACCCAATCCCTCAGTATCGCGTGCGTGCTTGGGAAGGCGAGTTCGTCCCAGGGGAGGTCGTCGGGGGAGAAGGAGCGGACCTCTAACGCCTCGCCGCTGGTGCATGGTATTCCGCCTGTTTCCGTGACGTCGGCAGTGTACACTACGTTGACGGGCGCGCCTGCCCTCGAATAGACGCCGAAGAGTCCCCGTAGTTGTACGTCGCAGCCGATCTCTTCGCGCGTCTCGCGTATAGCTGCCTCTTCGGTAGTCTCGTCAATCTCTTGAAAGCCCGCCGGGTAGGTCCAATACCCAAGCCGGGGTTCGATTCCACGTCGGAGCAGCCAGATTTTGCCTTCCTGTACGGGTAGAGTGCCCGATACTACTTTGGGGTTGAGGTAATGAATATAGCCACACTGCGGGCAGACGAGCCTGGGGCGGTCTTCGGTAGGAGGTTGGCCGGTCTGCAACCCGGAGCCGCAAATCAGGCAGTACTGAATCTCTGTCATAAGTCAGGGGTCTAGTGTAATAGTCTATGAAAGGGTAACAGGCTCAAAGCTAAGAGCGCCTTATCGTAATATTGTAGCTACCGTGAGCGTCCCATATTTAAGTCTACTGTACTGGTTATATACACGCTTGTCAAACGAAGGTGTGTTCAGACGTAGGCTTGGGGGACTACCCCGTGCCTGCCCTGTTCGCCTACCCCGATGATTGGGTGGTAAGGATAGAGGGCAGGCACAGAGACCTGCCCCTACGATTGCACCCCTAATCTGAACACTTACCACGAAATGCTTGCGTATGGTGGTTCACTATGTTAGAATTATAGTTATTGATTGATTGATTGGGTGCTATATGATGAATAAGATTGTGTGCATAGTATACGCAAATCTTGCGCTGTTTTAAGCACTCAATATTTCATGGTTGCTTTTTGTAAGTATTAATAGGAGCCTGCGCTTGTCTCGTATCCCCGAAAACGAAAATCAAGATTTGGAGCCAAATCCCGAACCAAATCGTGACGGTAGCAGCTATCAGCCGTCAGCTTTCAGCTATCAGCCCCAAAACGAAAACCAAGATGCCGCGCCCAACCTGGAAGCAGGGGCTTTAGGGTCTGATACTGAGAATGTCGCTACCCCTTGGACGACCGCCGACAACGAAGATACGGTTGGAGATGGGGGTTGGCCCCACGCCACTGATGGAGAGGCCCCTGCACCCCTGGTCGCCTCAGACGATGAAGGTGCGATGGAAAGTGGGGAGCACTCTTACATCGCCAGCGAAGAGACTCCCGCGTCGTTATTCTCGGAAGAACAGGCAGTTGCTGGTGAACCCCCACCACCAATGGAACCTCCACCAATGAAGCCTGCCAAACCAAAGGAACCTTTCTGGCCTCGCTACAGGATTGCAATCGCACTATTAGCTGTCCTGATATGCGCCGCGTTTTTCAGGTTTTATGGGCGCGACTTCGACCAGAATACGCACCAGCACCCCGATGAGCGTTTCATCACGGGCGAGACCCAGAGCCTGACGTGGCCGTCGGATACGTCTCTGCTTTTGGATGTAAGACGTAGCCCGATGAACCTACGAAGGATAGACGGCCAATTCCCAACGGGTCGCCCGTATTCATACGGCTCGCTGCCCGTCTACTTGAACAAAGCTGCGGGCTGGCTGGCGGACACCGTCCTCCCACTACAGCGCCCCAATAACAACCCGAAGTATTACGAAGAATACGATGGCGTCACGACAATGGGGCGCATGTTAGCGGCCTTCTTCGACCTGATTACCATCCTCCTGGTATTCCTGATTGGCCGCAGACTCTATTCGCGGGCGGCGGGGTTGATCGCGGCGGCCCTCGTCGCTTTCTCCGTCACCCACATCCAGATAGCCCACTTCTACGCCTCGGATATATTCCTCGTGACCTTCATGATGGCGGCGCTCTACTTCAGCGTAACGCTGATGCAGAGGCCATCGTGGGGGGCCGCCATAGGGGCCGGTTTGTGCCTGGGCATGGCGGTGGCGACTAAAGTTTCGGTCATACCCTTCGCCTTGATAGTAGTGGCTGCTGTCGTGTTGCGCGCAGCCTATCGCAAGCGCACGCGCATCCTGGGCGCGGAGTTGGGCGACCCTATAGGCATGAGGCCCGCCTCGGCGCGAGAACGCGAGATGTCGCTTGGACGGCATCTGTTGGGCGGGTTGGGCTTCGTCGTTCTGGCGTCGGTGTTCGCTTTGATCGCCTTCATGATCGCCGAGCCTTACGTGCTATGGAGCTTTGATTGGTCGCTCCTATGGTCACCGAGTGCGAACGCATCGGGGGGCTATTGCAAGGGTACGTTCGGCGCCTGGCTCGAATCAAGCCCCTATGGTCGGGCGCTTTGTGAACAGGCAGGCATCCAGAGCGGGCAGGCCGACGTGCCTTACACCCGCCAGTATATAGGCACGATCCCGGTCATTTATCACCTGCAACAGTTGACGATGTGGGGACTTGGCATAATCCCCGGCCTGGTTGCTATCGTCGCTTTTGGGACCGCACTCTGGCGCGTGATACGCGGCAAGCCCGCCGAGATATTGCTCATGGCAGGCGCGCTGCCCTATCTGGCGACAATCGTCGTGGTCGAGACGAAGTGGATGCGCTACACGCTGCCGCTTGTGCCTATATTCTGCATCTTAGGCGCGTCACTGTTGATGAGGGGCGCGGCTTATATGCGTACCCGCACGGAAAAACATGCGTGGCTGCGCAATGGCAGGCAGCCTATAGTGCGCTTGCAGCGCAACCTGTTCCCCATTTTGACGGTCCTGGTAGTGGGGTGGGCGTTCCTGTGGGCCGTCTCTTTCATGAACATCTATTCACAGAACCACTCACGTATACAGGGATCGGACTTTATTTACGACAACGTGCCGACGACCCTGACCGTAAACGGAGTAGAGCGCAAGACCAGGCTCAGTAACGAGTCGTGGGACGACTCGTTGCCATTGGGCCGCCCGCCCGACCCGGCTACGGGCAAGCCTCTGCGTGACATGGGCATGTATGGGCCAGCCATATCCTTTGGTATATACGACGACCATCCGCCTGCTGACCAGGAACTTGAATACCTCAAGGGCCTGGTAAAGGATACTGATTATGTAGTCATCGCCAGCAACAGGCTTTATGGGTCAATACGCCACGAGCCATGGCGTTACCAGGTGCAGATGCAGTTTTATACCTTGCTCTTCCAGGGCAAGCTCGGCTTCCAGCACCTCTGTTCCAACGGCGCGGCGGAGTGCGGCCATACTACGCAGGTCATGCCCTCGCTCTTCGGTATAAACTTCGATGACCAATCGGCAGACGAGAGCTTCACCGTCTACGATCACCCGGCTGTTGATGTGTTCAAGAAGACCAACGAGCTAACCGACGACCAGTACAGGATACTCTTCAGCGCGGCTCTCAACAGGCCCGCAGAGCTATTCAGCACCGAGCGGCATCTTGATCCCAAGTCTATCAGCAGCAAGACCTTCGACGACAAATCGCTGGCCTACGACCAGCCTCTCAGCACGCTCGGCGATCTTCACGACTACTCGTGGAATCCGCTCGCGCAGTCCGATACCCAATGGATCGCTATCCTCCTGTGGCTGCTACTGACTTATGTGCTGGGATTGATTACCCTGCCCATCATCTTCACGATCTGCCGCAACCTGCCGGATAGAGGCTACCCGCTCGCAAAGCTGGTGGGCCTGATGCTTCTCGCCTGGGGCATATGGTCCGTGTCGAGCGCCAAGCTGCTGCCGTTCACGATCTGGACGACAATATTTATCCTCCTGCTAATGACCGGCGTAAGCGTGCTATGCTGGCGGATGGGCGCGAGAGAGCAAATCCGCGAGTTCGTCGCTACCAGGCGGTCGCTTATCATCTACTACGAAGCGCTCTTCTTGTTGGCGTTCTTCGCGTTCCTGTTCATCAGGATGCTCAACCCCGACCTGTGGCACCCATCGCTGGGCGGCGAAAAGACGATGGAGTTCGGCTTCCTGAACGCCACGCTGCGCAGTGCGTGGATGCCGCCCGCCGACCCGTTCTTCGCGGGCGGCTACAT
>JBBQIC010000303.1:0-5118 GCA_038324555.1 Chloroflexia bacterium
GTAAATTGGCAGGGGCGTCCCTCTCAACCCAATAGCTTGCAGCAGGTGCCCATTACTTTGACACTCAAGACTGGTTCTACAGAAGCCAATTATCTTGCCAAGACCACCGACGCTAGCGGCTCCTTCACAGTGAGCGTGGGCAGTCTGCTGACGGGCACTTATAGTTGGCGTGTCAAGGATCCCAAGTTTCTGGCTAACTCTGGCACCCTTGCCCTTGCAGGGGTTACAACTACCAACGTGGAGATGGGGTTGATGAGGGCAGGCGACTGCAACAACGACAATGTCATCACAGTCCTGGACTTCAACATTATGAAGCTTGCTTTTGGCAAGGGAATTGGTGAGATAGCATATGATGACCGAGCGGACTTTACGGGCGACCAGATAGTCAGTGTTTTGGACTTCAACCTGCAAAAGCGCAACTTCGAGTTAGGGGGAGCACCGCCTATCCACCCGAATTAAGAAACCACAAAGACGCAAAGGCGCCAAGAACATTTAGAGGTCTTAGCGCCTTTGCGTCTTTGTGGTTTCTTAAGACTTATCCACGCCCAGGCGTATTCTGCACTACCAGCCTACCCCCCACGAACACCATCTCCGCCAAATTGACCCCAAAATGGTACGCGAGGTGGCGGTGGTTGGGGGCGTCCCAGATGGTGATGTCGGCTAGTTTGCCGGGTTCGAGGCTACCGATGTGGTCGCCGCGTTCGAGGGCGTGGGCGCTGTTGATCGTAGCGGCTACTATCGCTTCGGAGGGGGTCATCTTCATCTGCGAGCAGGCTAGGGAGATCATCAGGGCCAGGTTCTCGGAGGGGCAGGTGCCGGGATTGCAGTCGGTGGCGAGGGCGATGGGAACGCCTGCCTCTATGAGGGCGCGGGCGTTAGCATAGCCTTTCAGGCCGAGGCCGAACGGCGTGCCTGGGAGGAGCACTGCTATCGTGCCTGCTTCTTTCAAGCGGGATATGTCTTCCGGTTCGAGGACTAATAGATGGTCGGCGGAGACAGCGCGCATCTCGGCGGCTACTTCTATCGCGCCTACCCGCTCGAACTCGTTGGCGTGGATGCGGGTGTGCAGGCCATGGTCGCGCGCGGCGGCCAGGATGCGGCGCGATTGGTCGGCATTGAAGGCTCCAACGTCGCAAAACACGTCGCACCACTCTGCCAGACCCTCGGCTGCTATTGCCGGCAGCATCTGGTCTATTACGAGGTTCACATAGGCTTCTGGGTCTTCGGCGTATTCGGCGGGGATGGCGTGCGCGCCCAGGAAGGTGGCGGCGAGGCGCGGGCCGGTATGCGCCTTCTGTAGCTCCATGTTGAGGTCGCGGACGGCGTGCAGGCAGCGCAGTTCGTCCTCGACGGAGAGGCCGTAGCCGCTCTTGATTTCGACAGTGGTCGTGCCATGAGCCAACATGCGGGTGAGGCGGATGTAGGCAAGCTCTTTTAGCTCGCTGCTGTCGGCGATTCGGGTGGCGCGCACCGTTGACATAATGCCGCCGCCCGCCTGCATGATTTGGAGATAGGTCGCGCCCTGCAAGCGCATTTCGTACTCTTCGTCGCGCCAGCCAGCCCAAATCAAGTGCGTGTGGGGGTCAACCAAGCCGGGCGTAACGGTCTTGCCTGTGGCGTCCACCAGCTTGGTGTATTCGTCTTTGTATTTGTGGATGATGTCATCGGTTTCCCCAACCGCGAGGATTCGGTCGCCGCGTATGGCTACCGCGCCAAGGAGAAGTATGCCTGCGTCAGCTTGCGCGGCGCCTGACCTGGGGCCACGCTTGCCGTCTGGAGGTTGGCAGGTGATTAGCTCGGCGGCGGAGTGTATGATGCGCGTTGCGGCTTGGTGAGGGTCCATATCTCATCTTTATTCACCGCAGAGGCGCAGAGAACGCAGAGGCCCTTATTAATTATTGGTCCTCTGCGTTCTCTGCGTTCTCTGCGCCTCTGCGGTGAATAATAGGGTTCCTCTTCCTCTACGCACCAGCAGCTTTTGCGGAACGGAACGGCGCTACTGCGTGTATGGTGCGGGTGCGGTGGGTGGAATGGCTAGTGTCGGCGTTGCTGCGCTCCGAGGCGGCTTCTACGAATGCGCTAAACAGGCTCCTGGCCCAGCTTTGCTTGCGCCACAACTCTTCTGGGTGGCACTGCACGGCCATGACGAAGCGGCGCTCCTGGCTCTCGACGGCTTCCACGATGCCGTCGGACGCCCAGGCGGTGGCGATCAGGCCAGGGGCTACCTTATCTATTGACTGGTGATGAGACGTGTTGACCCACACACGGCTCTCGCCCGCCAGTTCGCGGAGATGGCTGCTTTCCTCAATCACAATGTCGTGGGCCAGGTAGTCGCGTATTCTTCTTTTGTACGACTCGCGGTGGTCAATCGTCGTTGGATACTGGGTGTAAATATCCTGTATAAGGGTGCCGCCCATCACGACGTTGAGCACCTGCTCGCCCCTGCAAATACCCAGGATTGGCAGGTCGTCTTCCAGCGCCCAGGGCAGCATCGTGGTCTCTACAAAGTCCATACCCACGTCGCTGGGATCGAGCGCGGGGTGAGGCTCCTGGCCGTAGAACTTGGGGTGTATATCTAGCCCGCCGGAGAGAAGTATGCCGTCCAGCATATCGTACACGCGACGCAATGCCTCAATAGATTCATATTGCGGGAGTAGGATGGGCACAGAACCGGCAGCCTCAATCGCCTTGACGTAACTCTGGTTGTTGCTGAAGCGATTGGCGTGAATGCCCGCCGCGTCGTGGTCGTCCATCGTTGGCACTCCGATGAGGGGTAGCCTGTTTGCTGAGAATGGCATGGTCTCTTGCTCCGTGTCTGAGTATATTATATGGCCCCGGATGGCTGGAACTGCAATATTGCACAAGGCCACTTCCCGTAGCCTTTCGCCTTTTAGAAGAGTATAAGTCCACCGTTGCCATATGTAAAGCGCTTATATATACCTATATATGTATAATACCAGGATTCTTTTCTAATGCAATGCCCAGTTTGGATTATTTGTCTAATACTGAGTACTACTCCACGTTACGCAATCTGTCATGGCAAACTCTATGCCACCGAGGTCTACTCAGGGTCGCTGATTCGACGATAGATAATGGAGCGGGCTCACTTTACAGCTGATTCCATCGTCCAGAGCTCTATCATCCACCGACCATTGTCAAAATAGCCGTTGCTCCGAACTCTGAATTGACCTTTAACTATGCCCCAGAGGCGAAGTAATACAAGACTGCTGGACGCTTAGAAGCAATTAGAGTGCTATGGAGTGTTGGTCATGAAAATCTTACAAAGTGTACAGAATTGGTTGAAGGTGTTCAGGATCCCGGATATAATAGTATGTGGGCTACTATATTAAGCTCGGAAGTTGCTTGGTATTTAGTCTCACCTAGTGGTCCATACTATTCTGACACTAAGACTGCTTGTGATCATCCCCCAGGGCGCAAGGGCAGGAAGCTCAGGCTTTAGTAGTTCCTCATATATCTAAGAGTCGGTCTAATTCATAAAGGTTGAACCCCTGGTCTGACACCCGTGCAGACAGAGGGGTTATCGTGCTGTTCTTGCGCATTTTTCACCACGTAAGTATCACCCAAGCAAAGTGCATAAGCAGTTTGGGGCGTGTTGTCATTTAGATCAGTTCTTTATCTCAGCAGCGTCTTTACAGGGCACCAGGAGAGGAGACACATGTCATTTAAGGTTTTTGTTCTGCGCCTTTGGCAATTTCGTAAGTATTTAGCGTCAGTAGCCGTAGGACTGGCAGTTTTTCTGGGGGTCTTGTTATTGCCGGGTAGGCTGGCTGGCGCACAACCCGCCGCCTCTGTCCCTACCGGTCCCACGCATCTCGCTCCCACTGCCAATATGGTGGTAAACGGGGGCTTCGAGACAGGCAGCATCAGCCCGTTTACTAAAGCAGTCAACGGGGGCAGTGGCGCTATAAGCAGCACTAACGTACACAGTGGCTCTTTCTCGGCCAAGATCAGCAGCAGTTCGACAACGCCTGCGGGTATCGGCGGCGGAGGGAGTTGTTCGGGCGGCGTTCGCATACCAGTGAGCGCCAATACTTCTTACACATGGTCGGGCTGGATTTTCGCCCCGTCCGGCCAGAACCGCTATATGGATGCACAGGTAAGCGTAGCGTGGTTCACCGCTTGTACGGGTGGTACAGCACTAAGAACTGATGACGCAGTAACAGAAGTGACCGGCACTTATACACAAGTTACAGGAACTGCTGTCTCTCCCGCCACGGCTGCATTCGCAGAAATAAGATTGTTAGCGGAGATTACAAACAGCAGCGTCACAATCAATGCGTATTTCGACGACATCACGATGGATCTGACGACGCCACCTGCGACACCTACTAATACTAACACGCCGGTCCCTACTAACACTTCCACCAGCACGTTCACACGCACACCAACCATAACTAGCACGCTCACTCAAACCCCCATTATAACCAATACACCCAGCAGCACTCCTACCATAACTAATACACTGACAAATACCCCCACTAATACCCGCAGCAGCACACCCAGCAATACTCCCACTATAACTAATACACCCAGCAATACTCCCACTATAACCAGAACCAGCACAACGACCAATACTCCTACCATAACTGACACGCCCTCTAGCACACCGAGTATTACCAGCACGCCGACGCTTACGCGAACGCTCACCCCTACTAATACGTCCACCGATACCTCTACCAACACCGCTACGAACACTCGAACTGACACGCCAACAATGACCAATACTCCTACAAATACTCCCACCGACACGCCTACGTTTACCGTAACTCATACGCCCACTGATATTCCCACAGCCACTGATATTCCCACAGCCACAAATACTCCCACCGACACGCCCACTGACACCCCAACTCAGACCTATTCACCGACGGACACGTCTACAGCAACCAATACGCCAACCGGAACCTTTACACCAACTGTAACTAACACGGCTACACACACTTTTACCGATACTCCAACTATAATGCCCCCGTATATTCGGACAGCAGATTAAGGTAGAGCGGGCTGTGATAAAATGGGCCAAACAAAAGGAGAAAAGGCACATGACAACGCAGCGCAAGACCTACTCGGCAGAGTTCAAGAGCAAAATAGCGGTTG
>JBBQIC010000304.1:0-5083 GCA_038324555.1 Chloroflexia bacterium
GCCCCCGTCCGATGAAGGCTGTTGTTGCGGAGTAGGCGTGGGTGTTGGCGTTGTGCGCTGACCAAGCTTGAAGGGCAAACGCGGCAAATGGGCGATGAGCCAGAAGATCGCATAAAGGACGCCGTAGACTACCGCCGCCACGATCAGGTATACACCGACAACTAACTGCTGTAACATCCCAAAGAGGTTTTGCAAGGTGAACGACCCGCTGATGACCGCTATTAGAAATATGCAGCCCAGACTGCCCGCCAGCAAAGGACCCCAGAAGCGGGGGCTGTTGTTGCCGGTCTCATGGCGCAATAACTCGCGGTTGCCGAGGGCCAGAGCGCATATCGACCATGCGAAGAACCACAGCGCCACACCGCCCACGCCGTCCCATATAGGTCCGATGTTGCGCTGGGCCAGCACAGTTGCCAGCAGAGAAGTTGAGAATACAACTATCAACCCCAGGCGGAAATTGCGGTAGACTGCGTCGAACCCTATGCGCTCCGATGCCCTGTAGCCGCCGAACGCCCACAACACAAGCGATATTATCAGACTATAGATTGCCAGACTCAACCATAATCTGAGGCTGGTAATATCGCTACCTGGATTGGTCGCAAGCGACAGCCCTGCGCAGGCTAGAACGCCCACGATGCCTACCAACCAGCGCACAACGCCAACCGAGAAGCGGGTCTTGTCCAACAAGTAGGCCGACAACCCCCAGGCAGCAAGTTCCAGCCCAGCCAGCAAGAGCGGCTCTGGGACCGGATACAGCTTGACGCTCGACAGCACGATAACGTTGAACGTCCAGGCCACCGCGTATACCCAGCAACCATCCATTGCCGCCAGGCAGACGGGGAGGGCGGTTGAGTTGATTCGTTTGGTTAGTGTCATGTCTGTTTTTGGGTGAGGGAATAGGTTAATGTTGTAGGGGCGCACGGCCGTGCGCCCCTACAACATTAACCTACAAAGCCAACCCCTGCTCCGCATCTTCCACCAGATAGTAGGTGATTCCCTGGGCATTGAGGGTATCGGGGGTTGCCAATCGCTCCCACTTTGAGGCGCGTGGCGAGCCTACTGTTTCGATCAGGGTTATCGCGTGGCCCGCCCGCCGGAGGGCGAGCAGTACGTCCAGTATGTCTGCCGTCACCACGCCTGTGACGATTACAAGGGTTGCGCCCCTGGGTATGGAGCGGCGTTCGGCTCGGATGAGGTCCTCCATAGGGAGGCCAGACCACCCTTTGACCCGCGCCAGGTTCTCCAATATTCGCGTAAACTGGTCTGGGTCGCGGCTGGGTGGCAGCTTGACCTGCCTGTCGGACGACGCGGCGAATACGTTCACCTGAAGGCCCACCATATAGCCCTCGTTGAGGGCGTGGTTCGCCAGGGAAGCGACTACGGTGATGGTAAGTTCCAGGGTCTCACGGTCTATGCCCTCCCAGATGTTGGCAAATGTGTCCTGGTTGCAGAAGATGAATAGCTGGGGGGTGGCGGCAGGCTCGAAGAGCTTGGTTTGCAGAGCGCCCCGCCGCGCAGTGGCCTTCCAGTTGATGTAGCGCGGGCTGTCGCCTTGGGCGTACTCCCGAACGGAGCGTATGCGAAGCGGGTCGGTCGCCAGGGGTTGTGAAGCTCTGAAGTCGCCGAAAGGCTGGCGGGCAGGTATCCCCAGGCGTTCGACCGGCACGTAGCGCGGGTAGACGAGCAAGGTCTGAGGCGTTTGTACAGTCTCGGAGCGGCGAAAGAGACCGAATATATCGCCCGACTGTATATCAATTGGCCCGAACTCATGCTCACCCCGCGCGGCACATTTGAGCGTATAATGCCTGGTGACGCGCTCATACCAGGCGAGCGAAAGAGCCGCGCTCACCTGCCTCATACGCGCTTTGTGCGTCGGCGTCGCAGGGAGAGACAAAATCTCGACCGCGCCGGGAATGTGATCATCAACGGCCAGCCAGGGTACGGGAAGCGGCTTGGCGTTGATGAACACCTGGGCCATGTCAACCTCCTCGCCCCAGAAGGCTCGCTGCTGGCTGAATCGCCTCTCTACTTTTAGATCGCGGAGAGACCACCGCGTCCAGAGCCAGGCCAGGCCAAGCGCCGCCCCAAGCAACAGACCCAGCCCGAAGACAGGCTTGCTCTGGAATAACGCGCCGATGGCAAGCATGGCGGCCACCGCGTAGCCCCAGGCTGAGGATACCTGGCTGGTGGTTGTAGTCTCGTTCACACCAGACTCTCCACAGGAACCGGCACGCTATCTAGCACTTCCCTCAAGATAGCCGAATGGTCCCTGCCCCTCAAGCGTGTGCGCGTGCTCAGGATGATGCGGTGAGACAGCACGGGCACAGCCATTGTCTTAACGTCATCGGGGATGACGAAGTTGCGGCCCTTCATGGCGGCGAGAGCCTGCGACGTGCGGTAGAGGGCAAGTGTGGCGCGAGGGGACGCGCCTAGCTCTATCGTCTCGTGCTCGCGGGTGGCGCGGGTGACCTGCACAATATAACCCTCTACTGCTGCGTTCACA
Source organism: Chloroflexia bacterium (assembly GCA_038324555.1). GTDB lineage: Bacteria > Chloroflexota > Chloroflexia > QHBQ01 > JADMIH01 > JADMIH01. The sequence continues at coordinate 2,504 of JBBQIC010000304.1, forward strand.
TGAACCTTGCGCACCGCCCTTTGCGCTTGCAACACCTCCTCAGCCGAGGCGACAGGCTCAAGGTCAACCAGGGGGCTGGTTTCTTTGAAGCGTTGGAGAATAGCCCGCTCGTCGGCTTCGGTCGGATAGCCCAATTTCAGCTTTATCAGGAAGCGGTCGAGTTGCGCTTCGGGCAGTGGGAACGTACCTTCGAGTTCGACGGGGTTCTGCGTCGCCAGCACCATGAACGGCCTGGGTAGGGGAAGCGTCTCCACGTCTATCGTCACCTGCCGCTCTTCCATGGCCTCGAGCAGCGCAGACTGCGTGCGCGGCCCCGAACGATTGATTTCGTCGGCAAGCACGACCTGGCTGACGATAGGCCCAGGCCGGGTCTCGAACTGCCCTGTCTGCTGGTTATAGATCGAGGTGCCTGTAACGTCCGAAGGGAGCAGATCGGGCGTGAATTGTATGCGATGGAAGCTGCAACCAAGCGAACGGGCCAGAGCTTTAGCCATAGTGGTCTTGCCAGTGCCCGGCACGTCCTCGATGAGCACATGCCCCTCGCACAGCATCGCCACGAGCATCAACTCTATCTCGTCTGACTTGCCGACGATTACGCGCGACACGCTGCGTTGCACTTTGCGGGCTAACTCGTTTATTTGCGCGACCTCTGGCGCTATCTCCGTAGAGGTTAAGGTATCAAGGTCGCTATTCTTGTCGTTGGTATTAGCAATGGAAGACACTAAGGTATTCGCTCCTTGTCGGAGAATGGGACGGATACTGGCATTATAACAGCAAGCAGGCAAGGAAGGTTCAACATTTGTTTGCATTCCGAAGGATTGTTGAAGGGAGAGACAAGGCGCGATTGGGAAGAGGCGTCGTAGGGGCAGGCCCCCGTGCCTGCCCTCTATCCCTACAACCCAACTATCTTGGTACGCGGACAGGGCAGGCACGGGGGCCGGCCCATAGGCGCGAACTTAAGGAGCCTACACGGGCAAACAAACCCACTAACCCGTGTCATTCTGAGCCGCAGCGAAGAATCTCGTCGTATATGGGGATGGTTGGGTCACAGAAAATCCAGCATCTACGCGAGGGACGAGATTCTTCGCTGCGGCTCAGAATGACACGGGTTAGTGGGTTTGTTTGCCCTTAAGTTCGCGCCTATGGGGGCCTGCCCCTACGACCCCTCTTACTTGGGCGCGCCTCGGAAAATGAATTGATCCTACGACCTCTACTATCACTCGAAAATAGGTAAACTCCGGGTGTATAATAAACAGCAGAGTAACGGCTACTGAACGATTTCCAAAAGAGCGCATAGCAAAATGGAGGTCTAGAATGTCATCGTTGGCCCATTCGGTGTACACCCCGGAGCAATATCTAACTTTAGAACGCAAAGCCGAATACAAGAGTGAATACATAAACGGCCAAATATTCGCCATGGCAGGGGCGAGCCTCGAACATAACACTATTACCGCCAATTTTGTGCGGGCACTTGGCAATCAGTTCATGGGTCACCCTTGTGGGGTGTTCAGCAGCGATATGCGTGTCAAGGTAGATGCTACAGGGCTGTACACTTATCCGGATGTGGTCGCCGTGTGCGGCGAGATACGATTTGATGACGCCCACCGCGATACGATGGTCAACCCAACCGTTATCGTGGAGGTATTATCTCCATCTACCGAAGCCTATGACCGAGGCGGGAAGTTCGCGCATTACCGCAGGTCAGATTCGCTGACGGACTATGTACTGGTTGCACAAGATCAGGTTCGCGTTGAACAATACACCAGGCAGAATAAACAGTGGGTACTCACAGAAATAAACGAGTTGGACGATACGCTGCGCCTGCCCTCAATTGGCTGCGAGGTGGTTCTGCGTGATATATACGACAAAGTTGAGTTTCCGACGGCAGCCGAGCGATTTCCATCTGCAATTGAGGGCGATCCGGGCTAAAGAGACATATTTTGTAACCCTTTCGTTCCTTCGACCTTTCAACTTCCAACGTCAATGTTGTACAATAATAAGCATAGTCCTATCCCTATATCCGGTATCGAAATACAGAATAGCCTTATAACCAGGAGAATTAGCTTTGTATACATCAGCACGTCCTAAAAAGAAATGGTACAACGTGGGGACACCAAGAAGCATAAAAGTTGCGGCTATGCTGCTGCTGCCGATGCTCATTGCTGTGGTCGCCTGCGATACCAGCAGTACTTCTACATCTCCCGCAATCAATCCTACAGCAACCACGGCAGCCCAAAAGGCAGCGCCCTACGCCAACTCGCCGGAGGGTAAGCCCAAGGCTTCGTTAGCGTCCGTGCCGGACCCCGTTGAGGCAAAAGACACCAAGCCTGCCGGGCAGTTGCCCGCATTCCTGTCGCAAGAAACCGATCCCAAGCAAAAAGCAAAGCTAACCGCTCTATACCAGGGCGCGATGGACCACTATGATGCTTATAGCCATGTCCCTTGCTATTGCGGTTGCGCCGTGTACACTCACCCGCATATGAGTTCCGCTGATTGTTTTATCTCATCAAAGAACGCCAACGGCGAAATGACCTTCACCGACCACAGCATGACCTGTGACATATGCCAGGGCGTTGCCCA
>JBBQIC010000305.1:0-5063 GCA_038324555.1 Chloroflexia bacterium
CCTGAGAGAGCTTTGCTCCGACCAGGGTGAAGGAGACTGACAGTAGGCCGAAGAGTATGAGCAGGTCTATAACGCGCTCGGCCAGGATTGTGCCGATGGTGCTCGAGAACGAGATACCAGAATTACGCTTGAGTAGATAACTTCGATAAGCGTCGCCCAACTTGGCGGGCACTATGCAGTTGACGAACCAGCTAAGGTATATTATCTCGACCAGTCCGTTCACGCTGGGTAGGGTCGCCCCTTCCTTATCCAAGCCAACGTTGTTCAAAAGTTGCTTCCACCGCGCTCCGCGCAACCAGAAAGCAGAATAGTAGACGACAAAGCCGGTCACCAGGAAGAGCGGGTTGGCCGTGAGCATAGTGCCCCAGGTGTCGGCTATATTAATATCAAGCCTGGTGAAAATAAAGACGATTATGCCGAAGGCGAGCAGAAAAGAGAAGATGGTGCGAACGTTGAGCAGTCGGTGGCTCAACCACGAGCGGTCTTCGGAGATGTCCTCGACAGGTCCCGCCATAATCGGGGATTCGGCCTCTATCTCCGCTCGTTCTGCGTCGGGGATAGACACTTCGCCTGTACCCACTTCGATGTCGGGCAGGTCAATCAAACCGTGGTGCTCGGCGGCCTGCTGAGGCATATGTGCGGAATCAGGACTACCGGCTGCGGGATGGGGCGTTTCGCCAGAGACCTCGCTATCAGACGCCAGGACGTTTTGCCTCTTGCTTGCCGCGCTGCTGCTGTTCTCTCGTTCTATGATTTAGGGGCCTCCCAGAGTGATGCCTGATGCGTGAAAGGTGATATGCCGAACGCAGTCTTTGTTATATTACCATAAAAGCAGGCTGTGGGGTAACTCGTCAGCATCAAGAAGCTGCCTCTATTCTTGCTATGATACCAGAGTAGTGATAGACTCATTTCATTGTAGGCACTGTGTAAACAATTTTACAGCCCGTCTGTTAATTGTTTGATTGTGCGCCACCCGCCTGAGCCGCTATACTAGCCTTTGAGCACAGGCTTTATAGAGGATTAATTGAGGCATGGTCATAATTCCCACACGTGCGATGGCGGTGCCTAACGATCTGCTCTATGGGTGGTAGGCATACCCTGCCAAGTCTTCGCAAGACCAGGAGTTATTTTGACGCCTGTGAATTATGACCACGCCTCGATTAATTGCTGGTTACGGTCATTTATAGAAAGGAGAACTAAAATGGCAAGCGATACAACTCGTGACAACGAAATGCTGGTTTTTAACGATCCTGAAGGCAACTACTACGCGATACCCCGCGAGATGGTAGAGCGCCACAAGGTAACTGACGAGGAAAAGGCTGAATTGCAGAATCTCATGGGTGATGAGGTGTCCGGTTACAGCATGTACGAGCAGTTTATGACCCAACAGCGTGCAGACACGCGCTACACAGAGTTACGCCAGGAGGCTGACGGGGTCCGCCGGGCTGCCGAGGCCCATCCACAAGCGTCCCAAGGGACCAAAGATTCTGACGCCAAACGCCAGTCTACAAGCGGGCTTAAGGGAGCGTTTGTCGGGATGTGGGTTACTATGACCGGCGCAAGGTGAAAAACAACGAGCAGCAGGTGAAACGTGGGGCATTAATTATTAATGCCTCACTTTATCCTCTTCTTCTTACTCGCCACGTAATCCACCAGAATATACTCCCCCAAAGCCTCCGGCGTGGCATAGAACGCCCTGCCCCGGTTGACTTTGGTCATCTGCTCCACGAAGTCGGCCATGTAGTAGCTGCGTTCCAGCATGAAGGTGTTTATCACTATGCGCTCTCGTGTGCAGCGCACTACCTCGCGCATCGTCTCGTGTATCGTGCGTAGCGTTGGCGGGTAGTTGAAGAACGGCTCACTCTCGCCGTCCTCGAAGTGGGCGGTCGGCTCGCCATCCGTGATGACGATAATCTGCTTGTTGGGCGTCTTGTGCCTGGCGAGCAGCATCCTCGACAGCCGTAGCGCGTGTTGCAAGTTGGTGCCGTATTGATATTCGCTCCAATCAAGCTGGGGCAGCATCTCCGGCTTCAACTCGCGTGCGTAACCCGAAAAGCCGATGATGTACAGGTTGTCCTTCGGGAACTGCGACCTTATCAAGTGGTTGAGGGCTAACGCTACTTTCTTGGCGGCCAGGAAGCAGCCGCGCAGCAGCATCGAGCGGCTCATGTCTATCAACAGACATGTAGACGACTGCGTGAGGAACTCGGTCGAATGCACGTCAAAGTCCTCCGGCGAAAGCCGCACAGGAGTGCCTATGCCGTCGCGCGCCAGGGCATTGCGCAGCGTTGCGTGCAAATCCAGGTGGAACGGATCACCGAATTCGTAGGGCTTGGAGTCGTAAGTGCGCTCGCCACCCCTGCCCCTTACGCTGATCGCGTGCTTGCCAAAAGCGTCCTTCTTGAGATAGCCGAAGATGTCTTGCAGCGCCTTCTGGCCCACCTTGCGCACGGCGCGGGGCGTAAGCTGCATATCGTCGCCCTTCCATTCGAGGTAGCCCGCCTCTTCAAGCTGGCGCGCAAGCTCCTTTAGCTGCTCGAGCGCCTGGCGTGCATCGGCCCCTAGCAGTTCGCCCACCTGGTCGGAGTCCAGGTCGTCCACGTTGTCCCCACGGCGGGCGGCGTTCAAATCGCGCTCTAGCTGCTCCATCTCGTCAAGCTGCTCCATCACCTGCATCGCCTCAGCCATTGACATCGATTCATCCGGGTCGCCGGAGAAGCGATACTGGCGGGCGTTCTGCGGGGGCATCGTTTGTTCGAGGTGAGCGGCAAGCTCTGCTATCTCGTTGCGCAACCCCTCGTCGCGCATCAGGGCTTGCATTGCGCTCTGTAGCTGGGCGCGCTGCTGGGGAGACATAGAATTGAGCATGTTTTCCATGCGCTGCATCTGCTGTTGCAGGTGCTCCATCAGTTGGTCAAGGTTCTCTATCCCCGGCGGGAAGTGGTGGCCGTGCTTTTGCATAAACTCATTAAACTTCGGCTCCTTGCCCATTTCGCGGTCGCGCAGCATCTGATTGAGGTCGCGTAGCATCTCGCGCGTCTCCTGCATAGCGCCGGGGTTCTGCTGCATCTCCTGCATACCCTGTTGCAATCCTGAAAAGGTGTTTTGGAGCATCTGCTGTTGGAGCATAGCGAGCAATTCCTGGAACTGCTGGCGCGCGTCTGGGTCCATGAAATCGTAGTTTTGCAGCCCCTTTATCTGACCGCCGATGTCCTTGGGCAGGCTATCAAGCTGGTCGCGCCGCTTGGTCGCCATGTTCTCAAGCATCTTTTGCAACTGCTGGCGTTGCTCAGGGGACATATCGCCATCCTGTCCCAACTGGGCTTGTTGATCCTGTTGTCCCTGCTGGCCTTCCTGTTGCTGTGCTCTCGCCTCGTCAATCTGCTTCTGGCCTTCTTCCACGCGATGGTCTATGCCCGCACGCTCGGTCTCTTTCACCTTTTCAAGACGCTGTTGTATATCTTTTACTACAGCGTCCATATTGTTGTGGCGAAGGGTGTCCTGGCGCTGTTGCTTGAGACGTTCTATGAGGTCGCGCAGGCCGGGCATACGCTCGCCCGACTGGAACTTATAGCCCTGCTGCATCAACTTTTCGAGGGCGCGGCGCACGTCACCGTGCGCCAGCACGTCCTCGGAGATAGCCTCCATGATGGCATCGGCGTCAAATGGCATGATTTGCTGGGTACCGTCCCAGCCTGAGAATCTGAAGTTGGGCATGTCTCTCTCCCTGGATAGGGTGAGGGAGTAGGGTGAGGGAGTAGTCTTTGTTCCTACTCCCTCACCCTATTCCCTCACCCTACATAATCACCGAGGACGGGGATCGTTCCTCGCTCTGCGTTGCTTCCACCGGGGTCTGTTCGTGCTCGGTGGTTGGTTGGGCGCTCTGACTTGGCTCGCGGTCCCAGACGCGCTGCAAGACCACCCACTGGTCGGGGGCCTTGCGGATCATTTCTTCTAGCACACGGGCTACCAGGCTAAGGTTCGCCTGCTTGTCTCTCTCGTGGTCGCCCGTGCGCTGCAATTCGAGAGGCGGATAGATATTCACTATAGATCTGTTATCAGGTAGCCGTACCGTGTGCGCCGATATCAAAGGGATATTCAGGCGCGCCGCGAGCACCACAGGCCCAGGGGGCAGGTCCGCCAGGGCGTCAAAGAACTGCACCGGCTCGCCACCCTCGGTCACGTCGCGGTCGGTGGCTAGCATCAACACCCCGTTCTCGTGCAGGAACCTGTATATCGTGCGCACCTGCGAGGTCCCGGTCTTGATGAGCTTGATGCCAAATCTGCCGCGCAGGTGTTCGACGTAATCATAAAGTTTGGGGGGCTGTATGTCTTCGGTGACGATAGCCACCTTGTATCCCCATATCGCCGCTATCTGCGCAACTATGCTGAAGTTGCCTATGTGCCCGCCTGTAACTATTACTCCTTTGCCATCAGCGATGCTTTGCTTAAGATACTCAGCCCCCCGCACGGTTATCATGCGTTCAAGGTCCGCAGCTTTCTGATGCGGCAGGCGCACGAGGTCGTAGTAGTTCTTGAGTACGTTGCGAATAACCCTGCGAGCCATCGCCCGCCTTACATGCACCGATGCCTGGGGTAGAACATGTCTCATGTTGTCCATGACCGCCCGCCGCACCGACGGAGCTGCGTAGAAAAGCAGCCCGCCCAAAAGCGAGCACAGCCAATATGCCGCTCTGGTCGGTACGATCCTCGATAGCCACGACGCCAGGCGAAAGAGATAGTAGGTTTTCATATAGCTACCGTAATTATATCATGCTTGATGAAGGAAACGTAGACGGACGATGGACGATAGACGATGGACGATGGATGATGGACGATAGCAACTATCGTCCATCATCCATCGTCCATCGTCTATCGTCACTTCCCTTGCCCATGCCCTCGTCACTCAGGTATAATGAGAGACTAGAGCAGCCTGTAGGAACCGCGGATCTGATTTGGAGAGGCAGGGGAGATAATGACAGCGCTCGGTGACATGTTGCGCGAGGCTCGTGAGGCGAGAGGTATCACGCTGTCCGAGGCCGAACGCGAAACAAAGATACGCG
>JBBQIC010000306.1:0-5048 GCA_038324555.1 Chloroflexia bacterium
AATACAAAGCCTCCCTACGGAGGCTGAGGAGCCTGACTCTGCCACAAGCCAGCCTCCGTAGGGAGGCTTTGTATTTGTAGCCTGTGGCTTTAGCCGCCGGGCGATCTTTGGGAGTCTAATACTTTGCCTAAATACTGGCGCGCACCCGCGTCTGGGACCAGGGTTGTGTCAAAGTCGGTGGGGCGTACCCTTTGATGATGGACAATTGAGCAGGCATAGTCCATCGTCCATAGTCCATCGTCCATCGTCCATCGTCGGATAAGCGACTTTGACACAGCCCTATGCTGTCGTCAAGCTGTTCTGGCGAACTAGCCCCGATTCTGGTATAATTAACCTGTGAGCGACCACCGTGCAGACCGCAAAGATGGCGGGCCTATCGCGGAGAACCGCAAGGCGCGACACGATTACCTTATCGAGGATACCATAGAGGCGGGTATCGCCCTCGTGGGATCGGAAATAAAGAGCGTCCGAGCCGGGCGGGTCAATATTCGTGAAGGTTACGTCCGCATCGAAAAGGGTGAAGCCTGGCTGCTCAACGCGAACATTTCTATCTGGCCGCAAGCGGGCACTCACTTCAACCACGAGCCTACCCGCCCGCGAAAGCTGCTCTTGCACAGCAACGAGATCGTCCATCTCAGGGGCAAGGTGCAGCAAAAGGGCCTGACGCTCGTGCCTCTCAAGATGTATTTCGTGAAGGGCCGCGCAAAATTAGAAGTGGCCGTCGCCAGAGGCAAGAAGCTCTACGATAAGCGTGACGCCATGGCCGAGCGCGATTCGCAGCGCGAGATTGACCGGGCGTTGCGCGAACGAAGCAAAGCCTCGTACTAAGCTAAGCAGGGGCTAATAACCTCACATGGGGATGAAAGGTTTCGACGGGGAGGGAAGTTTAGAGATTGCAAGCCGAGGTGCCTTACCTCGTTAAACAGGGGCAAAGCCATTAACTGGCAACCAAAATTACGCTCTCGCTGCTTAATTAGTTAGCGACGCCCGACCTGCCTAACCCCGGGTGGCGGGGACCGGGCGACACAAACCGGGGCGCTGCCGCTCTAGCGTCTGGGAATAGCGGCCTAAGACTAACAGGCTGGCGCTAGACCACTCAGTCCGTGGAGGGGTCGTGTGCGAGATTAATTTGCGGACTAAGCTTGTAGTACATCTTTAGCTGAACTTTTCGGACTGGGCTCTCGGATGCCCACATCTCCACCTGATGCAAGCGGTGTGTTACTTCGGTAATGCACCGCCTTTTTATTAATTTAGCGTACTATAACCTTGGCTACCATATCTGGGTGCAACGTACAAAGATAATCGTAAGCGCCCGCCTTGGTGAAGGTGTAGCTGAACTTCTGGCCCTTCTCGAGTATCTCCGAAGAGAACACTTTGAGCGCCTTATCCTCCACCGTATGTATGGTAGGCCCAACATTGGTCCATGTGACCTTCGTGCCTGCGGCTACGGTGATCGTGTTCGGCGAGAAATAGAAGTCTACGATATTCACGCCGGTCTCTGAGGGCGCTGCTGTGCCCACGGGCTGTGGGCCGCCGGGATATTTTTGGCTGTACCGGAACCTCCCCAACTGGGAGAGCAGCACGTCATAAGGTGGTTGGTTTTCAGTGTGCATCTCGAAAACCGCGCGCTCGAAGTACTGCACAGTGTACGTTTTGCTGTCTAAATCGTTTTTCTCCTGGAACTCCTCGGAAATAGGGTAGCCTTGCTGCGCCAGCCCGCCATGGCTCTCCCAATACGCGCGAAACTTGCCGCCTACGCTCTTTCCGGTCTCGGTGAACTGTCGCGGGTTGTTGGGGTTGGCCCTCTGCGCTTGCGCTCCGCCTGGGTACTTCTGCTTGTAAAGAAAGTTGCCGAGCAGCGAGAGCAACACGTCGTTAGGAGGCTGATTTTCCGGGTGTAACTCAAATACGGCGCGCTCGAAGTATTGCACCGTGTAGCTCTTGCCGTCTGTGTCGCTTACCTCTCGCATCTCATCAGAAATGGGATACCCCTGCTGGGCGAGACCACCATGCGTATCCCAGTAGGCCAGGAACTTGTCGCGCACGGTCTTGCCGGTCTCCGGGAAAGCGCGAGAGTTAGCCTGAGCGTAGCTCGGCTGGCCCGCAGATATTGGCGCGGCGGCTATCAATACTATCAGGGCGGCTAGCCAATACCTTATATGTTTAGACAGCATCTGTTCTCCATTCTGGATGGACGATGGACGATGGACGATGGACGATGGACGATGGACGAAAATGGGCATTCGTCCATCGTCCATCGTCCATCGTCCATCGTCTGTCTGTTATTAGTAACCAGGTTAGCCGCAGCAATTAGCTATTCCCCGTCGGCGATCCTGGACTGCCGCTCGTGCCCATAGTGCCCCAGGCGCCTACGTCGTCTAAACGGTCGCGTTGGGTAACTTCGCCTGTATTGCGGTTGGGGGAAGCCTCGCCTTGCCCTTCGTCTTCGGGCATCTCGCCGTGTGGCGTACTTACAGTGGGCGCGTCCTCTCTGGCTGGGAGATCCCAGGAAGTGCCGGTCCTCTCGCTGTCCGACCCCTCTATTATCTGCCGATAGCTTTCGTCGGCGCGCATGGGCGAATTGGTGCCTGCCGTTTCGTCAAGGCGTTCACCGCCTTCCTGGGGTATGGCCCTGGCTATGTAGGGGTTCTTAGGATCATACTCGATGCCTTCCTTTTCAACGACACCCTGCTGCTCTAGCAACCCCTCCCCCAGATTTTCATCCGCTATCCCACCCGGACCGCCTGTGGCGCTGCCTACACCCGCCGGACCCGTAACGTCCTCACGGTTGAAATAACCTTCATCCGGCCCGCCTGCGCTGGCTCCTCTGCTAAAATATCCTGACATGGTTAGTTACCTCCTTATAAACAATGAGATAGCATTTCTCGTGCCCACAGTGTTTTGGTATATGTACTGAACCGAATGTATAAATGTATAGCTGTCATATAAATAACTCATGTTACGCACTCTACCGAAGGAAACGGACCCACTAACCCTTGTCATTCTGAACGTGGTGAAGAATCTCTCCGTTTACCCATATGTCAGAGAACGGTTTATGTACAAGCATTCACGCCCGTGACGAGATTCTTCACTACGTTCAGAATGACAAGGGTTGGCTTGGTCTAGCCCCTTCAAGAGGCTGCGTAAGGTAAGTAAATTAGGACTTTCGCTCGTGACGCTCAAATAAGGCTTCAACGGGGCGCAAATTAGGCGCTGCAAGCGAAAGTCCTATAAATAAGTGTTGTTATGTTGTTAGTGAACATCTTTTCCTTTATGATAGGAATGTATAGCTCACCATAAGGAGGAAAATTATGGACAGATCGTTGGTTACAACCACGTTGCAGATAGAGGGCATGCAGGTAACGAAGCAACTTGGTATCGTGCGGGGAATCACTGTGCGCTCACGCTCGGTCGTAGGTCAGATAGGCGCTTCCTTCCAGCAATTGGTCGGCGGCAACATCACCATCTACACTGAGCTTTGCGAGCACGCACGCGATGAAGCCTTCCAACTGATGATACAGCACGCTGACGCAATGGGCGCGAATGCAATCCTGGCTATGCGCTACGACGCGAACGAAGTAACGGACGGCGTCACTGAGGTGCTTGCCTACGGCACGGCGGTCGTAGTCCAGCCCCGGTAGTTCGGCGGTATGGACGATGGACGATAGACGATAGACGATGGACGATAGACGATAGACGATGGACGATGGACGATGGAGAGTGCAGTTTGATTATCGTCCTTCGTCCTTCGTCATTTCTCGTGCTTGCTTTTTTGTCGCCCATTGCGTATAATGTAAAACAATCGCCAACTGAGCTCAAGAAGGAAATACCCCCCGTTGCCTGATCATATGGCAGTCCCCAACCGGCTACCTGGACAATTGCGCGGTAAGATAATGTCTACGCGGCTCCTGGCGGTTATTTTATCAACCCTAAGGACGGTTTTGTGAATGAACGACGAGCAACTCCGGCAGCCTTCAAATATGCCGGCAGAGCAAGATAGCGGCCATAATGGCAGCGTAAACGCAGGTGATGGTGCGAACGGTGTCGAGGCTGGCACAGCCAACGGCAGCATAGCGACAAATGCAGCAGAGAATAACGGGAACGATATTCGCCCCGAAGCTGTTCAGGCTCCCCCCGACCCAGCCCTCCAAGATGCCACGACTCAAGATGCCCCAAATATGGAAGCGTACGACAAGGTCGTTGATGCTGTCGTTGATGCTGCCGACATGACGGCGTCAGAGCCGACCGACGTTGCAGCCATCATGGAAGCGGACAACCCCCCTGTTGACGCTGCCGACATGACGGCATCAGAGCCGACCGACGTTGCAGCCACCATGGAAGCGGGCAACCCCCCTGTTGACGCTGCCGACGTGACGGCGTCAGAGCCGACCGACGTGGCAGTCAGCATGGACCAGCCTGTGTTTACCGACGCCATAGGTGTGCCTACTCTTACTCAACCTGTGGTTGGCCTGGCGGCGAATGCTACCACCGAGCAACCCGAGGCCCGCGTCGAGGGCAGTGAAGCCCCCGGCCTACAGGAAGGCGAGCCTGAAAAGACCGTTCCAACGTTCAGCCTGCCCTTGAACGAAGTGAAGGGTTCCAACGTTCCAACGTTAGAGACCCAGGAGGCTGCATCGGGCGCGACCCAGGAAACCCAGGAGGGTGAAGCGCCGGTCGTTCGCACCTCACGCGACTCACGTCTGAACGAAATGGCCCCCAACGCCTCTATGGAAGACCTGCTCAAAGCCTCAGAGCAGCAGTATCGCGCCTTGAAGCACGGCGACGTTATCGAAGGCACCGTGATGAAGGTTGACCGCGATGAAATCCTGGTAGACATAGGCTCCAAGAGCGAAGGCGTAATTCCCAGCCACGAACTGCAAAGCCTCAGCGTCGAAGAGCGCGAGACCATGAAGATAGGCGACGAACTTCTGGTGTCTGTAATCCAACCCGAAAACAACGAAGGCCACGCTGTATTGTCACTCGACCGCGCCCGCCAGGAGAAATCATGGCGCGACCTCCAGAAGCAGTTCGAGGACGCCGAAGTCATC
>JBBQIC010000307.1:0-5046 GCA_038324555.1 Chloroflexia bacterium
GCCAACAAGGGCGCGAAAGAAGCGGGTGGCATGAGCATCGGCTGCAATATCGAGCTTCCGTTTGAGCAGGGCACGAACGCCTATGTAGACGTTGCGATCAATTTCCGCTACTTCTTCGTTCGCAAGACTATGTTCGTCAAGTATTCCGAAGGCTTCGTCATTTTTCCAGGCGGCTTCGGCACGATGGACGAACTGTTCGAGGCTCTCACCCTCATCCAGACGGGCAAAGTAGACAATTTTCCGCTAATCCTCTTCGGGTCGCACTACTGGCAAGGACTACTCGATTGGATAAAGGGCACGATGCTGACCGAGCGCAAAATCTCCGCCGACGACCTCAAGCTGCTCATAGTGACCGACTCCGTAGAGGAAGCCTGCGAGATCATCGTGAAGTGCTACAATGACAACTGCTGGGATACGGAGGAGGCGTCAGAGGCGGCTAAGATACGGTCCGAACGGTCGGACAAAATCCTCAACGAGCTACGCCCAACAGACGACAACGAAGGGCGACAGCCGGACGGAGGTGCGAGTGATGTATCTGGTAAAAGCCCTGCCAGTGCGGCCAAGCACGACGCTGAGTAGTGATAAGCTAATAAAGGGCACGTCACTACGTGACGTGCCCTTTATTGTAGTCGGGGTGGAGGGATTCGAACCCCCGGCTCCTTCGTCCCGAACGAAGTGCGCTAACCGGGCTGCGCTACACCCCGAAGTCTAGTCATTATAACAAAGCACGGATAAGGTGTCAAAGCGGTTTTTCTGGCATCGGGCCATAAACGGTAAGGTGCGCAGGGCGCTGGGTTTATGACCGGATGCCAGGTGATGGCAGCCTTCTTGCTACTGTTTTTGCACACCATGCTATACTCACAGGGCGCACTCATCACGCCTCAGCAACCAAATAGCGTCAGACCGCGTATGTAATAACGTATATACAACATGGACATACTGACCGACCAACAAATAGAGATACGCGCCGCCGAGCGAGTGGCATTGCAGCAGCTACAGACCGCCATCAAGCCGCTCGAGCCGCAGGCGGACGACCTAAACGCCCTCAAACAGGCCGAGGCCGACCTGGAAGAGCTTTTCCTGCTCGTTGTCGTGGGGGAGTTCAATTCGGGCAAGTCCTCTCTCATAAACGCCATGCTGGGCGCGGAGGTGCTGCCGGAGGGAGTCACGCCGACTACAGCTTCTATAAACCTGCTGCGCTACGGCCCCCAGGCGGGCGAGCGACCTATTTCCGACTTCGTAGTCGAGCGCACGTACCCGGCGGACTTCCTGCGCGACATCAGCATCGTGGATACTCCCGGTACCAACGCCATCATCAGGCGGCACGAAGAGCTTACCCGCAACTTTGTGCCCCGCTCTGACCTGGTGCTCTTCATTACCTCGGCTGACCGCCCCTTCACCGAGTCCGAGCGCGGCTTCATGGACACAATACGCGAATGGGGTAAGAAGATAGTGCTCATACTCAACAAGATAGACCTCCTCCAGGGCCAGGACGAACTGGACAGAGTGCTCTCTTTCATAGAGGACAACAGCGTAACCCTCCTGGGCCAAAAGCCGGAGATATTTCCCGTGTCGGCGCGCATGGGCAAAAGGGCGCGTGCCGCCCAGGACCCCGACCAGCAACAGCAGCTATTAAAGGCAAGCCGCTTAGACAGGCTCGAGCACTATATCTTCAACACGCTCGATGAGGCCAGCCGCGTAAGGCTCAAACTCTCCTCTCCCCTGGGGATAGCATCTCGTATCACCGACAAGTATAGAGAGATTGCCCGCGCACGCCTGGCTGTGCTGGCCGATGACGCCAAAACGGTCGAGAACATCGAGGGCGAGTTGCGGCTATACGCGGACGACATGCGCCGAGAGTTCACCACCCGCATAACCGAGGTCGAGAACATCATCTACGAGCTAAAGGAGCGTGGTGACGCCTTCTTTAACGATACAATTCGAGTGAGCAGGATACGCGATCTTGTAAACTCACAGAAGATACAGCGTGAATTTGAAGAGCGCGTTATATCCGACACAGCCCGTAGGGTTGACGACGCCACCGGCGGGTTGATAGATTGGATGGTGGACAAGGACCTGCGTCAGTGGCAGCGCGTTCAAGAATACATAGACCGCAGGCGGCAAGCCGGACAGAATGAGCAAGCATTCGGTAACATAAGCGGGCAATTCGCCTATAATCGCGATATCTTGCTGAAGTCGCTGGCACAGGAAGCCAGGCACGTAGTCGAGAGCTACGACCGCCGCGAGGAAGCCGCCGTTATCGCCCAGGACATGCGAAGCGCGGTAGGTCAGGTGATAGTGGCGGGCAGCGTGGCTACTCTGGGTGTGCTGATTACGTTGGCTATATCGAGCGCCTTTGTAGATATAACCGGCGTAACTGCCGCCCTGGTATCGGGGGCCATCGGGCTATTCATACTGCCCTATCGCAAGCGCAAAGCCCAGGAGGAATTTAGAGCGCGCACCCAGGAGCTAAGGGAGAAACTAGTTAGCTCAATGACCCGTCAGTTTGACGTGGAATTAACGCGTTCCACCGAGCGTCTGAGAGATGCCATAGCGCCTTACACTCGCTTTGTTCGTCTTGAACAAGAGCGCGTGGGTGGGGCTGATACCGCGCTGACCGAGATAGAGGCGAAACTAGGCGAGTTGCGGGCGGAGATTGAGACTATCGGGCGGTAATCTTATTCTGAACACTTATGGTAGTCCTACGCCGGGCAAAGGGGGTGAAATGTTCAACAAATCAGCGGCCTTTTACGATGCGATCTACGCCTGGAAAGATTACTCCGGCGAAACCTTCAAGCTGGAAGCAATAATGGGCAAATATAAGCAGTCCCACGGTCAAACGCTGCTCGACGTAGCGTGTGGCACGGGGGCACATATCCCTTATCTGCGGCCACAGTTCACCGTTGAGGGGCTGGACATAGACCCGGACATGCTCGCTATCGCCCGTGAGCGCAATCCAGGCATCACCTTCCACGAGGGTGATATGCTGGACTTCGATCTGGGCCGCAAGTTCGGCGTTATAACTTGCCTGTTCAGCGCCATTGGTTACGTCAAGACTGTGCCGGCGCTCGACCAGGCGGTGCAGAACATGAGCCGCCATTTGCAGCCGGGAGGTATTCTCATCGTCGAACCCTGGTTGATGCCTGAGGTCCATGAAACCGGGCATGTTCACGCCACGTTTGTGGATCGGCCTGACCTCAAAGTAGCTCGGATGAATATCAGCGAGAAAGAGAACGGGCTGTCCATCCTTGATTTTCACTATTTAGTCGCCACTCCACAGGGCATCGAGTACTTCACCGAACGGCGCGAGTTGGGGCTGTTCTCTCACGAAGACTATCTAATGGCTTTCGATAGGGGCGGCCTGGAGACTTTCCACGACCCCGAAGGGCTAATGGGCCGGGGACTATACATCGGGCGCAAGTAAGTCATATGGATAGCCGGTTCGACACCTTTATAGAGTGCCTGGCGATCACCCCGCAGGCGTATAATGCTGCAAACCAGTACGCCTATGGCGGCGAGGGTAACTCTATACGCCGCGAAAATCTACGGCTATATCTTGAACAGATGGCAGACCTGCGCCCCCGCGTGTTGCTCGTGGGCGAGGCTCCGGGCTATCGCGGCTGTCGCTTGACGGGCGTCCCCTTTACCAGCGAATTCATCATACTGCGGGGCGCTGGCAGTTTCGGGCTGTTCGGGGGGTCGAAAGGTTATCAAAAGACAAGCGAACTTGCGATGGTGTGCAAAGAGCAAACAGCGACGATTGTGTGGGAAACGCTGGACCGACTGCCGAGTATCCCTTTACTTTGGAATGCCGTCCCGTTCCACCCACATAAGGCGGGCAATCCGCAGTCTAATAGGTTGCCCAATAGCCATGAGCTAGAGACAGGAAGGCGATTCCTGCACGAGCTAGGGTGCCTGTTCAACGTCGCAACCGTAGTCGCAGTCGGGAACACGGCGGAAGCCACTCTCAAGCGCATGGGAATATCCTGCCGCAAAGTCAGGCATCCCGCGAATGGGGGTAAGAGGGAATTTGTCGAGGGGATGGGCAGGGTGATGAGATGAAAGAGGTATTATTGTGTGCCTCCATGCTCGCGGTTATGCTTTTATCCATGAGCGGTTGTGCCAGTAACGGCGATAGCCACCCCACTCAACCCATCGAGATCAAGACCGTCCACGAGTTGACTCCCTTCCGGGGGCCTGACAGCCTGGGCCAGACGATTACCTGGCGAGAAGGGACTGTAGACCGGGGTTGGGCAGACCTGACCGGTGCGGATCAGTTGGTGCGGGCGGCTATAAGCTCGGCATCGTCGCGGCTGGCGGCAATTGACTACCCGTCTCTTTCCTTACCTGACTTTCTCACGCAAACGCGCTCGCTAAAGCTGGCGTCCACAGACTTTACAGGACAGAATGCCCACATGGACGCACACGGAGAAGGTAGCAGCGACCATAAGAAGTGGGTGCTGTACGCCTGGCAGGGGCCGGAATTCCCGCCTCACCCCAACCGCCCGCAAGTCCACAGATGGTTGTATGTATACGCCCTGTACGATGTTGAAGCGAAGCAAGTTACGCGCTTGCTGGCGACAATTCACGGAGAGGCGCAGGAGTAGGGTGATCCCGTAGGGGCACACGGCCGTGTGCCCCTACCCCAACATCACAGGAACATCACAGGAACATCACAGGGCGCACGGCCGTGCGCCCCTACGGGATCACCCTACACTCTTATCCCATCACCCGATAGCAAATTGGTGAGCGCCACCAGCAGGCCCTTCTGCACGAGCGACAGGACGAACAGATTGGCTTCGGGTGGCGAGTCCAGCATCGTCCTGGCGGCGGAAGCCGCAAGCCTGGCGTCCTCCTCCTGGCCCGCGAAAGAGAGCCACTGTGCCATCAACTTTAGGCGCTGGGAGTAATATTGCCGCGTATCCAGGCTGAACTCGTTGCGCGCCAGCTTTATTACCATCGGCAGCAGAGCGCGCCAACTCTGGTCGGTCATCTCCACCGGCAGCCCCACGTCCTCTGCGAGGAGTTCCTGCGCGGCCAGGTAGA
>JBBQIC010000308.1:0-5030 GCA_038324555.1 Chloroflexia bacterium
TGGCTGGTTGTATCTTCTGGGGTGTTAGTGTGCGCCATTTATCTGCTTCCTTCATAGTAGATACTCACCTTACGCAGTCGCTAGAAGAAGTAGGACCAACTAACCCGTGTCATTCTGAGCCACAGCGAAGAATCACTCACCGTACCAACCCATCAGGGAATTCAGCGCCACTATCTCTAACACTTACGCCCGTGTAGTGATTCTTCGCTGCGGCTCAGAATGACACGGGTTAGTTGGTTTGTTGCCCCCATAGTTTTGCTTTCAACTTTGCGGTAACCCTGCTACTCCACTGCGTAAGGTGAGGTAGATATATAGAGGAGAAAGCCTCAAAAGCAATATATCCGCATATCGTGATTGGGTCAATCGGTCCTTTGGTGTAAATCGGTCTAGGTCTTACGACAACAAAACGAGCCACAATCACTCCCTGATCTTGGCTCGTTTTGTTGTCGTTTCTAAAACTTTAGCGGGAAATCTTCCAGCTTGCGTGGATGTCTTTGCCCTGGGCTATGCTGATGCGCTGCTGGTTGGAGCCGTCTGTGTTCATGATGTAGAGGTCGAGGTTGGCCGGGTCTAGCGGCGAGGCCGAGAATACTATGCGACTATCGTCGGGCGCATATGAGGGGTCCCAGTCTTCCCAACTGTTGTTGGTAAGTCGGGTCTGCTCCTCACCACCGGGGCGCATCGTGTATATCTCCAGGTTGCCGCTATCGCGGGTGGACACGAACACGATACGTTTGGCCGCGTTATTCCACTTCGCCAGAAAGTTCTCACCCGCAGTGGTGATAGGTCCGACGAGATTGCTGCCATCGGGGTTGATGGTATATAGCTGCGATAGGCCAGAGCGTTTTGATGTGAATACTATCCTGTCGTTGGAACCCCATGAAGGGTTGGTGTCGTCTGCCGTGTCGTTCGTAAGCTGGCGCAGTTCTGTGCCGTTCGAGTTCATGGTCCAGATGTCTGGCTGACCGCCTGAGCGCTTGGACATAAACACTATCCTGGCGCCGTCGGGCGACCACGAAGGCTGGGTATCCTGAGATGGGTCGTTGGTCAGGCGGGTGATGCTTGAGCCGTCGGCGTTCATCGCGTAGATTTCGTCGTTGCCGTCGCGGTTAGATACGAAGGCTAACTTTGTGCCGTCCGGCGACCATACGGGGTAATCGTCGTAGGCGTCGGGCCTGTTACTAAGGTTTCTCTCCTGTGAGCCGTCGCCTTTCGCTACGATGATCTCGAAGTTGCCTGTACGGTTGGAGGCGAAAGCAACGAGACCCTGGGTAATGGGATTGGGTGTGGGGGTTATAGTGGGAGTGGGGTTTGGTACGGCGCCTGTGCGCGTGGCGGCGGGAGTGCCTTGAGGTGTACCCGTAGTTGCGACCGTTGGTGTAGCTTGACCGGGCGGAATAGGCGTGGGACTTCCACTGGATGGGGGTTTGCCCGCGTCTTTGTATCGCCAATCATAGTAGTGAAGCCCGATATTGCCCATTTCTACCTGGAAGCCCAGTGGATTGGTGGGCACGTATGTGAGCACGCGACGCTCGAACGCCTGGATCAGCACGTCCTGTGTTTCGCCCTTGATCTTGACCCTGCCCCAAAAGGCGTCGGAGATGGGGAAGCCCGAAGCGTAGAACCAGGGGTCTATGAGGCGTTGGTTGACGATCTGGCCGTTTTCGCTGACGGGGCCGGAAGCATTGAGGAACTGCCAGAATATATCGGGTATATTATGCCTGGTGGCGGGTTCAAAATAGGTTACTTTGGTACCGGACAGGGCGGCCTTTGTGGGGTCGTCGCCCACCTGTCCGTCTTTGTTGATTGTGTTGGTGACGAACTGGCCGATGCGGTTGGCCTGCGAGTGGTCGCTTTTGCGGGTGTTGGAGACGTTGGCGAAGGCTGCGTAGGTAGGGGCGTTGGCGTCGTTGGTGTCGCCTGAGATGGGGATGGTTGCCGAGTAGCGGTTGACGAAGGAGTTGTTGCCTATCTGCATTTGGCCGCTTATGAGTTCGGTGGTGAGCAGGCCGTTGGTGACGTACCACTGGGCGGTCTGGTCGGCGTTGGGGTTGTTGATTTCCATGCGGCTTTTGTCGAAGTATTGGACGAGGCGGGTGCCTGTGCCTGTGGGCGCGTCTATGTATTGCTCCTGGGCGGCGGCTCTGGGTTCGGGTCCCCAGAACCAGGTGCGGGTGACCTGGCCGGAGGCTACCAGGGCGTCGGTGCGGTCCCACACGCGCTTGAAGGCGGGGTGGGCGAAGTCTACGGCGAAGGCGGCGGGTGTTGCGTTGGTGAGGATTACCCCTAGTATCAAGAGGGTGACTACAGGGGGCGCGCCCCTACGGGTGAGGCCCGCTCTTGCTCTGGCGGTCTTGGGTTGACGGTGGTGCATGGTTTGCTTTCTCCTCCTGGATGCGTTGGAAGGTCGAAATAGGTTTGGAGCTATTGTTATGGCTATGCGCTTGTCTCCGTAATTCAACGGACTGAATAAGGCACGGTTGCGCTATGGTTGCATATGAGTATAGCACCGGGTGGGAGGAGGGGATGCGGTTTTCCACTTGGAGTGGGTTTTGCGTCGAAAATGTCAAAAAATTAGGTAGTTGGAAAAATGAAAATTAGGTAGTTTTGCTGATGCGAGGTTGTCTGATAGGCTGTATAATACCTCTTCAAGAGGTACACTTGGTCAGCAGTGCAATTGGGCTGCCCCTTATCTGCTGCACATGCCTTCGTCGTTCCCCCAAGCAGATGAGTATACCACGTTTACTATCCGAGGTTTAGATACGCACCAATATCAAGGAGGGAATCTATAATGCAAGCGCAAGCTCGAACTTCTAATCGCACCGTTTCTTTCTTTCCGGTAAATGTCTCTACGCCCTCACGCAGGGCACGGCAGCGCATCAATGCGTTACTCAGCCTGTTAGTGATAGTGTCCATGCTGGCGAGTCCCCTTCCCCTGAGCGTCAAGGCCTCTCCCTACCATCCATCTCATCCTAGCGGCGCTGCCACAAGGGATATGGCCTTTATGCCAACATCTGCACAGGTATCTACATCTACACGCGCATATCCGCCAGCGCAAATGGTCATTGGGCGGGACAAGCCTGGCGAAGCTGGCAAGGCTATTGCTGCTATCAATACCCCTGCCACTGACAGCGAATATAAACTGGCTGCTATCCCTGCTCTTCCCCATTCCCGTAACGGCGGACCCAAAGCCGCCCCAGCCGCGCCCATCCAGCCGGACGCGCCTATCTCCTTCGTGTTGGACGATGGCACCACAGAAAGCTCCATCGGTTTTGGTTCTACGTCTGAGCGCGCAGCTATCTGGCTCAACCGCTTCACCCCACCCACAGGGTCTTACCCTATCGCCCTTCAAAATGTTCAAATACTCTGGCCCGGCCAGCCTAACGACAATCTGCTCATCGGTCAGACCGCAAGGCTGCTGGTGTACCAGGACGCCGATGGCGACGGCAACCCGGCTAACGCTACGCTCATAGGCAGTCCCATAACCGTCACGGTTGGCGTGACGAACTCGTTCCAGACTTACCCCGTAAGCGTAGTAGCGCCCGGCCCTAGTGGGGATATATACCTGGGCTTCGAAGACTACTGGGCAGTGAGCGGCTTCACGCCACGCTTATTCCCGGCGGCTTTAGACGAGACGCCCCCGTCCCGAATGCGCTCATGGGTTGCTGCCAGGAACGTCGGAGCCCCAAATATCAACAACCTGGGCAACAACAATATATTGGCGACTGGCGACGCGCTAGGGTTTCCCGGCAACTGGCTTATCCGGGCCAACGGTGTATCTGCCGCTCCGGGCTTAGACGAATGCTCCGTGCCCAACCCCGTCGTGGCGTGTCCCGTCAGGCACTATGGCGATACAGTGAATACTGCCATCGGCAATTCCTGGCGCACGTACACAGATCTCTCCGTCCCTGGCCGAGGCGTGCCCCTGTTGTTTGCACGCACATATAACTCGCAACAGGCAGGCACAAACGGCCCGCTAGGCTATGGGTGGACGCACTCATACAACATGTATGTGCTCACCGACACCACCACCTCAGAGTACAAGGTCTTCCAGGAGAATGGCTCTGTCGCACCCTTCCCCATCTCGATTACCTCCACTCACTACTCCCGCGTGCTTGCCAACCTCTCCCGCAACCCCGACGGCTCCTTCGTCTTCACCCGCACTCATGGCCTGGACGCTTTCTATTTCCGACCCGTGAACGGGGCAAACGTAGCCAGGCTCTACCAGATCGTGGACCGCGACGGCTATGTTACAAGCCTCACCTACAACGGCCAGGGACTCGTGCAGACCGTCACCGACCCTGCTGGGCGCACACTCACCCTCACCTATTCGGGCGGCTTGTTGAGCAGCGTGCATGATTCTGCCACACCCATCCGAAGCGTGCGCTTTGGATACGACACCGCTAACGGCGACCTCACCTCTGCCAGAGACGTTGGTGGGCAGACAACCACCTATGCGTATCAGTTCAACGGCCCCGACAGCGCCCACCTGCTACAGAGCATAACCGACCCAAACGGGGGAGTAGTAGCTAATAGCTATGATGGTTATACCACAACCAGCCATGTGCTCACCCAGACCGACCCTATGAGCCGCACCACTCAGTTTGGTTACACTACCCTCCCCTCCGGCAACACCCAGACCAGGATTACCGACACCCTGAACCTGGTCACTCTGCACGAATATCAAAGCAACAAACTGGTACGCAGCACAGAGTTCCCAGGCGCCTCACAACAAGCGGTGTACAGCTACACCTACGCCCCCACCCTGGGTGTCGCCTCCATCACCGACCCCCTCAGCCATACCTGGTTCAACACCTGGGATACGAGCGGCAACCTCACCAGTTCCACCGACCCTCTGGGGCGTAGCCTCTCGTACAAATACAACCCCTCCACCAACGATCTGCTGGTGATGACCAACACCGTTGGGCTGACCACCACCTATACATACGATAACTGGGGCAACACGGCGAGCGTGGCCCGTCCGGTGACAGAGACTAACACAGTCGCCTTTACCAACTATGACTACGACC
>JBBQIC010000309.1:0-5019 GCA_038324555.1 Chloroflexia bacterium
GTGAGCGTGAACTTGTACCGGTCGCCCTCGCCCACAAGGTGCAGCCCTTTGGGACGGACGGTGAGGGGCATTACCATCGTGCTTCCCGACCGTATCATCGGTTCGCGCGTCTTCAGCCCATATGACAGGTTATCTTCGGCGTCCGCCGTTTCCAGAGCTAATTGCAATTCGCTGTTGCCGCCATTCGCCAACTTGAGCCGGTACTTGCCCCTGTAGCCGGTGGCCCTGGCCGGAGCCAACTCCATGTTGAACACGGCGTATGAGCCGACAACTACGATGCCCTTTGTCTTGCCGACAGACATCGGGTCGGCCTGCGAGCGCGCCACAACCTGGAAGGCGTGGTGCCCGGCCCGCGTGTCTTTGCTCCTGGGTGGGTGTATCTTGATGGGTATGGGCGCGCTATCCCCAGGGAAGAGCGCTACGCTCCTGCCCGTTATCGTGTACCAGGAAGGGTCCAGGTTCTCGATTTCGAGGCTGTACTGGTCGGCGGTTTCGCCCGCGTTGCGCACTTCAGCTATGACCTCAACCGGCTGGCCCCCGGCCTCTATTTTGACCTCCGGCGGCGTCAGGTTGACTACGATTGGTTTGGCCTCTTGTACGTACATAGAGTTAGTCCTCCCGAATGGTATTTGGTAAACGTGGGTGTAAGCGATGTAATAAGCAATATTATAGCACTGATTACTACCAATAATGCATCGAATATTTACGAATCAGGCTTTTCTTTAATATGCGCGAACTTCCTTTACATCAGGCTCCCGGCCAGCCCCTGAACTCATTTGTTACCCCTTGCTTTCAGTTCGTTGGGCGCGCCTGGCGTTGCCCCTGCGTATCAGCGCGTAGGCTAGCATATTCTCGGCGAACTCGACTGCGGTGCGTATGGCAGAGCGATCCAGCGCCTTATCAGCAGTCCCGCCGTTCCAGGCGCAGGTGTAGTCGCTGGTGCTCAATAGCAGGCCGTCGCCTTCAAACAATTGCCCCGCAACAGCTCCAGGAGGGGGCGCGGAGAAGACATGCCTGGCGATCAGAAGTTGGTGGTTGCGCGTTACGGGCTGCGGCTTGCGGCCAAGCGCCTGGGCTATAGACGCCATAGCCCTCTGCGCATCGCCCCCGCCGCCGGAGGCGCAAGCCTCTATCAGCATCGCTCCGCCGCCGTTCAGGTAGTTGGAGAGCTGGGTCTTCTCGGCGTCGGCGATGGTGGTCTGTGGCGTAACTGGCATCACGAGCAGGTCACAATCGAGCGGGCTGTTCTCGCCCGGCGGCTGGTCGCGTCTGCGAAGCTGCCAATCAACGCCGCTACTCAGCGCGGACATGAGGCGCGTCGGCCCGGCCATGTGGTTGGCAAGCTTATCCGCGACCGTATCAGGCTTCCACACGCCCAGGGTAGTGCGTGGCCCCGGACGCATAGCGGCATGTTCACGATAGCGAGTGTCTATCTCGTTGGCTTTAGGCGCGGTCGGTTCTTCCGCGTATTTGATGGGCTTTTTGGGGTCGGTCAACTGTATACGAGCGAGTTCGACATAAGGCTGGTCGGGCAGGCGGTCGCGCTCGTAAATGGCATAAGCGTCCAGCAGACGACTGGAGTGCGACGCGCCGTCTTCAATGGACACGGCCTGGTCCTCCGGCCTGTTGCTGGGCACCTCGCGGTACATGAGCACTATGTAGATAAGCCCTGGGTCGGAGGTGCTGATCGTGTAGGCGAAGGGCTGGGAGACGATGATCAGCCGCCCTTCGGGGTCGAGGGCCACGCCGGGGCGTATCGAGACTGTCTGGCTGGCTGGATTGCTGGCGTCTACTTCCAGGCCGCTGGCGATGCCCGAACCGTGCAAGGCGAGAGAATGGGCCTGCTCGACCTGGCGGTGGTATTCGTGGGCATCGCCCCAGGTCTGGGCGTCTATCATCAGGCCCATGAAGGGGTTTACCCGTTTCAGTTGCATTCTGGGAACTGAGTTGTCCATGTTTGGCTCCTATCCTGGTTTAGGGTATTGTTATTATGGTTGTCGTGCGACTGCCCGTGCTCTCTAGCCGTGTAGGGGCGAACCTTGTGTTCGCCCTGTCTGCGTATCGTATAGGCAAGAGGGCGAACACAAGGTTCGCCCCTACGGGGCGCCTTTAATCTGAACACTTACCCACCCAAATTGCGAGGCGGAATATTCGTCCTTCATAATACACCTACACTAGCACATTAGGTAGGGCCTTACATCGGCAATTCTACCCAAATTAGATATCATATACCCAAGACTACTATTTTACGTCAAGCAGGGACGGAGGGGAGATTTTCCAGGTAGCGCCTCCATCGGTGGTGGCGTAAGTGGTCCTCACCGAACTCTCTGCCCGACCGCACTCGGTGAGAACCGAGCCTCGCAGAGCGTCCGTGAAGTGAAGGCTGATTATCTGCCCATCACAACCCCCCTCGCAGCTCCCTCCACTCGCATCACACCAACCCGTAAGCGCGCCGACCTGCGTCCAGCTACGCCCGCCATCGTCGGTTTTCAGGATAGCGCCCCGGTCCAGCAGAGTGCTCGTGCCAAATCCGGTTTTGCCGTCCAAGAAATGCGTGAGGCCGATGGGGGAAATGGCCGGGTATAACTGGGTCCAACTGGTTCCTCTGTCGCGGGTGGACAGCAGCGCCGAGTACCTTTGCAAGGCGTAGGGGCCGCCGATGACGTAGAGGATATACCCCAGGTTTGTGCTCAGGAAGCGCATATGGCCTTCCACGCCAGGAGCTTGCCCGACGTCTATGTAGCGCCAACTCTGCCCGCCATCGGTGGTGGTCTGCAAGCTGCCCCCAGAATTGTAGCTCGAACTGAACCACCCATTGGTGCTATCCAGGAAGAAGAGATCGCCAACGTGTCCGCCAAAGTTCAGTTTGTCCGGCGAGTATGGGCTTGGAAAATCGGCCCCAGTATCGGCAACCCTCCCCCATGTGCGGCCTGCATCAGTCGTCTTGAGGAGGGTTTTCATCTCATGGCCCATAGCGGGCTCATAGCCACAAAGGATGAAGCCAGCGCTGGGGCTGACGAAGCTGAAGGGGCCATATCCCCAGAACTGGGTGCATGGATCGCTGACGGGCGCCCACGTCTTGCCGCCATCTTCCGTATGCAGGATCGAGTGCAGGTCGTAGGCGTCATTGTTTTGTTCCGAAATAACCCATCCATGATCTCGGTCAACGAAGTCCACATGGTACATATTGTACGCACGATACAACCTTACGTCTGCTGTGGTAATCGCAGGCTTCCAGGTCGTGCCTCCGTCTTGCGTGCCGATGAGGCCAGTTCCGGTGGTGGCCCAGCCTTGCCTCATCGAAACAAAACTCAGAGAACTGATCGTGCTATTTGCCTTATATATTTGGACCCAACGTTGCCCACCATCGGAGGTAGAGAGCAAAGCATCGCCATCGGCTAACCAGCCATGGGCCGCATCCACGAACGAAACAGCAAAGAGGCCGTCGGAGTCTGATTGCGATAAGCGCGTGCCCTGTGGAGGCGGGATTGTGGATGAGACGCTGGGGAGCGCACGGTCAGAGGGAGCAGTTGGGCTGGGTGGGATGGAGGCCAACAATCGAGTGTCCTGCGCGCTCTTAGCTTGCAAGGTGCAACCTGCCAATGCCAATGCTATCACCACCGCAAGAGCAGAAGCAACCGCCAGCCGACGCAGTGCGCAGAACAGTGGCCGACGCTCCCTGCTAATAATTTCGCGCGTATTCGCGTGCGCGCTTTCCATAGTTTCGCTCATCGTCTTCTAACTATCAGCATGGTAGCCACTCGGCGTCTGCTGACTCGGATGCGCAGCCCATATCCTATTAGCGCAGAAGCCAGAGCAAACATCACTGCCCCCAGGATACCGGTTTCACCAGCAACATGGCCCGTGCGTGGCATACCTACGGGTACTGCGGATGCAGGCGCAGAGGGAAGAGTAAGCGCAGATTCGTCTATGGTCAACGACCGGATTATGTCATCAAGTTTGTCCAGGTTGGGCTTGAAATCGCTGCTTGGGGCGCTGTCCATTATAGCCCTAAGACGGTGGGAGTAGTCGTCCGCGTCTCTCTGATTTGTCTGTGGGAACGGCAGGTTAGGAGGCGTGGCAAGGAAGATAGGGAAGGTAGCAGCCAGGTAATACTTGCCGTCATTGGTTATACCCTGAAAGCTATAGGCCGTATCATCATGACTGGGGGGTATAGGTTGCTGGGTGAGTTGTAGCAGATACCGAAGGCCCGTCCCACTGCCGAAGCTCAAATAGTCCTGCTTGCCGACCAATATTGTCGCGGCATTAACAGGAGGCAGGAAAGGAAGATTGCTGCCTTCCAGCGTGGCTGGCTCAGTTAGCTTCGGCCTTTGAGTGACCAGAGCGCGCAACGTACTGACTTCGTGCAGCCACAAGTCTTGCGAGTGCGGGTCTTGTGGGTTCAGGATTCTGTAGCTGCTCTTCACCGGAAAGACATAGATAGTAGCGGGAGCTATCTGCGTGGTAGCAAAAGCGAAGTCCCTGAACTCAAAGGTCACTTCTTCGGGGTGTATCTCCCAGTCGGCTGAATTGGCGTCGCCTTTCAGTTCGGGTAGCGTATGCGCCGTTACGCCTCGCGCAAGAGAAGGGTCGTATGCGAAGCTGATGCCATTGTAGCTCACCTGTTTCTTGACCCCCTGCGCCTGCTGAGGCGATGAAAGCTGATGGGCAGCAGATAAGACAGCACTGCCGTCCCAGGGGAAGAGCAACAAGGCGACAATAGCCAGCACGCCTGCAAAACTTATAGACCGGACTTCCACGATCTTTTCCTTTCGTAGAATGCTCTACTTCATCCCTTTAGAGCCTGTTTAAGACCCGTAGGGGCGCTGCTTGCCGCGCCCTGTTCGTCCTGTTCGGACCAGGCAGCTAATCTTGTCTAAGCTTATGATTTAACCACGAGGAAGTGGGCAAGAGTTGGTTCGGCTCTTGCAAGCTCTTTACCAGTTGATTTGATGTGCGTTCAAGCAGCCTTTTTGATCGCCGGATACCGTGGTGCCGGGCCACGACGAGTGCCTTTGG
>JBBQIC010000310.1:0-4962 GCA_038324555.1 Chloroflexia bacterium
GTCGGCTCCATGTCCTGCGTGTCGGGAGGTGGCGTCAAATCGAACTGAGCTACAGCCGAGGGGCTTGCCTGGGGCCGGGGAGTCGCGCTCTTTACGGGCGGTTTGGCGGCAACGTTGATGGGTATATTGTAGCCCCATACATGGCTGTCCGCGATCACCAATGCGCGCCCGCTGATCGGGTCCGTTGCAATCGCGCCGAGGTTGCCCACCACCCCATCAGGTCCGAAGCTCGCCCAGGTAGCCGCCTTGTCGTGCGTGAGGAAGACACCCCTGGGCGTATTGATGAGAAGCGCGCCCGCCGCGCCTGATGTGAGCGATTTGATGCCGAGAGGCCTGGGCGCGATGCCGTCCGCATTGGGAGTGGGCGTCGGGGCGGGCCCCTGGTCGCGTGGGGGAAGTTTGGCCTGGATCCAGGTTTTAGTTTGTTCAGAGTAGCTGTAGAGGCCATCGGCTGAGGTGGCGGCGAAGAGGGTGTCTCCGCTCCACGCGAGGCCGGTTATCCGCGCGTCGTTGCTGGGGAGTACTCGGAGACCCAGAGAAGCCGAGCGCCAGGAAAGGCCTGTGTCTGTGGACTCGAAAACATATGCAGAAGGGTGATCGCGGGTTACGTAGCGGACTCCGATAAAGACGCGCTCCGGGTGGATAGGATGAGTGGCTATTGCCGTGACCCACGCGCCCGAAGGCAGGCCATTGGACGCGCTTTGCCATCCTGTCCCACCGTTTGTCGAGCGGTAGAGGCCGCCAAGTCCGTCCATCCCTGCAAAGAGGATGCGCGGGTTGAGCGGGTGCGCGGTTACTAACCGGACGTTGGCGGCTGCGGGCAGTATGTCTTGCGTTGGGATGGTCTGCCATGTAGTGCAGTTGTCGGTGCTCGACCGTGGGCCGCGCCAGCCTGTTACGTATAGCGTAGAGGGCGCGCCCATTCCCGATACAGGTGGGGGCGCTAGCCTCATGTAACGCGCTTCGGGGTCGCAGACCTTCCATGTCTTGCCCACATCGGCGCTGGTAGACAGGCCGTTCAGCCCCAGTGCGTAGAGGGTTGGCGACGCGCTCCCGTCCATCGCCACATCGTAGGTGGAGGGGGGTAGCGTGCCAAGTTGCACCCAGCCTGTCGCGTTGGGAGATTGGGCCTGTGTGTACCCTGCGCTTACGTAAAGGGCGAACATGGTGATTAGCAGTGCAAGGTAGAGGTTAGCCGTGCGGGTTTTCATGGTTATTCCGATCTATATCGTTCGCGGGCGCCGTGTACGGCCTGATCTCCTGGGAGGCGATCTCCGGCTTTTCGAGCCACTGGATAATAGGCGTGCCGTCCATGCTCTGCAAATCGGGTGCGATGTCGGCGAGTGGGCGCAGCACGAAGGCGCGCTCCCACATGTGCAGGTGGGGCACTACCAGGCTGGCGGTCTTGATTTGCTTGTTGCCGAAGATCAGCACGTCCACGTCAATTGGCCTCGGCCCCCACCTTTCGCCTTCGACGCGGCCCTGCCTGACCTCAATGTCTTTGCAGTGGCGCAAGAGTTGGTGTGGGTCGAGTTGCGTGGTTATCTCCACAGCCATGTTCAAATAGTCGGGCTGGTCGGTCTTGCCCCAGGCTTTGGTTTCGTAGATGGGCGATTTGCTGGTTATGCGGGTAGTTGGGACGCGGTTGATAGCTGTCAGGGCGGTCTCTAGTTGCTCCGCACGGTCGCCCATGTTGGAGCCTAGTGATAAGTAGGCTGTGGTTTCTGTTGGCATGTTCGTGCCCTCCGGGTAAAGGATAGCTTAAATAATTCAAACAAACAAAATCACCCAGTGATTTTGTTTGTTTGAATTATTTATCTTTGGAAATTAGCCCCGGACGATGGCATCGGCGACCCGCACCACTTCCACAGCGTGGGCTACGTCGTGAACGCGCACTATGTCTGCGCCGTTGCATATGCTGATCGCCAGGGTTGCTCCTGTGCCTACCACGCGGTCTTCTGGTGGGGGCAGTTCGCCGCTTTTTGATTGGGCGAGTATACGGCCTATGAAGCCCTTGCGCGATGTACCTACCAGTATAGGGCATCTTAGAAAGCGAAGCTCGCTGAGGCGGCGTAGCAGTTCCAGGTTGTGGGCGATGGTTTTGCCGAAGCCGATGCCTGGATCAATCCAAATCCTGTCGCGCTGCACTCCGGCTGCCAGGGCGCGGTCTATGCCTTCGCGCAGGTATTGGGTCACTTCACCCAATAGGTCGTCATAGTGCGGGTTTTGCTGCATCGTGCGCGGTGTGCCCTTTATGTGCATCAAGATTAGCCCTGCGTCGTGTTTGGCTACTACTTCGGCCAGGGCAGGGTCGTCGCGCAGGCCGGTTATGTCGTTTATTATGTGCGCACCTGCGTTCAGCGCTTCCTCGGCTACGGTGGCGCGGCTGGTGTCCACTGATATGGGGAGGGGCACGCCATCGGGGGCCATTAGACGCTTTACGACTGGCAAGACACGGCGTAACTCCTCTTCGACGGGTATGGGGTCGGAGCCGGGGCGGGTGCTCTGGCCGCCAACGTCAAGTATGTCCGCTCCCTCGGCGTACATGCGCTTTGCCTGTGTGACTGCTGCTTCCACGTCGTCGCCCAGCGCGTCGCCTGAGAAGGAGTCGGGCGTGACGTTGATTATGCCCATGATGAGGGTGCGCTGGCCTACGGGCAATGTGTATTGTCCAAGCTGTAACGGCCTGAATTGACCTTCATTTTGGTCTAACATTCGACGACTCTATTCTTCCGAAAATAGGGTGAACCCGTAGGGGCGTACGGCCGTGCGCCCCTACCCCAACATCATGGCGGCCCGTAGGAGCGCACGGGATTTC
Organism: Chloroflexia bacterium; assembly: GCA_038324555.1. Classification (GTDB taxonomy): domain Bacteria; phylum Chloroflexota; class Chloroflexia; order QHBQ01; family JADMIH01; genus JADMIH01. The sequence continues at coordinate 2,819 of JBBQIC010000310.1, forward strand.
GCTTCGCTCCATTGCGCCCCTACCCCACACCAACATTTTCATTCCCGGTTGGTGGCCCAATGGGTCATGGGTTATTCTGGGCGTGCTGGATAATGTGCGTATAGTGACGATACCCACCCCTCCGCGTCGCTATAAATGCTCATTGGATCAGATTTCGGACGGCTGTAGGTCTCTATACACGCTTTGAGGTTTCGCAGGAGGTCTACACCCCACGACTCCGACCGGAGGTTTATGCCAGCCAACAGCGCGATCACCCTGCCAAAGGGCCAAAGTCTGCAATACAACTGTATGCGAGTGTTCAACATCGGTTCGTTCGCTCTTTCCACATAGTGAGCCAAGATGCGCTTCGCCTGCGCTTCGTCGAAGTACTGTGAGGCTGCGTGGGCTACCTCATATGCGGGGTCGCCTAGCCCGAAACGCTGCCAATTTATGAATGTTGCTTGCTCACCTTGCGTGATTACGTTGTCACAGGTAGGGTTGCCCTGCACCGGAACGAGTGTTGCGCCCTGCCAGAAACGCTTGTGCGCCTGAGCGTCCGCAGCCACCGACTGTATCAAGCGGCCAAGCTCGTTGCTCACACTCTCTGGAAGCAATTCCTGTAAATCAGCTTGCGAATCACGGTATTTTTCGTGCGTGCGCAGCCACCAGGTTTCGAGGTTGCGGGGGTTGGGGGAGAGCATTTTCAGTTCGGTTTGCTCGCTGTGTATCGCCCACAGCGCGTCCGCGTAGAGGTCTATGTCCGCGTCGGAGGGAGCGTCACATAAACTTGCGCCGTCTACCCATTTGTATATGACCGCGTAGCCGCCCATATTGTCCGATAAGCTGCCCTCCCATATAAGTTGCGGGGCCAGACCTCTTGGGGAGTATCTTCGCAGCCCTTCGGCTTCCGATGCTGCTTTGTCTATGGCGCGCTCGCCTGGTGTGGTTGCGCCTTCGTCCCTGAATAGCTTTAGAACGGCTTTGCTGCCAGCCCATTCGATCAGATAAAGCGCGTCCGACTCTGATAGTGCTTTGAGTTGTGGTTCGGCACCCTCAAAGGGCCGAAGCGCGCTTATCCATTCGTTTAGCGTGGGGGTTGTCATGCCTCTGTATTAGCTAGGATGACGTATAAAGTCCAGGAACTCGGAGCGCGTGGGCGGGTTAGTCTTGAAAATCCCGCGCATGGCGGACGTGACCATTGTGCTGCCCGGCTTCTTGACGCCGCGAATAATCATGCAGAAGTGCTGCGCTTCAATGACCACGCCAGCGCCTCTGGGCTTGAGTTCTTCGATCAGGGTGTCCGCTATCTGGCTGGTCAGGCGTTCCTGCAACTGGGGCCGCCTGGCAAAACCCTCGACTACCCTTGCCAGCTTGGACAGGCCGACTATGCGCCCTGCTGGGATGTAGCCTACGTGCGCCTTGCCTACGAAGGGCAAAAGATGGTGTTCACATACACTTGTGAAGGGTATATCCCGCAGGATGACCATCTCCTTGTGATGCTCCTCAAAGCCAACGGAGAGGTAAGAGCCTGGGTCTATTTGAAGGCCGCCGAATATCTCCTCGTACATATCAGCGATGCGGCGTGGAGTCTCAACCAGGCCCTCGCGCTGCGGGTCTTCTCCGATGGCTTCGAGCATCATCCTGGCGGCTGTGATTATCTTCTCGCGGTCCAAACTCGCTCCATCCCTAGGGTTTCCGGTAGTGTAGCGGATACCGAGAAGTATAACATTAAGGGATAGTACAGTAAACTAAACCATGCAGAGATTCAGGGCGGATGCAAAGTAGGTGTCAAGGGTAGAACGAACCCGCTGAAGTTGTCATTCTGAGCGAAGCGAAGAATCTCGTCCCTCGCTTAGATGCTGGATTTACGGTGATCAAAACATCCTGCCCCACGACGAGATTCTTCGCTTCGCTCAGAATGACAACTTCAGCTTGGTTCTTTTCCTACAAGCGCTACGACTTTGCATCCGCTCTGTGCAGAGATTTAGTTTACTGCACTTTTCCTTAATGTTGTGGATCAGAGGACGGTTGGCGTGCGGGGGGGCGCCTGGTGAGCAGTGGTATGAGGGCAAGCATGAGGAGGGCGAGCGTACAGGTTACGCTGATGATTGCACCGACGTAGAACAGCCTGGGTCTATAAACGAAGCTGACCACATGCTTGCCTG
>JBBQIC010000311.1:0-4926 GCA_038324555.1 Chloroflexia bacterium
GCCGCCCACGAGGTTCATATGCGCGTGCGCCATGGGGTCAATCATGTGGCCCGCGTTACCGGTCTTATGCAGCCAGTCAAGCGACCAGGGGAGCACCTGGTATACGCCCTGCACAGTGCCGAAGAGCAGACCTGTCGCGCCGACCACAAAGAACTTGGCGAGCAAGAAGTCCTGATCGGAGGTCTTTCTATCGGGGAAGACTTTGCGCTCACCCGATGCGCGGCCTACGGTTACGTATACGTTCGTGACGAAGGTCCAGTAGCCGATGCCCATAATAGCGGCTGTGATCGCCATTGGAGCCTTGTGCCACGCCCCCATCCAGTCGCGGGCCGCTTCGTAGGGCCAACCGGCGTGTACCATAGCGCCCTCATAGATGCCTATGGAGAGCATGGAGACGTAGAAGCCGAAGACGCCTATTATAGTTGCCCAGAAAGAGACGTTAGTGAGCGATTTGCTGAAGAGCGGCCTGCCCGTTACCCTGGGAAGCACGTAGTATATGAGCGCGGTCAAGCTGATAGTGCCCGCGCCCACTATCGTGATATGAGTGTGCGCCAGGTTAGTGACCATGTGCCCGCCATAGTCGGCGTCCTGAAGCCAATCCGATATGCCCGGAAGGCGCTGCACCACCCCCTGTATCGCGCTCAGGATGAGAGCCGCCACCGCCGCGTAAAAGAAACGCGCCAGCCCCTGGTCGTCGTTTTCTATTTGCGCCTGGCGAGAAGCAACATCCTGCCCGGACATGGTTCCCGCCAGACTACTGCTCGCTGTTATTGTCGCCATTTCTTGCATCTTCTCCAAAGAACCGTAGGGGCTGGTCTCCGTGCCTGCCCTCTCTCTTTACCCAACACACTCGGCTACTCGAAGAGGGCAGGCACGGAGACCTGCCCCTACGGTTCTTTTACTTGGGGTTGTCTACAAAAAACTGATAATAAGTCCTTCCGCCGAACATGCCCTCCGAGGGGATGTCAACGAGATACGACCCTGGTTTCCAGGCGCCGTCGGCGGGTTGGACGAGCATCACTTTGCCCCCTGGCTGCCTGCTAGTATTCATCTTGTCCAGTTCCGGCACTCCTATGCGGTACACACGGTATTGGTCGCCTTCGTTCAGTATGGCGGACTGCACCAGCACCGCCTTCACTTCGCCTGCCAGCAGATGAGCGCCCTGTGTGCTGTCTACGACTCCAGGCTCCGTAGTGGCAAGTAGCTCTACGAGGTTGCCCGCGAATTTCGGGTTGTGAGGTTCGTTGAGCATGAGGAAAGCCCCGCGAGATTCAGGTTGCGGCCAGCCGCGCTCGTCGGCGGGCGATGCCCCGTATGCAGGAACGTCCGGAGCCGTGCCAAGCACCCATGCCTCTACGAAGGTCATTGTAATCATGGCAAGTGTTAGCAGGCCGATTACGATTAAGCCCATTCTCTTAAGGCGGGGCCGCCAGGCATTTAGCTTACTCATGTCTTATATTTCACTATCTCATCAGTAATTCCAACAATTTCAGGCCATGCAGTGGCCTGAAATTGTTGGAATTACTGATCTTTCTCACCGTGTGAGCTTTCCGTGTCGTTAGGGGGCGGCTGCGACCTCGCGTTAGCCAGGCGCGCCGCGAACATGATGCCCGCTATAACCATCACCGACAAAGCGAGTTCCATGACCAACGCAAGCGGGCTATCCCATTGCACTAATGTGAACACAGAGTTACCTTTCTAGCCCATCACTTCATAAATATCCACCACGGGCGTGCTCAGATAAGTGCTCACGTCTTTCTCGAAGTCGCGCACCATTGGAATGTTGGCATAGTCCTGGATGTTCTCCAGCTCATACCACTGCGAATACACCATGACTTTGACCGAGCCGTCCGGCTGGCGCTGCATCCAGACCCCACCTCTGTGGAAACCTGGCGTGTTCTGAGCCGCTATCTTGATGCCATGCACGGACGCCAGGTAAAGATTGTGCCCAGGCTCAAGCTCCTGGGTACGGGCCTGGGGCACCGTGAAGGTCAACGTGCGAACAAAAGCCATTTGAAGGCAAATCTCCTTTGGTAAGACGATTGACGATTGACGATTGACGATTGTTCGCCATTCGTCCAACAATCCCGCATTACTTCAACGGGTAAGTACTAAGCGGCGAACTGGAATAGGTGTTGCCGACGCCGAAATAGAGCACTATGACTATAAGAAAGAGCAGCAACACCCCTCCAATTACTATAGCCCAGGTCATGTTGAGCCTGTCATCGCCCGGCGCAGCCGGTTCTTCCACCGGGGTCTCAACCACAGGTTGAGAGGCGTCACCCACGCTGGCAGGCCCGCCGCCACCCGGCTCAGGCGCGAGGCCATAGAGCGGCTCATGCACCTCACGCTCACGCTGTTCATGCGCGACCTGGATATTATCCTGTAGTATCCTGGATTCGTGTTCCATTATAGCCCCATCCCCTGTAGAGACGTGATTTATCACGCCCTCCAGCCCCTAATAGTTATAATTGAAAATAAGCGTAACTAGCGGGTAGCCCAACATAAAGAGCGAGACCACGAGGTAAAAGAGCAGCAGGAAGAGCGGGAGTGGGCCGTTGCCTTCCTGGGCTACTCCCGCGAAATCCTCAATATTGCGACCAAGTATGTCGGGCGTGTGCTTGCGCGTCGAACCGCTCCGTGTCCAGAGCCATATGCCGCCCACGAGCAAGGTGACGAACAACCACGTCACAAGCTCCAAAGGCAGATTCCAATCCCACGGCTTTATCAGGTCTCCGCTATTGGGAAATTGCACTAAGTTCCCTCCTTCTTAGCCTACGCGGTGCGCTCCGGCGGCTTCGGCTGGGCCTGTAGCCGCGTTGCCTTTGCTCGTACTTGTACTCATACCCACGCCTGCCATCGCTGGTTCCGCCTGTGGACGCTTCTGAGCCTCCTGGATCGCAGATTTGGTGGCGCGGTCACGCTCGTCAACTTCGGCCATAATCGCGTCATAGTCGTCGGCGATTTCAATCATGCGGTACTTGGAATCTTCAATGTTGCTGAACTGCCCGTCCCGAAGCGCCCATATCCCGGCAAGAAGGCCCATGACTATAACTACTATGGCGGCAACGAGCATCCACCAACTGGCTGCAAGCTCGTCACCGCCCAGGTTATCGTGCGCCAGCGCCGTCGAAGGCATGAACAGCAGCAGAGCGCACCCCAACCCCAGCAATATCCGCATTGATTTTAGCTTAGTGTTCATAATCCTTCGCTTTCTAGTAATGCGTGAAACGTGAAACGTGAATTACGATAATCACGTTTCACGGCCCCGGTGTCACTTCAACTTTGGCGGGTGCGCCGGGCCTTTCGATTGTCGGTGTGCCGAGCACCACGGGAGGCGCTGCTGTCTTTGGTGTGACGGCGGGCACGCTGCCGCCAGGGCCGGGCAGGACCAATGGCGTGACTTCTATGGGTTTGACGTCGGCTGGGCTTATCATCATGCTCGGAACGGGATCGCGCAGCAGGCCGCCATTGGGTATGGTGCGAATAAAATTGGTCAGGTCCCAGATGTCGTTGACCGTGAGTATATCTCCCCAGGCGGGCATCGCGGTGCCGTCAACGCCGAACAGGATAGCGTCGTACATCTCGCCATCGCTGAACATAAGCTGCTGGCTGGCGTCCGTCAGATTGCGGGGCGCAGGGCCGTTCTCCCCGCCCATAAAGAAGTTCGCTGGCCCCTTGCCGTCGCCCAGTAGCCCGTGGCAGCCTATGCAGTTGGTAGTGAAGACCTGCTTGCCATGCACAAGCGAGCGTGTGGTCGGCTCCATGGGGTTACGCACGTTGCGCCATGTGGACGGGAACCATTCGTGTATGATGGCTTCGTTGCCTTTGGCCCTCTCAGAGAGCAGCTTTGTCTTTAGTGCGCGTTGGCGCTGTGCGCGCTCGACGCCCGACTTGCCGCCCAAACTCTGCACGTAGGCTACCAGGTTCTTCACCTCTTGCGATACCGTAGGACTATCCGAACTGCCATTATAGTAAAAGCTGAACTGCGGCATTATAGATTTCAGCGAAGTGTAACGCGGGTTATAGAAGTGGGCGTAGTGCCACTCGTCGGTATGCGAGCCGCCCTCTTGCGACAAGTCGGGGCCTGTGCGCTCGGTGCCAAGCTGAGGGCCTTGCTGGAAGAAATAGTCGCCCGCCTGGGCCACTCTGCCAACGGTGCGGAACGACGACACGCCCGTCCAGTCCTGGGGGCGCAGATATTGCGAATGACAGTAAACGCAGCCATTCGAGCCATATAACACACGCCCAGCCTGTTCCATCTCCGTGAGCGGCCGCGCATCAGCCGACGGCTTGGGCTGAAAAGTCAAAAACGGCACGGTAGTGATAACAAAAATAATTGCCGAAAACACGACTATCGCCCCCAGAAAGATGGTCTTCCCATCCATCCTGAAGACTGCTGATTCCGCCTGGTGCCCTTGCTGCTGCATGATACGTCCCTTAGCTTATTCGTTAGAAGGTTAGAAAGTTACAACGTTAGAAGGTTATGATGCTTGAACCTTGTAACTTTCTAACCTTCTAACTTGTAACCCGTTAGGCTGGCGCCTCGGCTTGCGCGGGCGCTGCCGCCGCCATTGGTTCGCTGGCTGTGACCGTTTTAAAGATATTCCATGCCTGCATGATGCCCGCGATTACTATCATGGCCCCTGATATGGCCCGTGCCACCAGGTAAGGCTTGATTTCGGGCAGCACCTTATAGACCGAGTCGCCGTTGAGCCATGCCGCGCCTTGAATGAGGCCGCCTATTTGCAGAGACAGCATCATCAACAGAAAGCCCGCCAGCACAATCCAGAATTGGGCTTCCGCCAGGCCGGGGTTATATATGCGGCGTTTGAGGGTCACAGGGATGATGTAGTATATGGCTCCCATTGCCCAAAACGAGAAGGTACCCAGCAGGGCCAGGTGGGCGTGACCAACTATCCAGTT
>JBBQIC010000312.1:0-4924 GCA_038324555.1 Chloroflexia bacterium
TTCAACAGCTTATCGTCTAGCGCGTTATTATAGGAGGAGCATATGTCGGTCAAGAACAATACAGATAGGCGTAGGTGGTTATTGCTCGGTGGTCTGATGCTGTTGCTCAGTATCGGCCTGACTGCGGGCAGCGTGTTCGCAAGGAAGCTTGGGGAGACGACGGCGGGGTCTGCTCGCACGGCTGTTCACCAGGCCAATCCTGGAGGGACAAATCTGGTTATCAGCCAGGTGTACGGCGGTGGTGGTTGTACTTCCGGTTGTACCTATCGAAGCGATTTCATTGAACTATACAACCCTTCTATCGCGCCAATATCAATTAGTGGTTGGTCGGTGCAGTACGCTTCTGCTACCGGTACTGGCGCCTGGCAAGTAACCAGCCTTCCTGACGTTACAATACCTGGAGGCCACTACTATTTAGTTCAAGAAGCCAGCGGAACCGTCGGCGGCGTCTTACCTAGCCCTGACGTTACAGGCACCATCCTCATGGCCCAGGCAAGCGGCAAAGTAGCTTTGCTTGGTATCACGACGGCCTTGAATGGCGCGTGTCCAGGAAGCGCCGCTCTGATTGACCTGGTAGGTTATGGGAGCGCAAACTGCTCCGAGACCGCACCTACTGTATCTCTGAGCAGCACAAGCAGCGCTTTGCGTAAGAGTAACGGCTGTGTTGACACTGATAATAATTCAGCCGACTTTGTGGCCTCGACCACTGTTGTCTCGCGTAATAGTGGTTCGCCCGCTAGCACTTGCGCCGGGACGGCTACTCCCACGCCGACAGCTATTCCTACCTGTGGCACTGGTTCCGATTACGCAATATTTCCTTCAGCAGGGGTCGCGATTGATCTAGGCACGACTGATATTGGTAACCATTGCAGCAACTGCACTACTTCGGTAGCCTTACCGTTCAGTTATAACTTCTATGGCCTCCCGTACACCAGTGTGAACGCGAGTGCGAATGGCAATCTGCAATTCAATAGTACGTCGGGCGCCTTCAATAATACTTGCTTGCCGAGTGGGTCATTTACCGATGCCATCCTGCCCTTCTGGGATGGCCTTGATACGTCAACGGGCATCACCACGACTTTCACACCTGGCATCTATTCTTCGTTGAGCGGGACTGCGCCCAACCGTATCTTCAATCTCGAGTGGCACGCCTGTATATTCAACAGCGGGGCGTGCAATGCTGGGACGGTTGACTTCGAGGTTCGACTCTTTGAGGGTCAGGACCGGTTCGATGTTGTATACGGCCAAGTAGACACGGCGGGGGCTGGGGCTACAATAGGTGTGCAGCGTGGTTCGGGTACGAGCTCTACTCAGTATTCCTGCAACACCGCTACACTCAGCCAGGGCCTTCAACTTACTTTCCGCCCGTATGCCTGTGGAGAGGCCACAAATACACCCACTAATACCAACACCCCCACCAATACTCGCACGCTTACGAGTACCCGCACGTCTACGCCAACCGTTACCAACACTCCTACCGACACACCAGTACCACCGACCAACACCCCCACCGACACGCCCACTGTTACTCCCACCAATACGCCTCAGACGCTGGTAGTCGGGCACGTGACCTGGCAGGGCCGCCCGGCGCAACCCGACCCGCTCCAGCAACTGCCAATCACGCTGACGCTCAAGCAAGGCACGACCGAGGTCAATTACACTGGCCTGACCACTGACTCGAGCGGCAACTTCACAGTAAACGCAGGCGGCCTGTCTGACGGAACCTATGACTGGCGCGTCAAGGGTCCGCAGTTCCTGGCGAACTCCGGCACGCTTTCGATAACGGCGCAAACGACCACGAACGCGGAAATGGGCCTGATGAAGACAGGCGACTGCAACAACGACAACGTAGTCAACATTCAAGACGTTGGCATCATGCGGGCTACCTTCGGTAAGTCGCAAGGTGACCCAGGCTACGATTCCCGCGCCGACCTGAATGGTGACCAAACAGTAAACACCACCGATTACAACCTGCTGAAGGGTAACTTCGGAGCGGGAGGCGCGCCGCCTATCCGCCCAGGCAAGCGTTAGCAGGGTAATAAAGAGGTGATTACAAAAGGTAGGGACGCACGGCCGTGCGTCCCTACCTTTTGTAATCACCTCTTTATTACCCATATAATTTGACACCCCCAGAGGCATCACTTATAATTGCAGCATAAACTGGCTTATTGTGCCTGTGTAATGAAGGCAAGAGGAGAATGAGTAATTCATGGTAAAGCGCACTTATCAACCTAAGCGAATTCCGCGCAAGCGTGAGCACGGCTTTCTCGCGCGTATGCGCAAAAGAGGTGGCCGCTCAGTGGTCTCCGCCCGCCGGTCCAAAGGCCGGTGGAGGCTGACTATCAGCGACCAGCCCAAGGGCGTTTAGCAACATAGGGTGAGGGAATAGGGTGAGGGAGTAGGGTGAGGGAATAGTCTTTATTCCTACTCCCTCACCCTATTCCCTCACCCTAAATCGTGGAAACTCTCAAGACAAACAGCCAATTCGAGCGTGTGAGGAAGGTCGGGCGTAGCTGGGCAGTTGGCCCCGTGGTGCTCAATGCCGCGTCGAACGGTCAAGAAAGCGTCCGTTGCGGCTTTATCACAGGCAAGAAGGTAGGTAACGCAGTTACGCGCAACCGGGCGCGACGCTTGATCCGTGAAGCGGTGAGATTGCGATTGCCACGCCTGAAACCAGGTTGGGACCTTGTCTGGATAGCTAGATCGTCAATAGTCGAGGCCGACGCTGCTACAGTGAGCGCGGCAGTAGAGGAAGCTCTGCATCGTGGCAAGCTATTTGCAGTGACCGATTCTGAAACTAACTCAGCGCAATCACGTATAATTCGTAGAGACGTGCATTCCTCCCTGCCCCAAGGCAGGCTTCAAGATGTACAGGGAGACAGGTCCGCTCCCGCTCGGAATAAAGATGAAACGAATAGTCCTGGGATTGATAAGTCTCTACCAGCGCACCCTCGCCAAGGCTCTGCCTGAGAACACCTGCCGCTTCTACCCAACCTGCTCGCACTACGGGTATGAAGCCATAGAAAGGTACGGCGTTATAAAGGGAGGCGGAATGGCCGCCTGGCGCGTCATCCGATGCAACCCCTGGAACCAAGGCGGCTTCGACCCGGTGAAGTGACGGATGCTAGTGGCTAGTGGTTAGTGGCTAGTGGCTAGCAACGTAAGAAACTAGCCACTAGCCACTAACAAAAGAGCATCATAGGAGTAAACATTGGTACAAATTTGGGAGACCTGGTGGCATTTGCTTCTAAATATCTTAGTAGCCATCAACTCGGTTGTCCACAATCCGGGCGTTGCCATTATAGCCTTCACTCTTATCATCAAGCTGGCGACTGTGCCTCTGACCATGAAATCGCTGCGCTCCACTCGCAACATGCAGCAGATACAGCCGCTCATAAAAGAGATACAAAAGAAGTACGGCAAAGATAAGGCGAAACAGCAAGAAGAAACGATGAAGATATACCAACAGTACGGGGTCAACCCGGCTGCGGGTTGTTTCCCGATGCTGGTGCAACTGCCAGTCTTCTTCGCGCTCTATAGCGCCTTACAGTTCACCCTACAGCACGGCACAGAATCGGCAGTGCTCAGTGGTATCTTGCTCAACCGTGACTGGGTCCAGTGGGCCAACTTCAGCCAGCCGTTCCTGTGGGTGCATAACCTGGCGAAACCCGACGACCTGTTAAAGCTGGGAACCTTCACCATCGGCTTGTGGCCCCTCCTGTCCGGGCTTTTCCAACTCATACAGAGTCGCATGTCCATACCCATCCGCGATCCCAACCAGCCGCTCGACTCCCAGACGAAGATGATGCAGAATATGATGCAGTTCATGCCCATATACATCGTCCTCATCTCGATCAACTTCCCGACGGGTACGGTGGTCTACTGGGCTATGTCCAACATCTTTGGCGCGGTACAGCAATATTTCATTACCGGCTTCGGTTCGTTACCCACGATACCCGGATTTCACTGGCTGCCTCGCAAGCCTCCACCTAGCATTGCACCTCCGCCTCCACCTCCAGTTCTCGCGGATGGAGCTGTGCCCAAAAAGGGCCTGATGATGCGCATGATGGGCAAGGCTTTGGAAGCCCAGGAAATACAGAAATCGAGTCTGGAACAAACCCAGACCGAAGAGCCTGAAAGGGTAAGCGTTGCCAAAAGCAACGGAAAAGTAGCGGCCCCGTCAAAAGGGAAAGGCAAAGAGAGCGAGCCTCATGTGAAAGTCGTGTCCACAACCACAATGAAGTACGCTTCCGACCTGAAATACCGAAAGCCAGAGATGGGCAACGGCGCGCATCACGAGGAAATGACATCCGCAATTCCAACCGCGCTACCGAGAAAAAAGCGCGGCAAACGATAACCGAATTATGAAATAAGAATTATGAATTATGCTCATACTCATGCCCTTACCCTTACCTCATAATTCATAATTCTCACCTCATAATTCCCGAAGAGGGGGAGGATAAGTCTTGCGACAGGTTGAGATACAGGCATTCAGCGTTGAAGAGGCCGTCAGGCTAGCACTGGAGCAGCTTGGACGCACGCGGGATCAGGTAAGCGTTGAGGTGCTGGCAACAGACCCAGGGAGCGAAGAAGTTCTCGTTCGCGTTACAGCTCGCGACACGAAGAACGAAGTTGCCGATGAGGAAGTGTCCCCCAGGAGCCGCCCTGGGCCTGTTGACGGTAACGGGCGTGGCAACCGCAGAGAGCAGGGTACGGCCGCCAGGCCCCCCGAAGGCAGAGGCCCTGATCGAGACCGAGATCGCCCACGCGGCAACCGCTATGACCGTCCACAAAGGAGCGAGCGTCCTGTCTCGCGCCCCTCAGCGAGGACTATGCCAGTTGAAGAAGAGGCTCTTGAGGACATCGGCGATGTTGTGGTTGACGTTAATTTGGATAGCTCTCTGGAGACCCGCCCTCTGGCTCC
>JBBQIC010000313.1:0-4918 GCA_038324555.1 Chloroflexia bacterium
TCACCCGCTATCCAGCAATCGTGAAGCTCTTCGTCGCTGTCTAGCAGCCCCCGCAAGTAGCCTGTCAGTTCGCCTACACTATATATCTTGAGAGCGTCCATTGATGGCGATTATAGCACACAGGTTCTGTTAGTGCAAAACGCCTTCTAAGGTGATTGGTAAAGAACGCGAACCGCAAAGACGCAAAGAGCGCAAAGTTCACAAAGGAATCATAAATAGAATCCTTAGCGAACTTTGCGCTCTTTGCGTCTTTGCGGTTCGTTATAAAAATTCGGGATGTCTCAGGTTTTCACCTGTTCAAATGCACATTTCTCACCCTATACGTCGGTTTTCATCGCCGGAATGTAAAATCTCTCTGTATACTCCTTGACCTGGCGGTGCATAGAGAACATAGGAGCGACAGTAGCGATGGCCTCTTTCATCACATCTACCCAGCCGTGCGGTACGCCCTGCTCATCTCGGTCGTAGTAGAGCGGAACGAGTTGAGACTCCAGGATCGAGTACAGCGAAAGCACGTCGTGCGCGTCCTGTTCGTCCTGATTGGCGTATTCGTGACCCTCGCCAATCGCCCAACCGTTCTTGCCGTTATAGCCCTCTGCCCACCAGCCGTCCATAATCGAGAAGTTAGGCACGCCGTTCAACGAGGCTTTCATGCCGCTCGTACCGCTTGCCTCATAGGGTCTCCTGGGGGTGTTCAGCCATACGTCAACGCCTTGTACGAGATAGCGGGCTACGTTCATGTCGTATTCTTCCAGGAAGACGATCTTGCCCTGGAAGCCCGCGTGCTTGGACGCCCAGTAGACCTGCTGAATAAACTGCTTGCCAGGCTCGTCACGAGGGTGGGCCTTGCCCGCGAAGACAATCTGAACGGGCCTGCCCGTCTGGTTCATGATGGCGTTGAGGCGGTTGGTATCGTTGAAGATAAGAGTGGCCCGCTTGTAGGTAGCAAAGCGGCGGGCGAACCCTATGGTCAGCGCGTCCGGGTCAAGCGGGGGCCATACGTCACGCGGCGCGCCGGTGCGCCTGTACCACTCTTCAAGGCGCTGCCGAGCAAATATTATCAGATCGTTTCTCAGTCGTTTGTGGATTCCCCATAATTCGCTGTCCGAGGCATTGAGTATAGGCAACCACGTATTCGGGTGGTCAAGGTTCTCGTACCAGCCCTCGCCCAGGCAGCGATTGTAGAACTCGTGCAATTCGGGGGCGAGCCAGGTGGCAGTATGCACGCCGTTGGTGATGGCTTCGATAGGAACCTGGTCTACCGGACGGTGCGGCCATAGCCAGTGCCACATGTTGCGAGAGACGCGCCCGTGCAGTTGGCTCACGCCGTTGCGGTGGCTCGAACCGTTCAAAGCCAGCACGGTCATGCCAAAGGTCTGCCCCCACGGCTGGCCTTCGCGTGCCAGGGTGTGAAACTCCTCGCGGTCAAGCCCAAGCTGCTTCCAGTAGTCCGAGAAGTATTTGTCAATCATGTCGTAGGGAAAGGTGTCGTTTCCGGCTGCGACGGGCGTGTGCGTTGTGAAGACGGTAGAACCCGACACCTGTTGGAGAGCGTGCATAAAGGTCTCGCCGCCCTGCACCCGCTCGCGCACCAATTCGAGCACCAGGAAGGCCGAATGACCCTCATTCATGTGCCACGCCGAGGGCGAAATCCCCAACTGGCGTAAAGCGCGCACGCCGCCGATGCCAAGCACGATCTCCTGTGCGATACGCATCTCCTGGTCGCCACCGTAGAGGCGCGCCGACAATTCGCGGTCGGCGGGAGCGTTCGGGTAAATGTCGGTGTCGAGCAGAAACAGAGGCACGCGCCCGACCTGGATGAGATACACCTTCGCGTAAATCACCCGGCCCGGCAGTTGCACTTCGACGATCACCTCTTTGCCGTCAGGAGTAACTGCGGGCATGGCAGGCTCATCGTCAAAATCCAACTTGTTGTATACAGCTTCCTGCCACCCGTTGCCGTCAATCGTCTGGCGGAAATAACCCTGAGGATAAAGGAAGCCCACGAAGACCTCAGGTATGCCCAGGTCCGAAGCCCCCTTCACATGGTCTCCCGCCAGTATGCCAAGACCGCCCGAATATATAGGCAGCGATTCGTGCAGACCGAATTCGGCGGAGAAGTAAGCGATGGTGCCCTTCTCGTCCGGGTGCTGGGTCGTAAACCAGGTCACAGCCGGGGCCATGTATGCGTCGAAGGATGCCATGACCGCGTCGTAGCGCGCAAGATAGTGCGGGTCTGCCGTCGCCGCGTCCATACTTGTCTGGCGGACCTCGGTGAGGAACTTCACGGGGTTATGGTAAACAAGCTCCCACAGTCCCATATCAATATCGGAGAATAGACGCTGGGCCTCCGGGTGCCAACTCCACCAAAGATTATACGCAAGTTCGTTCAAGCGGCCAATGCGTTCCGGTATTGGCCTGTACGATACTACTGGCTGGATCAGGTTCAATTATCGAGTCCTCCTAGATGGATTTCTATGAACACATACGTTGTCGGGGAACATACTACCGCATACTCCATTGTAGCGTGCCGTTCGATACATTGCTATAGCCCGATGTTCGTAGTGTTCCATACCCAATTTAGCTATCCCATTTCGGGCACGAAAAACGAGCATATGCAAACGCAATGCCCGCCAGCGTCGTTGATGACTGTTAGATTACCGTATTTTACGGAAGAAAGCAAGAATTGGATCCGACTTTAGGGAGTAGAGTGAGGGAATAGGGTGAGGGAATAGGGTGAGGGAGTAGTCTTTATTCCTACTCCCTCACCCTATTCCCTCACCCATTACGATACAAGCATTTATCCCCCCAAACCCAAACGAATTAGACAACACAGTCCGCACTCTCTTCTCCCTACCCTGATGGGATATGTAGTCTAGGTCGCACTCCGGGTCGGGATTATGTAGGTTGACTGTAGGGGGCAGATAACCGTGACGCATGGCGAGGCAGCTAATAGCGATCTCGAAGGCCCCACTCGCTCCGAGTGCGTGACCGTGCATGGCTTTGGTGCCGCTCATGGGTACGCGATAAGCATACTCTCCAAAGACAGCCTTGACCGCCATCGTCTCGGTCTTGTCATTGAGCGGCGTTGCGGAGGCGTGCGCGCTGATGTACTCGATCTCCTGGGGAAGGAGCCTGGCGTCGGCGAGCGCCTCCCTCATGGCGCGCATCGCCTGGCTGCCATCGGGACGCGGTGCGGTCATATGGTATGCGTCTGTCGTGGTGGCGTATCCCAGCACTTCCGCATAGATGTCAGCGTTCCGCGCCTGTGCGTGCTCAAACTCTTCCAACACGAGAACCGCGCTGCCTTCTGACATGACGAAACCGTCCCGGTGCGCATCGAAGGGACGTGAAGCAAGCGATGGGTTGTCGTTTGAGTTGCTTGATATGGCGCGTATCAGGTCGAACGCGCCGAACGTTAGCGGAGCAAGAGGCGATTCGACCCCTCCGGCCAGCATCACCCGCGCTCCACCCCTCTGTATCAACTTGAACGCCTCGCCGATAGCCACCGCCCCCGAAGCGCACGAGTTGGCGTTTGTCTGATTTGGCCCGAACAGCCCTATCTCCATAGCCACATTACAGGACGACGCCGAGCCAAAGACGGTAAGCGCGAGGATATTGTTGACCGCGCGCAACCCACCCTCCATATAGTGAACGTGCTGCTCCTCGGCGAATGAGAGGCCGCCAAGCGCGCTACCCAGGTAAACGCCCGTATGTTCGGCGTCCTCGGACGACAGGCACAGTCCAGAGTCGAGCGCGGCCTGCTGCGCAGCGGCGACGGCGAACTGCGAATAGCGGTCGAGGCGGCGGGCGCGTTGCGCGTCCAGGTGGTCAAGTGGGTCGAAGTCGTCCACTTGCCCGGCTACCTGCGAACGAAACGAGGATGGATCGAAGCGCGTGATGCGCCGCACAGCCGAGCGTCCTTCAAGCACGCCCTTCCACAGCCCATCGCGCCCGCTGCCGATAGGCGTAATCGCCCCGATTCCGGTGATAACTACTCTCTTCATGAGTGCTGAGTGCTGAGTGCTGAGTGCTGAGTTATATCTTTCCAACTCAAAACTCAAAACTCAAAACTCAAAACTTCCTTCGGCAAGCTCCTTGACGCGCCTGAGCGTCTTGCCTGCAATGTAGCCGATAAAGCCTCTGCCTACTACCGCCTCCACCAATCGCGGACCTAGCAGGCAGGTAGGGAAAGGCGGATTGTCCAGCCGGTGCGTGATGCCCACAAGCACGTCTCGCTGTTCGGGCCTCGGTCTAAACCACCATTCAACTTCCATGCCACGAACCAGGCCGCGCACATGCCGGAAGGTAATTCGTCCAGGTGCGCCGTTGTCTCCTGGCTCGATAGTCTGAATAGCTGTCCATGTGACGGGCACAAAGTCGCGCCATGCCGACATCCTTACCCACTTGCGTCCGCCCTCCGCGTGGAGCACTTTGATGTACCTGTAGTGAGGCAGGATGTCGGCCCAGTTCTCAACATCTGCGGCGAGTCTGAAAATCGTCTCCAAATCACCTTTGATCGCTATCTGGTTGGTGCTATACATTTCTTCCGCATAAAGCAACAAAAATGCTACGCGATTTTTGTTTCTCTATGCCACCTTTCGTAAGAGTTCAGAATAGGAGTAGAGGAGATAGCTGGGTAGGGGCGAACCTTGTGGTCGCCCTCTCCGCATACCGCTTCGTCTTCGTCAAGAGGACGACCACAAGGTTCGCCCCTACCCAGCTATCTCCTCTACTCCTATTCTTCTGAAAATAGAAAGAGGCAATCCGTAGGGGCGCCCGGCCGTGCGGCCCAACCCCCCCCCCCCCCAACACCCAAAACCCCAAACCCAAAAACCAAAATTAAAAAACCGGTTTTTGTGAAAACGGTGAAAAGTGAATAAGGAAAAAAAAAACCCAATAAAAGAGTAAAAAAAAA
>JBBQIC010000314.1:0-4912 GCA_038324555.1 Chloroflexia bacterium
GCTTCCGCCTATTCTCTTCAGGAGCGACATTTCTTATCCTTGTGATTTTGGATTTTGGATTTTGGACTTCGCCAGGCAATCCACAATCCAAAATTATCTAAATGCTGCCTTAAGTTTCGACATCAACCGCGTATCCTTAGCTTCATCTTCCGCCTTTGCGTTTGCGATGGCCTGGGATTGCGATACGCCCTCTTCCACGTTGATTGAGGTGACCACTTTGGCGAGCCTGTATATATCGCGTGAGAAAGGGTGCTCGCGCGCAGATATGACCAGAGGCACGCCTTGGTTCACCGCCATCATCATTCCAGGGCCGTCATTGGTCAGCCCGACGGCAACTTTGTGCCTCAGCGTTTCCTCAACGGCCTCTACCTTGATGCCCCCTACGCTGCCTGCGCGGTTGAGCACCAGCTTGACCTTCTCGGTTGGATAATCCAGCTTATCAACCACTTCCAGGTACAACTTTACGTCCTTGATGGCTGTCATCTCCAGCGTCATAACCAGTAGAATATCATCAGCCATATCCATAGCGGTGAGCACCGCCTCGGCAAACGAGGGCCAGGTATCTACTATCACATAATCAAATCCTGCTGCCATCTCCAGCAATATGCGGCGCACATGCTCTGCCGTAACCAACTCGGCCATCTCTGGGGCCGGAGGAGCCAGCAGCACTCTCACACCGGACGAGTGAGTGACCATGATGTCGTTGAGCAAATCGGCGTCCAGGTCCTCCATATGCTCGGTGAGGTCAACAATCGTCTTACTGGAGAGCAGGTTCAGCATGACGCCCAGGTCCCCGAAGTAAAGGGAAGCGTCAAACAGGGCCACTTTCTTCTGCGTCGCCACCTTGAGGGCGACGGCCAGGTTAGCCGCGACGCAGGTCCGGCCCACGCCGCCCTTGGGGCTGACAATCGTGATGATCTTGCCGTGCTGCGGCTCCCCGTTGTCGGTCCCTGTGCCATTTTGCATCGAACTACCGGCCACTGGCTGCGCCACGACCATGGCGCGCTTGCTGGCTTCGAGCCGGTAAACGTGCCTTATCGAACGGATCAGGTCATCGCCGGAACAGGGCTTGACGAGGAATTCGCGCGCTCCCGCCAGCATAGCCCGCCGCAAGTAGTCCTGTTCGCTTTGCACCGACATCATGATTATGCCGATGGCCGGAAGCTCGTTGCTCAAGATTTCGGCGGCTTTGATGCCGTCCATTTCGGGCATGTTGATGTCCATCAGCACCACAGCCGGGCGCAACTTCCTGCATAGCTCGATGGCTTCAGGGCCACTTCCCGCCGTGCCGATCACCTCAATATCCGGCTCGAACATCAATAACTTGCTGAAGTTCTCGCGTGTATCGGCAATATCGTCAACAATCACCACCCCAATCCTGGGTGTGACGCCGCCTGCGCCGTGGTTATCCATTGTGCTCTCCAGTACGTAATGCTATAAGTGAAACGTGAAACGTGAAACGTGAAACGTGAAACGTGAAACGTGAAACGTGAATACAATAATCACGTTTCACGTTTCACGTTTCACTTTATAAGTATCTCCGGTACCAGGAGACCGTATTGCTCCACCAGCACTTTGTCGGTTATGCCTGTGGTCTTCTCTGGGTCGTGGTCTCCTACGACATCTTTGCCGTCCGGGCCTTTAGTGGTCTTGCCGTCCGTACCTTTCAGAGGGGCAGACGACCGTAGCGCCAGGTCAACAACGCCGTTCTCATATGCGAACTTGAGGACTTCCGCCTGCTGATCTGTGACGGCCAGTACGAGGATAGCCTGGGGCTGCGCATCAACCGTGTAGTTGCTGGGCGCCGAAGCAGGTGACTGGCGTTTCGCGGACGCCTGCTCAGAGTCGGCGGCCTGGGCATTACTACTGCCACTACTACCGCTACTTCCACTGGCTGGTGGCGGCGCGGGGGGCCGTAAACTGATCACCCGCAACACCTGTATGTTTTCGAGCAGCGTCTTAGTCGTCATCAGTTCTTTGTTCTTCTCTTGTGGCTTGCCGTCAGCGCCGGGAACAATAATAAACTGAGTTACATCAAACTTGTGGGTCCAAAGCAAGTCTATATAATCGTTCTCGGTCAAAGTCCCACCGAACGTGCTTCGCTCGGAGACGGGCAGCGTATAAGCGCGCTTTCCCTTCTCTATCACATTTGAGAAGCCCGTATCCGTCAACTGGTTGATCTGGATTGGTTGGCCCTTCACAAGATTAAGTCGTGACATCTTGCCGTAAAGGACGTTGGCGTCCCTGGTCGTAGGAGATACGGCCGTAGACGCATCCACATCAAGCATTGCGACGTTGCTGGGGTCCAGGATTGTATACGGATCCAGGTCGGTCTTCGCAACTGCAATAGAAATCATGGGAGCTGGCGTAGCCACTGCCGCAGCAGGGCTGCTCCCCACGCTCTTTGAGGTGATGACGTAGACGACAGCGAACGCCAGCACAGCCAGTCCTACACCCAGGATCATTAGGAAACGACCACCACGTTTTTTCATTGTTGTAAGCCTCCGCTTTCTCTGTGAGCCAGGAGTTTTGAATTCGATTCACAAACTCAAAACTCAAAACTCAAAACTCAAAACGACCATACTATCCGCAGCATTAAGAACTGCCGCCCTGACATAATAGTTCGGGCCTACCGCCAATATACCCGACAGACCTTGTCTCACTCTATAGCCCAAAGGGGCAAATGGCACTAGCCTCTTTTTGCTATCAGGGCCTGGTGACGAGTAGTCACTGACCACTACCCACTACCCACTCGTAAGTCCCGAAGGAGCCTGGTACTAATGGAGCATTGACCGGTATCCGAAATGTGGGCTAGAATTGTTTAGAACTATAATTTAATGACTTTGCCTCACCATCAACGTCTAAGGTATTACGTATTGCCAACCTAATACGCAACACGCAGTACGCAATGCCCGATGTTTAGGGATCAGCATACAGAGAAGACATATGATTACACAGGGTGCGACGCGCGAAAGCGCTGTCTTGGTTGAGCAGGGCGTTGCCGCTATGAAGGCGGGCAATAAAGAAGGGGCAATAGCAGCTTTCCGCCTTGCCGCCGAATTGGAGCCGAATAACGAGGCTGCATGGCTATGGTTGGCCTCTTTATATACTGACATACCGCTCGTGGCTGGTTGCCTGCAAAGAGTAGTGGCGATAAACCCCGCGAACGAGCAGGCCGCGCGCGCCCTCCAGGTAATCACGCAGAAAATGCAAGCTGCCGCCACGTTGCCCGCTAAACCCGCTATTACGACGGATGTTCCCTCGGCTTCATCTTCAGCCTCAGCCTCAACCCCCCCGGCCCCGGCCCAGCCTCCGGCCCCACCTCCCCAGCAGAACGCCCAGACGCTCGATTTCGAGGAGCTTAAGAGGCGCGGGATAGTGGCCGCAAAGGGTGGACGCCATGCTGAAGCCAAAGACTATCTAGTGGCAGCAGTCGGCCAAAATGAGTCCGATGTCGAAAGCTGGTACTGGTTGAGCACCGTCGTAGACAACCCTGAAGATAAGCAGATAGCTCTCGAGAACGTGATCACCCTTGATCCCAGCCATACGGCGGCAGCCTCGGCTATCGAGGCCAACGCCCCCGCGCTACAGCAATACCTCCTTGAAAAGCAGAAGAATTCGGGTATACTCGACGCGGCTCAACCTCACGCGGACAGCGTGCCAGGCGCTCCTGACGGCCAGAACAGACAGAGTTCTAAGCTGGCCCCGCCGCCAGGCGGACACGGCGCAAAGCGGATGAACCCTACGGAGACCGCGCTTCCGGTCGGCCAGGTAATCGCGGACAAGTATACCGTCCTTCGCCAGATAAAGGGTAGTTCAGACATCGTAACCTGGGACGCCCAGAAACGGCGCTTCTATATATTGCGCCCCATGTATGGAGACGCATCTGACCTGGCGTCAGCGTCCTCCAAGGCCAGGGTTGCTCACAACGACGTCTCGTATGTCATCATGCCCATAGAAACGAAGGGCATATCCCTGAGCAGCTTTGTCCGCACGGTTGGCGCGCTGCCCCCCAGCCTTGTCACGCAGTATGGCCTGGCAATGCTAAAAAAGCTCGAAGCGGAACAGGCTACCAACCTCAGCGCGAGCGCACAGAAGTCGCTGAGGCCTGATACAATCACCTTTGATGCGCAATGCAACGTAGTGCTCGAACCGCCCTCTGAGAACTACCTCACCATGTCGCTGGGCAGCGACGCCGTGCCTTACATGCCGCCGGAGCAGATGGAAAAGGGCCTGGTGACTGCTACCTCCGACATCTATTCGATTGGCGCTATCCTCTACTTCATGCTGACCGGATCGCCCCCTCCCATGCCGGAGCGTCTACAAGTACAGCAAGCGCCGGGGCTTGTATCCATCAACTTTGCAAACTCTCAGGATATTCCGCCCGACCTGGCGCAAGTAATCGCCATCGCTCTGCAACCCAATCCCCTGGAACGCTATCCATCGGCGCTGGTCATGTACCAGGCGCTCGAGGCTTTAGACACGAAGGGCCAGACAAGCAAAGGCCCAGCTATCCCGCGAGTGGTCATAGTGGCGGCTGTCCTGGGTGTGGCTGCGCTCGCATTGTTCCTTGTAGTCGGCGTTCTCAAGGGCTTCCGATTTCCAGGCAGCCTGGGCAATGACGCGCAAGCATCCAGCATAACCCCCACCAGCGTGCCGGTAGCAGCCGTCGTCCCAACGCCCGCGCCTCCGCCCCTGGACAAATTGATAATCAACGCGGTTGACAGTCGCAGGTTCCCCGCGAACACGGTCTACCTGAGTGCGCTTGACCCGTCAGGTCTGCCCTTTGCGGGACTTACAGCCGGTTCCCTCAAGCTGCGCGAGAACGGCGCTGATGTTGCGTCTATCCAACTGACAGGGCTGCAAAATACCATGGACGCGGTCTCGGTCATAGTCGCGCTCGATACCAGCG
>JBBQIC010000315.1:0-4899 GCA_038324555.1 Chloroflexia bacterium
TGAACAGTGCATCATTCACAAAATGGAGCGGCATGGCGGGCATGGCGGGCAGCGTGCTGGTGTTGCTCGGCCTCGTTGGAACATCAATATTCTCCGACAAGGAGTATCCGTACACCTACAATGGGCTGGATATAATGTCAAGCCTGTTCTTCGTCACAGGCGTTGCGCTCACTCTGCTATTCGCCGCTGGATTTGCCCTTACCTATGCGAGGCGAATAGGTGGGCTGGGCCAGGCGGGTCTGCTGGTGACGCTCATCGGTCTGTTAAGTATGGGGTTTGGCGGGATAGGACACCTGGCTGAAGCGATAAGAGGGACCGAGATCGGCGGGTGGTGGGAATTCTTCATCTTCGGGTTGATGGGGACACTCGCTGGCGCGGCAATCTTTTGCCTGGCAGGCTCCAAGCAAAAGGTCCTACCTCCGGTGGGCAGCAAACTTGTGATGGTCGGCGGTTTTGGCGTGGTGGCAATGATGCTATTGAGCATTGGGATCATACCCGATACCAACTATGAGGCCATAAAGACAGGCTTGCTCATGGCATCCATGGTCTCTCTCGCAATCTTCGAAGCAGGTCTTTTCCTCATCGGCTACGCCCTATGGACCAAACATGTGGGTGCAACCAGGCAGATAGAACCCGCCACGATGGGATAGTAATACGGGAAACTCTTGTTCAACCAAACGAACCGCAAAGCAGTCCGTTTGGTTGGACCCCTTATCGGGTGCGCAAACCGAGAAGCGGGCTAAACAATACGCCCATGCCCAGTGGGGCCAACAACCACTCCCCTGAGTAGCCGAAGCCTAGCTTGTCGTACACGCGGCCCGCCGCGCCGTTGTCCTTTAGATAGAAAAGCGACACGCTCACAGCGCCCTTCATGAAGAGGCAATCGCAGAGCGCACCTACGCACAACGCCGACAACCCCATGCCCCTGTACTTCTCCCGCGTTGCCACGCCCCCCAACATGGCCGCGCCTCCTCCTTCGGCGCTCGAAAGGGCAGCCGAGGCCACTTCGCCCTTGTCGTCCTCGATGATAAAAAGGGTGCGATAGCGGGTCGATTCCCTCAGTTCCCGTTGAGGCTGGTCAGGCACAAAGCTCCCTTGCAACAAGCCGTGACGCAGCAGGTCGGCAATCCACTCGCAGTCGCGCACGTCACTCTTACGCCCAGGCACTGCCTTGATGTGGGCGGCGGCGTTGACCAACAAGAGTTGCATCCACCCTGAAGAGTTATCCCCTTCGCTTGCTACCACCCTCTACCTGACGTATAATCAAGGCAAGAGATAAAAACGTCAGTCACGTATAACAAAAGGGTACTATTTGAGCATGGTAGATGGCGGCAGAGGCGTGGTGAGCGCGGCGCGTAGGACGCCTGGAACGGCGAGCATGGAAAAGTTAGCGGCGCAGGTAAAGACCTGCCAGCTATGCCGACTGGCAAAGACCCGCACCAACGCCGTGCCCGGCGAAGGCAACGTACAGGCCGAAGTGATGTTCATCGGCGAAGGGCCTGGCTACCACGAGGACAAGCAAGGTCTCCCATTCGTCGGCGCGGCGGGCCAGTTCCTCAACGAGCTACTGCAACTCGCCGGACTGGACCGCGCAAGCGTCTACATCGCCAACGTAGTCAAGTGCCGCCCGCCCAACAATCGCGACCCCGAACCCGATGAGATAGCGGCCTGTGCCCCCTACCTTGAGAGGCAGATAGCCATCATCAACCCAGGCATAATCGTGACGCTGGGACGCTATTCGATGGCCCGCTTCTTCCCAGGCGAACGCATCAGCGCGATACACGGCACCGCCCACATCGTTGACGGGCGGATGTGCGTAGCGATGTACCACCCGGCGGCGGGCCTGCACCAGGCGAGCCTCGCAGACATCATCCGTAGCGACTTCCGCAAGCTGCCCATATTCATAGAGCAGGCGCGCAAGATGCTCTCGCAATCCGCCCTCACCACCGAAGAAGAGCGCATCGCCGAAGCCGAATCTGCCCGCGAACAGGTAATCCAGCAACCGGAGACCGCAGCAGTCTTAGCAAGCGACCAACCAGAAACCAACGGGCATGAGGACGCCCCGACTGCCGTCGAACCGCTCATACTGAGGGAATCACGAGCAGCAAAGCCGAGAGCGCAGGTTGAGGGATCCTCAACAGGAGCAAGGGTAGCAAAAACAGCAAGCGAAGGCCCTCCTGTCGAACCCAAACCAAAGAAAGAGCCAACCAAACGCAAGAAGACACCCGAAAAGACCAACGACTATGAGCAACTCACGTTTTTCTAATCCAGGCGCGGTGGTTTGGCCCCGCCCGGCAGAACTACCACATGGCCCCATCTAACATACAAAACGAGGCCCTCCCAGCCTCCATACCCGCCCTGGACAGCAACCCAGGCCAGCAAACCTACTCCATGTCCCGCCAGGGCAGGCGGCAGGCCACACTCCTGCTCCTCGGCGTAGCGAGCATCTGGGTATTTGCCCTGTGGAGCCTCATCACCATCCTGCAAGACGGCGTCAACGGCGTAGAATGGGTGTCACTCTTGCTTATGCTAGGGATGTTGTTGGTAGCCCCGATGGTCGCCTGGACGCTCCTCGAAGAGGCCAACACCAGCATAGTCACAACCAGCAAAGGCATAGAATACCGCAGCATCGCAGGAATAACCCTTACGTATAACTGGGAAGAACTCGAAGGTTTTAAGCCCAAACAAGCCAAAAACCGCATCGCCAGTTTTTTCCTTGGGGACAACAACGAACAAGCGAGTAAAGCTGAGGCAACCAACCCCCAGCACGGAGGAAAAGAGACAACATACGAACAGAGTGAAACAGCAGCAACGGCAACGGCAAGCGCGAAGACAGAGGGCGCACCTCTGCCCGATAACGCGAGCAACACCGCAGACGAGGACGAAGACGAGCCTGAAACGCTCTTACTGAACATGCGCGCCAACCGCATCAACCAGATAGCCAACCCGCTATCCCGCTTCCTGCACAACCAGGCGCACGGCTCTTCCCTACCCATCTACGGCAACCTCGAAAACCGGGCGCAACTCCTGAGCGAAATCGCCCTGCACATGCAGAAACGTGAAACGTGAACAGCGTAATCACGTTTCACGTTTCACGTACCCAACCTGGAGGTATATTTGGCACAACGACATCAAACTCAACACATTGACCCTCAACCCACAACCGAGCGCATCAGGTTCATCCCCATCGGCGGGCTGGGCGAAGTAGGCAAAAACATGGCTGTCGTCGAGTACGGCGAGGACATGATCATCATAGACGTAGGCATGGGCTTCCCCGAAGAAGAAATGTTCGGCGTAGACCTCGTGCTGCCCGACATCTCATACCTTGAAGGCAAGAGAGACCGTATACGCGGCATCTGCATTACGCACGGCCACGAAGACCACATAGGCGGCTTACCCTGGCTCCTGCCCCAGATCAACGCGCCTATATACGGCACTCCCCTGACGCTGGGCCTTATATCCAACAAGTTGCGCGAACGCAACAGGCTGGCAGAGGCCGATCTGCGCGAAGTGCAGGCGGGCGACGTGGTTGAGTTGGGCGCATTCAAGGTGGAGTTCGTGCATGTCTGCCACTCCATACCCGACGCCTGCTTGATAGCCGTACATACGCCGCTCGGCACTATAATCCATACGGGCGACTTCAAGCTGGACCCCACGCCCGTAGACGGTTTCCTCACCGACTACGAAACCCTTGCCCGCCTGGGCAGCGACGGCGTGCTCGGCCTATTCACCGATTGCGTGCATGTAGAGACGCCAGGCTACACGCCGTCCGAGCAAGAAGTAGGCAGGACCCTTGACCCCATAATCGCTAACGCATCAGGCCGCATAATAATCGCCACCTTCGCGTCCCTCATATCGCGGGTCCAGCAGATCATGGACATCGCCTACAAATATAACCGCAGAGTAGCCCTTCTGGGACGCAGCCTGGAGAACAATGTGCAGGTGGCCGTAGAACTTGGCTACCTCACCATCCCAAAAGGCCTCCTGGTAGAGGTTGCCGAAACGTCCAAGCTCTTCGATAATGAAGTGCTCGTGATATGCACGGGCGCGCAGGGCGAACCGACCTCTGCCCTATCCCGTATAGCCAACGACGACAGCCGCTATTGGAACTGCAAGCCCGGCGATACCTACATCCTCTCCGCAAGCCCCATACCGGGCAACGAGACCAGCGTGAGCCGCGTGATAAATAACCTCTTCCTGAAAGGCGCGGATGTTATATACACCGCCCTGGCCCGCGTACACGTATCCGGCCACGCCTCCCAGGAAGAGCATAAGCTAATGCTGAACCTCCTACGCCCCAAGTACGTAATACCCATACACGGCGAGCGCAAGCACCTTGCGATGTACTCTAAGATAGCCCAATTCGTGGGCATCCCCAAAGAGCGCATCTTCTTCGTTGACAACGGCTCCGTGGTCGAACTAAACGAAGAACAAGCTATCATAGCCGGGACCGTGCCCGCAGGCAGCGTATTCGTAGACGGCCTTAGCGTCGGAGAGGTCGGGCAGGCTGTTGTGCGCGACCGCCAATTGCTGGCCCGCGACGGCATCCTGCTCGTAGTGGTCAGCGTTGACAGGCAGACCGGGCAGATAGCCGCAGGCCCCGATATAGTCACGCGAGGCTTCGTATACGCCGCCGAAGCAAGTGAACTGCTGGACAACACAAAGGAGAAGGTGCGCGCTGCCCTCACCCACCAGAACAGTAACACGCCACCCGAATGGAACTATCTCAACAAGAAGATACGTGATACAGTAAGCCAATACCTCTACGACCAGACCAAGCGCCGTCCAATGGTGCTGCCGGTGGTTATGGAGGTGTAGCTAGGGTGAGGGAATAGGGTGAGGGAGTAGGGGCGCACGGCCGTGCGCCCCTACGGGCCGCCATGATGTTGGGGTAGGGGC
>JBBQIC010000316.1:0-4894 GCA_038324555.1 Chloroflexia bacterium
CGGAAATAACTCAAAACTCATAACCCAAAACTCATAACTTCAACAAAAACCGACAAAAAAAGTGGGAAGGCTCCCACTCTGATAAGCGTACACGAATTGTACTTAGATTATACTACTTTTAGGGAATCGATTCAAGACGAACGTCTAATAACGCTTATGGCCTATTATGAACATTGAATATTTGATTACATGCTTTATACGTACAACCACATTGATACCGGGTCGAGGTAACAGATTCTGCCTATGGTAGGTCCCAGGATCAGCTTCCAAAAGCACCTCTAAAGCACCCACTCACGAGTCGGCATCAAAACGTGCATAACAAGATCTTAAGCTAATTAGCGCTTAACTTGCTTGCGTTGGTTTGATATGGTATATTTCCGCGATGCTCGAAAGAATAGAGGACGTGCTGCCTCTTCCTAAGCAGGACCGAACGGAAACCGTCCTGCAAGTGGAGTTAGTGGCAACCCAGAAGCAAATCTTTCGGCGCAAAGCAATCTTGCGGGGCTATTGTACCCTTGCTATATTGGCGCTGTGTTTGCGCGCGTGGTTTGTCCTTAAGGTCAGTACTATAGCCCCTGTTTGGGATGCCCTCGAGTATTGGACCTCAATGGTCGCTGCCCGCGATGCCTTTTGCAAGCATTTTGGCCTTTGTCTCGCAATTGTCAATAATGGGGTCGTTCCTACACTTGGCGCAGTGCTTCGCGGAGCAGCGATGGACCGTCGGGGTATAGAACCCCTGGCGGGAGTGCTGCTGGCAGCGCTTCCGGTAGCGCCTTCCTCTATACTATTGATCTACTCGGCGCTAGATACTTTGGTCTGCCTCATGGTGGCAGGGATTGCCCGCCGATTGGGTGCTCCTCTTTGGGTAGCGTTGCTGGCGGGGGCTTTACAGGCGCTTTATATTCCAGCTATCACAGGCGATGGTGCTGTGCTTCAGCAGCCGCCGATCCGCTTTCTGCTTGCCAGCGCAATCTGGGCATACACGTGGGCGTTCACCAGCAATGGACGGCGGTCCTGGGTGTGGACTGGGCTGGGCAGTTTGGCCTTACTAGGACTTGGGTTCGCAAACCTCACCAACCGGCCATTCATGTGGCTTTTCCAGTTCTCTGTAATAGCCCTCAGTTTGCTCGGGCCACGGCTCCGCTCCGTACTTCATGCGCAGCTAATATACAGTGGGCTGACCTTTGTCTTTATCGGGATACTTAGCATTACAATATTCAGTGTGACTAAGTCGAATGATGCTTTGACCGTTCCCTTTGTGGGATTATCTTCTCACGGTAGCGTGAAAAACCAAACCACCGTACTTTCATTCGAGAATTTCTGGGGGCCTGACGAGTGGGAGTTTATAGGACGCAATACCACACACTCAATTGTCGGAGATGTCATTCGCGCGCCCTTGGCGTTTGCGCAATGGTGGGACTATAGCCTGTTCGCCAACTGGCGCTATCCAGACTACCCTTATTTTCAATCGTTCTTGCTTGACTTACATGGACAGCAGGTGCAGCATGAGTGGCTAGTCCTGCTGGGCCTTGCAGGCCTAATCGGGCTTCTTGGTTACTCTGGCGCTAAACGCCGGGTTGCTATACTTATCCTGTTTGCTGGGATGTCTACCAGTCTCATGTATAGTATGATTAGCGTAGAGCCACGGCGGGTCAGCGTTCTCTCGCCTTTCTTGGCGCTGGGCGTAGGCATGTGCTGCTGGGGACTAGTCTCTCTTCTCAAACATGGGCTGCGGAAACAAGCGTATCTGCAACAGATACGCAATGGACAGGGACTGCGCTGGGCCTGGATCAGCGCGGCAGCAATTGTGCTAGGTATATGCCTACTCTGGGCGATTCCTATACAAGCAGTACTGAATTCCGCACCTGGTATGGCAGGGATTCTCCATACATGCGTAGTATTAGCTCGCGCTGCAACACTGCTGATTGGTGTCGTGTTGATGTGTTTGTTGTTCAAGCGCCTTATTACCCCTTTTAATCTGTGGCTGCCTATAAGTTGCCTGACATTGATAGTGGGTATTGTGACGATAGCCGAATTGATGGATACGGATTGGCGTGCTTGGAGCACGCCTGTTGCTAGCGGGGTTCGCCAAACGGTGCATCGCATTGAGGTCCAGGCACACCTACAACCATGGCTGCTGATAGACGCAGTCACTACCGAGGGGCTGGAGAGCGCCGCGATTTACGTCAACAATAAGTTGATAAAACCGCCCGGCGCAATGGTATTCACCTGGAGAGCGGGGCAACGAGCGGACTGGTGGGCCTATACGGACTTGGAGCGTATGGCCAACCCTGCTCCGCCAAAGCAGACATGGCTGGCCATACCGTTGCCGCCGAGCCTTGTTCAGGAAGCGCCAATTACCGTTGAAATAAGGCCAGGCGACCGTGCCTTGAGCTTGCGGGGTGATTATCTGGATACGCCCAGTAGTCCGTACCTGGGGCCGCTACTTAGCCCTTGGGACGACGGAAACGCTATCTGGCGCTGGCAGTGGAATGGTGAATCACCTCGCATCCCGGCTGTCCAGTCGTTCGGTAAGCAAGACTATTCGAGTAGCTATCGCGTGAAAGCTCCACCTGGTTCGGACCATGTGGACACCTGGGCTGAATCACCAGGACTGTTCCGCATATTTATAACGTGGGCGGCCTTCAGTCCCCGCACTAATGCTTTGCATCCTCTCCATTCGGCCCTATCAACAAGCGGCCCAACTCCAAGTCCAACTGATCAGGTCAAGCCCCCCATTTGCCCGAAGGGAGACCTGTTGGCGGGTGATGATATGAACCTTCCTTTTGCCTGCCTGGTAGGTGACCGGATAACTTACTATGCCGCGCAGGGCAAGCAAATAGGTACGTTTTCCGCTAAACGGTTGAGCCAGCACTTTGCTCCCAACGCGCTAGTTGACCAGATAAAGACAGGGGACCAACGAGTTGAGGTGATAGGCGTGATGCAGGGCCTGGGGGATACTGACCTGGAGAATAGTCTTTATGTCGCAAATCTCTATACTGGTGATGGTGTTCTGATGTACTCTACAGCCTTCTGGCTCCAATTACCGCCCCACGCTAAGAATGTTGCGCTCACAATCCGCCTACGCTATAATCCCGTATATTATATGTGAGGCAATGCGTACAGCTTGTCACACCCTACCGAAACTGTCCATATGCTCATCAAGCTGGCAACCGGCCTGGCTATGGAGCGTATGGCTTGGATACAGGCGCTTTGCAGGTCTACCGACCGCGCAAGGGCTGCAAACGGAAGGGTGAGGCCCGCGCTTTGCTGTTGAGTCGAGTAGGCGTAGCTCCCCAGAAGCTAGATCTCCTGGAGCGCGAGGCCAACTGCACGGCTCTTCGGGAGCATTTGTGGACCTGTTACCCAGTACTGATAACCAGTTAGTCGTGCGCCTGGCGGACGGGGACGCGAAGGCACTCGAACAGCTTTACGACCGCTACGTGCGCCAATGCTTCGGGCTGGCGCTCAGGATGCTGAGTGACGTTGCTCTCGCTGAGGAAGTCGTGCAGGAAGTGTTTTTGAAACTGTGGCACCAGCCGGAGAAATATTCGGCCCAGAAAGGCAAGTTCGCAAGCTGGCTGTTGAGCCTGGTGCATAACAGGTGCATTGACGAGCTACGGCGGCGCTCGCGCACCGAAGTAGCGTTGGACGATCCCGCGACGGGCAGTCTCCTCGATACCAAGCCTGACCCAGACATGGACCCTGGCGACAAGGTGTGGTTGGCAGAGCAGCAGCGTGCTGTCAGAGAAGCCCTGGCGGGGATAGCGCCCGAACAACGCCGCGTGCTAGAGCTTGCATATTATGGCGGCCTCTCGCAGAGCGAAATAGCCGCCAAACTGAAGCAGCCCCTAGGCACCGTAAAGACCCGCATGAGGTCGGGTTTGCAAAGCCTGAGAAAGCTGCTGGGGTCGAACGATTTGATGCGTGAAACGTGAAATGTGAATCTTAAATAACTCACGTTTTACGTTTTAACTCACCTTACGTAGTTGGCGTAATGGAGGAGAGGAGCTAACCCTTGTCATTCTGAACGGAGTGAAGAATCTCGTCGTGGACCTTGATGCCTGAGCCTCGGTTGTGCCTTCACATCCTGGTAAGGGACGAGATTCTTCACTCCGTTCAGAATGACAAGGGCTGTTTGGTCCCGCCCCTTCGTGAGATTGCGTAACGTGAGGTTTTAACTAAGGTGAGCATTGTGAATCCAGAGGCAGACAACAACCTGCAAGAGTGGGAAGCACAACTGGCCGATTACGCGCTTGGCGTAATGGAGTCAGGCGCTGCTGCGGAGTTCGAGCGGCAACTGAACGAGTGCAGGACCCACGTTATGCTCGCGCAGCAATACTCGCAGGTTATCGCCATGCTTGGTTATGCCGCCCCGTCCGCCGAGCCGCCAATGGATCACAAGGCGCGCTTTATGTCTCGCCTGGCAGCAACGCCGCGAGGAGCAGACGCTACCAGTGTCGCCTCTGGTATTCCAGTATCTGTTGCGTCTCCTGCTGTAGTGCCTTCCGAGCCGATAGCCGGTCCAACACAACCGGCCCCCGCTCCCGTTACCGACCTGGGCGAATACCGAGAGCGAAAGCGCGCGCGACTATCGCTGCCCGCCATTGCAGCGATTGCGGCGGCTCTGGTCTTGTTGGTGGGCGGGACGGCGTTTCTCACTTCGCTGATAAACAAACCTGCCCAACCGCAGTTGGTTGCGTTCCGCGTTCAAGGTCATGGGACTCAACGCAGCGCCTCGGCTTTTGGCGTACTGGACACAAAGACAAATGAAGCCTACCTGCTAACCAACGATCTGCGCCCCCTTTCGCCCGATCAGGTATACGAGTTGTGGTGGTTGCCAGCAAAAGGCAACCCTGTGGCAGCCGGTACTTTCAATGTTGACAACACAGGT
>JBBQIC010000317.1:0-4864 GCA_038324555.1 Chloroflexia bacterium
GGTTATTGGGTGTTTTTTGGAACACTGTTGGGGGCGGGGGTGTTGGTTTGGTTGTGCTTTAATGGTGTGGTAATTGGGTTAACCCGTGGGGCCACACGGCGGTGTGCCCATACGGGTTCACCCTATTCCCTCACCCTATTCCCTACTATGACAAACAAACACTCACTCCACACCCCACAACCCACAACCCTCCTCACCGAGTTCGAGGCTTGCGAGGTTGCGCTGTCTGTGCGGGCATATGGGGTGTTTCGAGGGCGGTATGCCGGGCGGATAGACGTGAGCGTGACGGAGAGGGCAGGCGTATACCGCGTCGCAGCGCGCGACTACGTTGGGCGAGTCGGGTTGCCGGATGGGGGTATGCTGGTGATTCGGCCAAAGGTTAGTATTACAAACCTCTTTTACATGCTGTGCGCGGACGCGGGGTTGGCGCGCTTTTATCCTCCGCCTGCCGGGTTGGAGCATGACACTGAGATATTTGGCTTTGTTATGTCGCTGCTGGCGCAACGTGTAGAAGGACTGCTCCGGGGAGGGCTTTACAGGGCGTATGTGACTATCCAGGAAGACCTGCCTTTCGTGCGGGGCAGGATCATGCTTGGGGAACAGTTGCGCCTGCACGCAGACCTCAAGGATCGCCACGTATGCTCCTACGCCGACCTGACCATAGACACAGTCGAAAACAGGGTGATAGTGGCTGCGTTACGGCTGCTTCCTGGCCTGCTCAGGGGGAAGAACGAAGACGGACTGATACGGCGCGTTCGTGCCCTGCTGCCGCGCTTTGAGGGAGTGTCTATAGTCAATCGTGCCCAGGCTTTGGCCCTGTTACAGGGAGTAACCTTCCATCGCCTCAACCTGGCTTATGCCCCGGTGTTGGGCCTCTGTCGTCTAGCATTGCAACATCTCACGTTGGACGAGCAAGCAGGGCCTTACCCGTTCGCATCTTTCCTGGTGAATATGCCCAGGCTCTTTGAGACTTTTATCACCGTCCGGCTGCGGGCCAATCTTGCGCCACACGGCTTGCGGGTAGTCGCGCAGCGCCATGATTACCTTGACGAGGGGAGGCGGGTGGGTATCCGCCCGGACGTTCTCGTCTACAGCAAAGGGAGCCTGTCGCCCTTGCTGGTACTGGACGCCAAATACCGGCGCATGGACGGCGAAGACGGTCTGAACCGCGACCTCTATCAGGTGAGCGCCTACCTGGACAGATACAAACTCAGCGAGGGCGTGCTCGTCTATCCGCAGTTCGGCGCAGCGGTCCCTCATACGGAGCTTAGAGTACGCGGCGCTCCCAAGAGTTTGCACCTGGCTACCCTCAACCTGGCAGCCACAAGCATCACCCAGCTAGAGCAAAATTGCTCTGCCCTGGCCGAGGACATAGCGCGGCTTGCGCTCGGTAGGGAATAGGGTGAGGGAGTAGGGTGAGGGAATAGTTCTTATTCCTACTCCCTCACCCTATTCCTGTATAATTACCCCATGCACGCAACCCCAGGTACACTTCGACGGTTAATATATCCATGAGCGCACAGACTTCCGCGAGTGCTGTAACTCAGCGCCGGTCGCGGGATTTAGCCGGGTCGTTTGCCTCGGTTATAGCCCGGCCCTGGGTGTGGGTGGCCGTGCTGACCCTGCTGGGTTTTTTGCTGCGGCGCTACCACCTGGGGTCGGAGTCGCTGTGGTTCGATGAAGCAGACATCGTGGAGCGTGCCCGCCAATCGCTGCCCACGCTGCTGGAGGGTTTCACCAAAGCCGGGGAGAACGGCCCACTCTATACGCTGATGCTCCATTTCTGGCTGGCGGCTATAAGCGCATCGCCACTGCTGGAAAGGGCGCTGCATGTAGTATTTGGGCACAACCAGGAAGCGTTGGTGCGCGGCCTGGCGGCGATCTTCGGCACAGCTGCTATTCCGTTGATGTACGGCCTGGGGTGGCGCGTCGGCGGTCCCCTGCTTGGTCTACTCTCCGCAGGGCTGCTCACTTTCAACCCGTTCCACATATGGCACTCGCAGGACGCCAAGATGTACACCTTGCTGGTGTTCATGACCCTGGCAAGCTCGCTCCTATATCTCCGCGCCCTGGATCATAATAGCGTTCGCCTGTGGCTAGGCTACGTCGTCTCCACATGGATCATGCTAACGGTGCATAGTATGGCGGGGCTGGTATTGCTGGCGCAGATTGTGGCAACGCCGTTTTTGCTGGGGATCAGGGATCAGGGATCAGGGATCAGGGATCGGGGGTCGGGAGCCGAATTTTCTGATCCCCGACCCCTGATCCCTGATCCCCGATTTCGGCTCGTGCGCTGGTCGTGGGCGATGCTGTTGATCCTGATACCCGTGCTGCCTATAGTGTGGCTGCGAGCGGCGGCATTATTCGAGGGCGCTGATGTTGGAGGGTGGTATACCCCGACCGGCCTGACCGACATCATCGGGACCATATTCGTGAAGTTTGCGGTCAACCAGGCAACGCCACCCTGGGAAGCCATAGGGTCTATATCGATGGGCGTACTGGCCCTGCTTGGGAGCATAGGACTTCTACGTGTAAATAAACAACTCAAAACTCAAAACCATGCCCTCGAACGAAGTGAAGGGTCAAAACTCAAAACTCACTATCTGGTGTTTTCCCTCTGGTTGACGCCTATCCTGGCGTTTTGGGCGGTTACGCTCAAGCTGCCGCTCTTTCAGCCTCGCTATCTGATTATGGCTCTGCCAGCCTATTTAATCTTGGCTGCGGCGGGTCTGCTGGCCTTGAAGCGCGTCCATACCGCATTGGCGGTTGCAGGAGCGATATTGCTGGGGTTGCCCACGATTTGGGCGCTCGCGGGGGTGAATTATTCGGCGCAGGCGCAAAAAGAGGACTGGCGAGGGGCTATCGGCTACATGCAGGACCATTTGCGGTTGCGCGACGCTATCGTGGTGTTTCCAGGTTACATGGAGACGAGCGTGAATTATTACTACAGGGCGGGCGGGCCGGGAGACGTGCCGCAGGTGGACGTAAAGACCATACCCAGCCTGCTTACCAAAGGTTTCGGCGCGAACGAGCTGAACGAGACCCTTTGGGAGGCGGTGACATGCCATGAGCGGGCCTGGGTGGTCACGTCGCCCGTGCGAGAGGCGCAGGAGGACCCTCAACATCAAGTGCGCGAGTGGTTCCAATACAACTGGCACACGTTCGATACACAGGTCTTCAACGGCGTGACCGTTTACGGAATAGCTTTCAACGGCCAACCCCGATGCTGGTTCCCGGAACCCGACCACAAAGAGCCGCATTCCTTCACGAACGGACTGGACTTCCAGGGTTACATCTATGAGTTGCGCCGCAAGGACAACACCCAACCCGACGCTTCGTACTTCCCGCTCACCCTCTATTGGCGCGCCCAACACAAGTTGGACCAGGACTACCAGGTCCGCGTAATGATAAAGGATCCGTCGGGCAAGTTAGTGGTTGACGAGGCGCTCGGCGCGCTCAATGGCTACTGGCCCACCAGCCAGTGGCCCCCCAACACGCAGATCATTGACTACCGCGATCTTCGCCTGCCCGGTGGATTGAAGCCGGGTGACTATACTATCTCTCTGCAACTCTACCCCAAAGGCCAACCCGACCAGCTACTCAATCTGAAAGAGGGAGGAAGTGAGATTGTGCTCAAAGCGCCTCTGAGCGTGGTCCCTTGGAAGCCGTGAGGTGAAACATCATGCGTGATTTATGAAGGCAACAAACCCACCGACTCGTGTCATTCTGAGCCGCAGCGAAGAATCACTTTCCCTACCAACCTGTCTGTGGATCAGTATCAGCACCATTAGCTCCATCCCTAACACTTACGACCGCGTAGTGATTCTTCGCTGCGGCTCAGAATGACACGGCTGAGTTGGTCCCTCCCCTTCCAGCGCCTACATAAAGTGAGATTGTAATTCACGCTTCACGTTTCACGTCTTCGTATCATGTCTCCGATAATCGGGTATTTGAACGGCTTGCCTAGCAGGACCATTACGGCGGCGAAGATGCCGTATAAGATGCTGGCTACGAACCAGAGGGCGAAAATGATAAGTCCGAGGATGGTGAGGTGGCCTATGTTCCAATCGCTTCGGCTTTGTAAGGCGTTGAAGAACGAGAAGCCCCCCGCCGCGCCCAACACGACGACACACACGATGTTTATCAGCAGCACAGAGCACTGGTAGCAACCCGCCTGCTCCGAATGGAAGCGGACTTGCGGAGAGCGCCTGCCGTAGAGCCAGATTACGCCTGAGATAGCCAGCGACGCGAGAAAGCCTATACCAAAGAACCCAAAAGCTATAGCCCCGTGAGCCAGCGCGGAGAGCAATCGCGCCGCGCTCTGGTCTATTGCATGGGCAGGTGTTGGTATAGCTGGCCTCTGAGGATAGTCGGGTCTGTTGGCGGGTGGATGCTGCATACCAATAGTTTATCACACACTTTCGAGCGAACTTAGCTCAAGAGCGCCATCCGCAATATAGCAGCATCGCCCGCTGATCCGTGCACCTGTTATCTGGCCGTTTTCCTGGTCAATCTCGATGCCGCTGAAGCTGGGGCGACCCATCTCGATACCCTGCTCACTGACCATCTTGATCGTCCCGCTGCCCTTGACCATGCCGTGATGCACGAGATAACCGCCCAACGGCCCACTTGCTCCTCCTGTAGCGGGGTCCTCGGCAATGCCCAGCCCAGGAGCGAACATGCGGCTGTGGACGGTTGAGCCACTATTTTCTACTTCTTGAGTGAAGACGAAAAGGTTAGAGGTCTCGAAGTCACCTAGCACCCCGTCCCACGCATCGGGCCTGAGCCGGATTCTCCGCATGGCTGCGAGGTCTTTCAGGGGGATGTAAAGGAAAGGCGCGCCACACGACACTACTTCCATTGG
>JBBQIC010000318.1:0-4821 GCA_038324555.1 Chloroflexia bacterium
CGCACGCGCGATTTGGCGCTCTCGGACGCCAATACCTCAACAAAATACATACAGGGTAATAACGGGTCGAAACGGCCGCCGAAAATGTCAGAATTGGGGTTGAGGGAATAGCCGTGTAGGGGCGAACACAAGGTTCGCCCCTACACGGCTATTCCATCTACCCCTATTCTGAACTCTTGCTTTACTGTAAGCATTTGAAGGGGCATTCGCGCCAAACGTTGGTCGGTTACGAGAATAACGTAACTTACACGCAAGAACTCAGCAGTACAATTACCTTAATTGTTGTGTTCCCTTATCACAACTCCTGTGCTTGTGTGCCTTATGGAGGCACGCATCTTTTTCTTGGGCGCAACCAGATCATAGGAGGTACATTGAATGTACTGGATACGAAACTCAATCCTGGCTGCATCTTGCTTGCTTATAGTATTGATGATCCCCGGTTCGATTAGCGCAGCCGCATTCCCCAAACAACAACAGACAGGGATCTCGGCTTATCTGATGAGCGCCAGCCCGAACGTAACGGCGCAAGCTGGACTCCCAACAGGCAGGGGCGCGCTCAATCGCTCCTCTGCTCATCCGTCGAAATTGCGATTTGACCCACTGCTTCTCAAGCTTGCGCGTGAAGGCAGGGTACAGAGTATTCGTCTGATGGGCGATGGGACGGTAAGCTTGCTGGCAGACATTTCGGCTGTACGAGAGTTGCAGGCGCGTGGGTCTACTCTTACACAGGTCGCACCCATGAACGCTTCCGACAAGACCCTATCAGGCGTCATTTCGGGCGTGGTATCCGCTTCAACGGGCGGAAACATCAGAGGAGCGACAGTATCGGCCTTCCTCGGCGCCACTGTTGTCACAACTACCACGGCCTCTAACGGGACTTACTCGTTAAGCTTGCCGACCAACGGCGACTACCAGGTAGGCGTCTCCGCCACCGGCTATGAATGGCAACCGGCAGTATTGGTGAAGGTTCCGTCAACGGCAAACGACGTAAACTTTAGCCTGGTCCCCCAGAACCTGACGATACAGGGTCGAATCAGCAACCAGGCCAACAACGCCATGCCTGGCATCCAGGTGTACGCCACAGATAGCATCTACGACAACTTCACGGCGGGCGATTATGCCACTACAGACGCGAGCGGAAACTATACGCTGACGGTAAGCGCGGCGACGTATGAGGTTCGCGCTTTTGCACCCCCATATGGCGCAAAGTCGCGGACTGTAACCGTACCTGTGTCTGCTACCGGCAAGAACTTTAGCTTTGACGCGAGCGGAGTAGTCTATACCGTCAGCGGCCTCGCACGCACCAGTAGTGGCGCACCTCTGCCTGGGGCGGAGATAGCTTTCTATGCAAACAACATCCCGTTCAGCAATTGCGACCCTCAGTATGCCAATCTTGCGGTTGCAGGTTCGGATGGCCGGTATAGCGTAACACTGCCCACAGGGTCATACCAGACATACACGAACTGGCCGAACGAGTGGTCCGACCACTGGGTGGTGGCGAGCACAGATGTAGTGACCGTTACAGCTAACAACAACGCCCTCGACCGCACCCTGCCCGCCGTAGGCACGATCAGAGGCATAGTCCGCGATCCAAATGGCGCGCCCCTGGCGAACGCACGGGTATTCTCGTGGCGGGCCAATCCCACCAATACGTGGTTCGACGGCTTCTTTACCACGGACGCCAGCGGAGCTTACGTTGTGACCTCT
Source organism: Chloroflexia bacterium (assembly GCA_038324555.1). Lineage (GTDB taxonomy): Bacteria > Chloroflexota > Chloroflexia > QHBQ01 > JADMIH01 > JADMIH01. Next base: position 1,708 of record JBBQIC010000318.1, read on the forward strand.
ACCCTCGGCACGCACTACGTGCTGGCGTTCCACGACAACTACGCGCTTTCTTCTACGCAGACAGTTACGCTCACAGGCAGCGTTACAGGAGTCAACTTGCAGGTCACATCGGGGATCGCGGCTAGCGGCACGCTTACAGGTTCAGACGGGCGCAGCCTGCGGTGGGCCGACGTGACCTTTCAAACCGGGCCTTCCAATGGGCGGTTCAACAGGCACGCTGTTGTTTACTACAACGGTACGTGGCGTGCGACCTTTGCTGCTGGGAGTTACTATATCAACGTCAGCCAGCCCTTCTACAACGACCAGGGCGCTACCGTGAGCATTGCGCCTAATCCCCCTCCTATCAACTTTACCCTGGTCCGTAAGACCCAACGAATCGTTGGGCGTGTAAGCTATGCTGTGGGTGGCAGCATAGGATTCGTGTGCGACGCCTACCTGACAGCAAGCGATGTGTCAACAGACTCATCTTCCTACGGGAACAGCGCGGGCGATGGGTACTACGCTATGATGGTGGCGCCGGGCACATATGACGTATGGCCCTACAAGTACGGTTCAAATTCACCCGATTTCACCAACCGGATCGCTGTACCGCCGGTCCCGGCCTCTCTCGACTACTTCCTGACGGAGATCTTAACCCATTGATGGATAAGACCAAGCGTAGGGGCAGGCACGGGGGCCTGCCCCTACGCTTGGTGGTTAGCAGTTCTCTATCTCGTCCAACTCCCGCAACTGCTTCTCTAGCGCATCTTTGATCTCGGTCAACTGCACGCGGACCGTAGCGCGCTCGTCGGGGGGGATGTCCCTTATGTGGGTTCTGCCTACCCAGTTGTGGAATTGCTGTAGGGGCCTCCATCGAAAGCGACCGCCTCCTTTGTCTGTGCCACTCCCCTGTCCATCACTTTGTTCGACATGGCTGTGTCCCCGGGACACAATATAGCCGGGCATATCCTCGCGCTCGATAAGCTCGAACTCTGTCTCTTTGTCGAATTCGTAGGATAGGGTTTCATCGTTACTGTGTCCCAAGGACACACTTTCTTCTGCGGAAGTAGTTTCCGAGGTCTCATCGAGCATAGTCAGCACTTCGTGTAATTTCTTGCGCCCAGAGCGGTAGGTCTCCAGCAGGTCGGGACGCTTGAGCAACCTTACCCGGCGAGATAGATAGTTGTGGTTGATACCCAGCTTGTCGGCGAGCTTGCGTTGTGAGAGGCCCGTAGCTTCCAACAGATAGGCGAACTGGCGGCCTTCGTCTTCGATATCGAGGTCCTCGCGTTGCAGGTTCTCCAATGCGGTAATGATAGCAGCCTGCTGGTTGTCCAGTTCCATGATGCGGGCAGCGATGGTGTTTTGCCCAGCTATCACAGAGGCGCGGTAGCGGCGCTCTCCGGCTACGATTTCGTATCGAGCGCCCACGGGGCGAACCAGAATCGGTTCGAGCACGCCGTGTTCGCGTATGCTCTCGGCCAGTTCCTGCAAGCCTCCCGCATTAAACGCCTGGCGCGCCTGGTAGGGGTTGGGGTCAATAACGTCGAGGGGGAGGTCTCGCGCCCCCACAGTCGGCTGGCCTGGGGTCGTCGTGTCGTTGAGCAGGCCCATGAAACCTTGCGCTTCCTTTATTCCCAGGGCCGCCTCCATCGTCTGCCGCTTAGGTTTTGCGCTATTAGCTGGCATGGGCCACCTCCTCACCGTTTGTTGCGCCTATCCGCGCCAGCGCTTCGTCGGCCAGCGCAATGTAGTCCTGCGCCGGTTCGCTACCCGGCGAGTATGCAACGACGGGCGCGTGATACAGCACATCCTCAGCGATGATCGTGCGATTGCGGATAGTAGTATTCAACACAAGGTCACCATAAGTAGAGCGCAGCAACCCTTCGGCCTCGCGGGCGATATTGGTGCGATTCTTCATAGTAACGAGCAGACCAAGCACGGCCAGGTCGTTGTGCATCATCCTGCTTTTCAGGAGATTTATCACAGCCAATATGCGGCTAGTGGCGCGCACCGAACGTGGCTCGGCCTGTACAGGGATGATCACGCGCTGCGCCGCCACCAGCGCGTTCACCGTAAGGAGGCCCAGGGAAGGCGGGCAATCCAGCAGTATAAAATCGAACTGGCCCACTACCGGAGCAAGCGCCCTCTGCAAAGCCCGCTCCCTGCTGATCTGCGAGGCCAGCGAAAGCTCCAGTTCGGCCATGTCGAGCGTACTAGGCGCCAGAAAAAGACGCTCCACGTTGGTAGGGGTTATTACGTCGCCGATAGCGCCCTGCTCCGTTGCTAGTATCCTGTACAGGGACGGCTCGGCTGAACGGTCTGTCGCGTCTATCAACACGCCCAACCCCGCCGACAGATCAGCCTGTGGGTCCAGATCAACCATAAGTACCCTGTGACCCCGTTGGGCGAGGCTTGCTCCCAGGTTCAAAGTGGTGGTCGTTTTGCCTGTACCGCCCTTGTGCTGGCTGATGGCGATAGTTATAGCTTCACCCATACCCGCTCTCCTGATCGTGATTAAGTTCTGCATAGCTGCTGGAAATTAACGAGAAAAACCGCCCAAAATTGGCCCAAATATCTTATCACAGGCCAGCACAGCGTTCAGGCTTTTACACATCCTACCAGGTGGGGACGCAAGGTGGCTGCAAAGTCGAAAGCCATATTCACCGCAGAGGCGCAGAGAACGCAGAGGACCAATAATAAATAAAGGTCCTTTGCGTTCTCTGCGCCTGCTCTGAAAATAGCCAAATTGACGCTCAAATCTGACCTAATCACGGAGGCGGCGCGACCATTTTCATTCATAGGCGGGTGGCAACCCGCGATGAAAAACTAATATGAAAATGTTGGGATCGGGGGGTAGGGGCGCACGGCCGTGCGCCCCTACGGGTGCGTTCTCGTTTTCATCCACGGGTGGTGTACCCCCGCTCATAGTTACTCTGCGGTGAATAAAGATTCGCGCATATAGCGACTTTGCACCAGCCCTAGTGCAGATTCAAGAGAGGTGTTAGGGAAAGGGTAGGGGCGACCCAATTTTGGAGCCCAGGTGGGTAAGCCCCACCCAGCGGGGGCCCCCAAATGGGGGCCCCAACCCGTTACCAAAAACGGTACCAGTTAATGAACAAGGTGGGGAACATG
>JBBQIC010000319.1:0-4786 GCA_038324555.1 Chloroflexia bacterium
CATCGCCGCTTGGTCAATATTCAACTCTAGCATACCCTGGTCAACCTCTATCCTTACCTCGTCCTCCTCCTCCTCCAATGCCAGCTTGTTATCCAACCCAAACTCCAACTGCACGGGCACTGGGTAGTTGCCTGTGAAGCAGCCTGAGCACAGCCTATCGTGGCCCAGGCCGACAGCGCGGAAGAGGCCGGGCAGGCTGAGGTAGCCGAGCGAGTCGGCCCCGATGTGGCGGGCGATTTCGGGTATGCTCATGCGGTGGGCGATTAGCTCCTCACGGCGGGCGGTGTCCACTCCCAAATAGCAGGGGTTGTTCATCGCGGGCGAGTGGATGCGCACATGCACTTCCGTCGCACCCGCACGCCTCAGCAGGTCAACGATGGGGCGGGTCGTGGTGCCACGCACAATCGAGTCGTCAACCACGACCACGCGCTTGCCACTCAGCACGTCCGGCAGAGGGTTGAACTTCAGACCCACACCACGTTGGCGCAAATGCTGGTGAGGCTGGATGAACGTCCGGCCAATATAGCGGTTCTTGATAAGCCCCTCTGTAAAGGGTATACCCGATTCGAGTGAGTATCCGATGGCGGCGGGGGTAGCCGAGTCGGGCACGCCTATCACGATGTCGGCATCGGCGGGGTGCTCCCTGGCAAGCTCGCGGCCCATATTCTGGCGGGCGGTATAAAGAGATATGTCGTTGATGACACTATCGGGGCGGGCAAAGTAAATGTACTCGAAGACGCACATGGCTTGCTTGACAGCCGCAGTGGGCAACTGCTTATACGACGTGAGGCCTTCCGCGCCGATGGTAACTATCTCCCCAGGCTCTATCTCGCGGATAAACTGCGCGCCGACGGTCATTAGGGCGCACGATTCGGACGCTACCACCCAACCGCCCCCGTGCGCCAGGTGTGCATGGGTCGGCATGCTGGCGATAGGCTCTCCCTCGCGCAGGCCGGAGTCAGTGCCGCGCGCACCTGCTACGGGCAGCCTGCCCAGGCAGAGGGGACGGATGCCCATCGGGTCACGTACGGCTATCAGGTGGGTCGGTGTTAGCAAGGCGAGCGAATACGCCCCAGTCAGCCGGGCCATCGCCATGCGGAACTTTGTCGCCCACGAAGAGCTATAAGAAGATATAGCCAGCTTGCCTATCACTTCGCTGTCGGACGTAGTCTCGAATTCCACACCCTGCGCCGCAAGCTCGGCGTGCAAGAGGCCCGCGTTGGTGACGTTGCCGTTGTGGGCGAGGGCCAGCCAGCCAAGCTGTGGGTCTTCCAGGCGCAGGGGTTGGGCGTTGCACAACCTGGATGAACCCGTAGTCGAGTAGCGAGTATGGCCTATAGCGGCGTGCCCGGTCAGGCTCGATAGCGACTCTTCTTCAAACGCAGTGGCGACGAGGCCCATGCGGGTGCGCAGCATTAGGTCCGTCCCGTCGGTGGCGCCGATGCCCGCCGACTCCTGCCCGCGATGCTGCAAGGCGTACAGACCGAAGTAGGTGAGGCGTGCTACGTCCTCTCCGGGCGCGTATACGCCGAATACTCCGCATTCTTCGTGCATCTTGTCGTCAATCAGCATTCCGCTCCCTTTAGTCTAAAATAAATCAAACAACAATCACGCCGTGATTGTTGTTTGATTTATTTTATTTCTTCCCCACGCCAGGCTGCATCCACGCCAGGCAACGGCACGTCAACAAGCGCGTTTCCGTCTCGTTCTATACGGAAGGTGGCGTTACTTACAGCGCCTAGATTGTAGAGCTTCACGCCTGATGACTCGGCCAGTTCATTCAGTTCTGACCACCGTTCGGAAGGCAGAGCCACTATTACGCGGCCTGGCTCTTCGGCGAACAGGAGCACATCTGAGCGCAAGCGCGGGTGCATCCGTTCGATTTCGTCCAGCCGAACTGAGGTCCCCACACCCCCAGCTATACACATCTCAGCCAGCGCGACAGCTAGACCGCCATCGCTGCAATCGTGAGCCACGTCTACTATTCCTATGCGGATGGCTGTTCGGATTACCTCCTGAACGGCACGCTCGGCGTCGAAGTCTACGGCGGGAGGCATACCCACTTTGAGGTCAAGGCAGGTCTCGGCGTACTCGCTGGCTCCTAATAGGTGCGCACCGCCCGCGTGAGGTTCGTCGCCCACATGTTTGGCCCAAAGCAGGCCAATTTGCAGGCCATCGCGCAGGGCGATACCGGCGCGGAGTTCTACGTCCTCCAGGAGACCTATCATCCCTATCACGGGCGTGGGGAGGACCGCCACACCTGACGTCTCGTTATACAGGGACACGTTGCCGCTGACCACCGGCACACCCAGGGCATTGCAGGCGTCGGCTATGCCGTTGACCGCGCTCTCCATCTGGTAGAAAACTTCGGGGCGTTCGGGGTTGCCGAAGTTGAGGCAATCGGTCACGGCTAGAGGTTCGGCTCCAACGCACGATAGGTTGCGTGCTGCCTCGGCTACGGCGTGCGCTCCTCCCGCGTAGGGGTCGAGATAGCAATAGCGGCTGTTGCAGTCGGTGGTGAGGGCTATGCCCTTGCGCGTGCCCTTGATGCGCAGCACGGCGGCGTCAGCCTGTCCCGGTTGGAGGACGGTGTTTGTGCCTATCGTGTGATCGTAGGTGCGGTAGACGCGCTCTTTGCTGGCGACGTTAGGCGATGCCAGCACGTCCAATAACGCCTTGTCGTAGCGTGTGTCAGTGTGCTCTTGGGACAGAACGGCGTCCCAATCGGGGTGCTGCAATTCGTCCAAGGCGGGATCGGGTTCGCTCACCACGTAGCGGATGGGCACTTCGTCGGTAAGCAGCGTGGCGGGCAGTTCAGCGGCGACTTCTCCGTTATCTAACACGCGCACTATGCCATCGTCCGTGACGCGCCCGATTACGTCAGAGTGGAGGCCCCACTTGTCGAATACCGCTTTGGCATCGGTCTCGTGGCCTTTCTCCACGATAACCAGCATTCGCTCCTGCGACTCGGAGAGCATGATCTCATAAGCGTTCATGCCGCTCTCGCGCCGGGCGACGTGCGACAGGTCTATCTCGATGCCCACGCCTCCGCGTGACGCGCATTCCACGGCTGACGACGTGAGGCCAGCAGCGCCCAGGTCCTGCATACCAACGACTATGCCCAGGTCAAGTAGGGGCGCACGGGATTTCGCTTCGCTCCATTGCGCCCCTACTTCCAGGCAGGCTTCCATAAGGCACTTTTCGAGGAAGGGGTTGCCCACCTGCACGGCAGGACGGTCTTTCAGTGCGTCCTCGCCGAGCGTATCGGAGGCGAAGGTCGCGCCGTGGATGCCGTCGCGCCCTGTGTCTGCCCCCACAAGCAGCACGGGATTGCCCACGCCCGACGCTTTAGCCCTCATCACCCTGTCCGAACGCAGCAAACCCACGCACATGGCGTTCACAAGGGGATTCCCCGAAAACGAGGGATCGAAACCCACTTCGCCGCCGACGGTGGGCACGCCTATGCAGTTGCCGTACCCGCCGATGCCCGCGACCACACCGCCAAACAAATATCTGTTGCGCGGCTCCGACAGCGGCCCGAAGCGCAGAGAATTGAGCAGCGCCACTGGGCGAGCGCCCATCGTGAAGATGTCGCGCACGATGCCTCCTACGCCGGTTGCCGCGCCCTCTACAGGCTCGACAGCCGCGGGGTGATTGTGCGACTCTATCTTGAGGGCGGCAGCCCAACCATCGCCGAGGTCCACCACCCCCGCGTTCTCGCCTGGGCCTTGCAGCACGCGCGGCCCCTCTGTGGGGAACTTGCGAAGAAGGGGCTTGGAGTGCTTGTAGCCGCAGTGTTCGCTCCACATAGCGCCCACCATGCCAAGCTCTACCTTGTTGGGCTGCCTGCCGATGTATTCTACGAATTGGCGGTATTCGGCGTGGTTTAGACCGATCTCGGAAAGTAGGTGCGTGAGAAGATCAAACGGCAAGTCTGCCGGAATTGGAGTGGTAACAGATTGGTTGTGGTTGGTGGTACGAGGGGCCATCGTCTCCTGCGTGTGAGGGCGGTTGAGAGGCCGTTGGTAGGCTTATTATACCAGATCGGAACGCCGGAAGGTTATCCACAACTTGTCCACAGAGTCTGCGCGGATTCCTCCCACCATCTTCTGCGATTGCCGCATACCAGCCAGAACCTAACCCCGCACTTAAGGATATTTTCGCGCGGGGTTAGGTTCGCAAATACAGCCTGGAAGCCCTATGCAGACTGCCGGTCAACCTGTTCGAGGAAGTAGATTTCGGGCTGGCCAATTACCCCGGCGCGCTGCATGACTTGCGGCAGGTTGGGGTCCTGGGCAAACGACTGGGCGCTCTCCATGTCGGGCCATTCGGTCATTATTACCAGCTCGTTGGGATTGCCCTGTACCTGATACACAGTAGCGCCAGTCGAACCCAGCTTCTTGCGCACCGCGCCGTGCTCATCGTACAGCGGTTTCCACCGGCCGTAATCCTCAACCTTATGTTTTACGAACACATAAACAGACATATTATGCCCCCTTTATTACGTATGATGGTCCTAGCCACTGGGCTACGCTGCCTGCTAGATAGCAAGCATCAAAGCTACTCTTCCGCAACTTCGACGTAGCATATGCAGTGTATACCATTGGATACTCACTGTCCAGCCAGGGCGTGCTCAAATCAGGGCTAATGCAAAGTCGAAAATGCAAGCGAAAGACCAACCAACTAGACCTTGTCATTCTGAGCGAAGCGAAGAATCTGGTCGTCGGGCACTGTGCTGAGGTTAGAGATTCTTCGCTTCGCTCAGAATGACAAGGTCTAGTTGGTC
>JBBQIC010000320.1:0-4751 GCA_038324555.1 Chloroflexia bacterium
GCTTAGTAGCGGTTACGGCCACCACTGCGGCCTCCGCCTCCACCCACTGTGCTGAAGCAATCAGAGCAATAAACGGGCTTATCACCGCGTGGTACAAATGGTACCTCGGTGTCTTTGCCGCAACTCGCGCAAACGACCTTAGTCATCGTGCGTTCAGCGCGGTCATATCCGCCGCCTCCGCCGCTGCTATATCCGCCGCCACTGCTGTAACCACCACCGCCACCACTATAGCTGTCGCCATAGCCATCATTGCGTGACGCCTTTTTGGCGGCGCGGCAATCGGGGCAACGCATCGGCTCGGTGTAGCCTTTTTGTCCATAAAAATCCTGCTCACCCTCAGTGAAGGTGAAGTTCGTACCGCAATCGCGGCACGTAAGTGTTTTGTCTGCCATTAGTTGTTTGTTTCCTTTTCGGTTATAAGAACCTGAATGTCTAAAGTTTCTCGGGGATCTAGCCAGTGGAATTGGAGTGTCGATGGGCGGTCACGCGCTAACCAGGGAGGGGAAATGCGAGATTACCTTGTGATACAGATTCGTTCGCCAGCTTGAGCCATTTGAAGTATACCACATCCGGACGCCACATAGCAAGGCAATTTGCGCTTTGCGAGTCCAATAGCGAATTACAGGTGTAGGAACGCTACCGTTTGCTTCCTTACCCTTCTCTCGCACATTCTTTCCCACTGTGGTACAATGCCCCCAGGAAGCCACGCAGTTTCGTGAGATATTACTCTGAGTTGTTTCGCCGCTATACCTATGGAAGGTGCCCTATCCTCAACAGCCTTTTACATTAAGGAGATTCTGAACTATGTGTTACACCTGTGGATGTAGAAAACCCTACGATACTATGGGAGATGCGAAGAACATCGTGGAAAAGTTCTTTGCCGAAGCGGGCCAAACGGATGCTATTGGCAAAGCAGGGGTTGTACAGGCAAAGAAGAATATGATGGAACTGCTGCAAGCAGAGCTTGACGCACAAGAGCTTGAGAAACCAAAAGAGCAGTACTAACTCGTTCTTGAGGTCAAATCGGACATCATAATTTGCGGCCCTGCGCCATCGATTCGCCGACAGTGCAAGGCCGCGAATTACGGGATGTATAAGCATTGCCGTGCCTAACGGAGTACGGGACCACCAAATTCACCTGAACGTAATGCCTCGTTTTCCGCTGAACGCAACGCCTCGTTTTCTACTTCGAGTTTCTTTTTCTGGTTCCGCAGCCGTTTTATTTCCGCGACCAGGGCTGGGATATCCTCTACTGTCAAGAAGTGAACCTTCTCCAATACAGACCGCAGTTTCTTAAGCTCCGGGGGTGGTTCCGTTCGCATGTAGGGTGAGTTGGATACTTGCTCGCATCGTGCCATAATTTCTCGTAAGTCGCTCGTTTCACGCATGATTTACCTCCACTTACCCAGTCTCTTGACAAAAATGGAGGGGTGAGGCAACTTAGCTCACCTCACCCCTCGCTATCTACTGCATACGTGCAATTGATAGGTCTAATAGCGCTTTGGGCCTCCGGCTGGCCTCTCTTCGCGGACTCGCGCCTCGTTGACGATTATGGCGCGGTTATCGAGATTTTGCCCGTTCAAGCTATTGATAGCTTCTTCGCTTGCTGCATCTGTCGCCATCTCCACGAAGGCAAAGCCCTTGCCCTTCCCAGTATACTTATCGGTTATCACGTCCACGCTGGCGATTTCACCCGCTTGCGAGAACAGGTCACGTAAATTTTGCTCCGTTGTTTCGTAGGACAAGTTGCCGATGTACAATCTCTTAGCCAATGGATCCTCCTATAGCTATTCTATATGTTAGCTATGCTATGCGTTTGGGCCACACTACACTCAGGATAGAGGGTCTGTTGCGGCGGGAGGTGTAACAAAGACCGGGTTATCAAGACCAGGAAGGTGATGCAGTCTCGGCGCATGCAATTCATACACTATCATATCTATTATACCATACGTGTCCAACCGGGGAACTGAACTGCGCATCTAAGCTAGTCCTCTTGCCAATTTGACGTTTTTCGGGATTACAAGTATAATATCAGAGCAGATAATGCATATGCGCCCATCTCAATACGCCTTCTTGGAGAGCCTGATTATCTTCAGGCTCTTTTGTTTGTGCTGAGGTGGGGGGAGGCTATGCAGGACTCTTGGACAAGAGACGCCGATAGGTCACTATGGCGCTTGCTATAGGGACCCAACAAGCACATGGAGGATAAAACTAGCTATGTATACTTCCCTACGATGGTACAACGTCAAGCCCAATTCAGCGCAAGAGATAATGGAACGTTCTGAGAAGGGCTTTGTACCCATTATCAGCCAAGCGCCAGGATTTCTGGCGTATTCTCAGGTGGACACGGGGAATGATACGCTTACTACGATCAGTACCTTTGAAACCCAGGCCGAAGCCGAGAACTCCAATACCCTCGCCGCCGACTGGGTCAAGGAGAACCTGGCTTCACTTCTCACCGCGCCTCCCAGAATATCGGGTGGTACAGTAGGCGTTTATAAAGCAAAGTAGGATGATAGGTGAAGAGGTAGGATATACATGCGCCAGCGAGGCCATCAAGCGGACCCACAAGTCCATCTGATGTCGTCACCATGGCAGGACCAAAAGAAGGAGCAAAATAGTGAAAGTTATCATAGCGGGAAGCCGCGAAATCGAGGCCATAAACGTAGATGAGGCCATGTCTGCATCTGGGTTCAAAGGTTCTATAGACGAGGTAGTCTCCGGGGGATCCGGGTTTGTGAATATAGCCGGGGAAGCGTGGGCCTCACTGTCCCGCATACCTGTGAAGGTATTTCATGCGAACCGGGACCGCTTTGGAAAGGGCGCCGATCTCAATCGCAACGAGCAAATGGTCGAATACGCCGACGCCCTGGTGCTGATATGGAATGGGCGGTCCACAGGCATCCGCAGCATGCGCGACGCTGCCCTGCGGCATGGGTTGAAGGTGTACGTGCATACAGTTGCATAGCGCGCATAGCGTCTAGCGCAGGCCACGCTTCTCACTCGTGATGCGAAGTGGATAATCACCCTGCTTAATTATGAGGAGATATTCCGCAGTCGCATTCTTCATATGAAAATAGGATAGTTGGCAGGTAGGGGCGCACGGGATTTCGCTTCGCTCCATTGCGTCCCTACGGGTGCGTTCTCGTTTTCATTCGCGGGTGGCGTGCCCACGCTCATAGTTACTTTGCGGGAATCTCTTCATACCAACCCTCGCTCAATCGCAAGTCTAAGAGGAACGGCAGTGCTCCCAAGTTGTGGCGTGGGTTATAATAAGCAGTACAGGGAGGAAAAGAGTATGCCTAGGAAAATATCTATTGGCTGGTTCAAGCAGAGAAGTGGCAGCTATGCCTTGAAGGGTATCACGATCAATGAAGACAATCGCGCCTACGACTCTACAAGCACGTTCCGAGACGAAGATGCTAGATGGCTCACAAAGATGCTGGGGGCTACGGCCGATATTGAGCTTTCCGGCAATAAAGCGGGCGAGCGAACTCCTGAGGGCTACCCGGAATGGGCGCTCAAGACGGGGCAAGAAGCCAATAGCGATCCCGTCCCCGCGCTTGATTGGGAACGGGCCAGCGCAACCCTCCTGCGGCATTTCTTGAGTCGGCTAGTCGAGTCATCTGGTACCAGGAACGGCAGCGACGGATTCCAGCATCTGATAGATGAGGCGAACGCTGCCCTGTTGTCAACTGATGCTGGCACGCATTATACGCTTGATGAAGCTCGTACTATACTCGAGAGGCGTGCTCAAAAGCCGGGGAAGGCTAAAAGCGGAGGATAGAGCGGGATATATTCTCCACTAGTTTCACCCACCGGAATTATCTCAAATCGCGCTTCTGAAGTAAGATCAACTCGGCTGTCGCACTCCACTGTCGGCCCCCGACCCAAACCGAGGAGCGCGTCTAAGTGGCGCAGAAGTTTCGTGTAGGCTCTGCAATATCTCCCTGAACGACTGGCGTACACCGGTCTCGTGGTACGATATGTTATGCTCCCGGCAGAACCGCTTGGTCATCCCGGCGGCATCGCGCAACTTATTGCGGGGCATGCTGGGGAAGAGATGGTGCGCCGCCTGGTGGTTCAGGCCCCCATACAGGAAATCAATCAGTGGCGTGGAGCGCACGCTACGGGCCGTGAGCACCTGCTTGCTCAAGAAGTCCAACTTCTCATCGTCCTTGCCCAGCACCAGCATCCCCTTATGATTGGGCGCGAACACCGACCCGATGAACAGGCCCAATAGACCTCTGTGGATCAGGATGAATACCAACCCCTGCAATGGACCCAACGCTAACGGCAGTCCGACGTAGTACAGCGCGACGTGCGCCCACACTATAGCCGAGTCTGGGAAGCGCAAGCGGTATCGTTCTCGCAACGCGAACTTTGCGGATGCGAACTGCATACTGTAGATTGTGAACGTAAGTGCCGGGAAGAAGAGAAATGCCTGGTACGCGGTGATGACGCGGAATAGACCTCTCTTGCCCAGCGCCTGCTCTTCCGAGAAAGCCATGAACGGGATGTCTATGTCCGGGTCCAGTCCGTCGCAATTGGGATTGGCGTGGTGAGCATTGTGCTTGTCGTTCCACCAGGACAAGCTGATCCCGACCAGCACATTGGCTACCAGCATACCGATCCAATTGTTTACCCGGTTGGATCTGAAAACCTGTTTATGTCCTAGATCATGCGCCAGAAAGCCAAGTTGGGCGCACACAAAGCCCAGATACGGAGCGACCACCAGCACGCGCGCCCAG
>JBBQIC010000321.1:0-4750 GCA_038324555.1 Chloroflexia bacterium
CCCTGTTTTTGAAGACCTTTCTGTCTTGGCCAAGATCTTGGGTAATTGTTCCGCTTATGGTTGGCCCGGTAGGGGCGACCCTTGTTGTCGCCCTGGCTGCTTCCCGCTTCGTCACGAGGGCTAACACAAGGTTCGCCCCTACGGGGCCATCCATACTCTGAACATTTACCAATTATCTTTGCAAATACAGAAAGGAATACAAAGACATGGCTAACGGAAACACCAAAAATGGCACCAGCAATAGAGGGTTCGCGGCTATGGACGCTGAGAAGCAGCGCGAGATAGCCAGCAAAGGTGGGAAGGCGGCCCACGAGAGGGGAAGCGCCCACGAGTTCACTTCCGAAGAAGCCAGAGAAGCAGGACGCAGAGGCGGTCAGTCTGTTAGCAAAAACCGCGAGCATATGTCCGCGATTGGCCGCAAGGGTGGCGAGTCTTCGCACGCCAACGGTCGAAGCGCAGACATGAGCGACGAGGACATGCGCGGATAACATCTGCAATGAAAATAGCATTGCCAGCTGTGTAGGGGCGCACGGCCGTGCGCCCCTACCCCAACATCACAGGGCACACGGCCTTACATCACAGGGCACACGGCCGTGCGCCCCTACACAGCTGGCAATGCTATTACTCGACTGCGTAACATGAGCTATTATTCGCTCTGTCCGCGACGCACGGCGACGATTTCGGCCATGACCGCGAGGGCTATCTCGGCGGGGGTGCGCGAACCTAACTTCAGGCCGATTGGAGCATGGATGCGATTGAGTTGTTCCTCGGTGGCCCCCAGGGTGGCAAGTTCGGCCTTGCGCTGCCCGATAGTCGCCCGGCTGCCCAGCGCGCCGACATACCGCGCTTCCGAGTCCAAGGCCAGCTTCAAGGCGGGCACGTCAATCTTGGGGTCGTGGGTGAGCACAGCGATGGCGGCGCTTGAGTTGATTTCGAGCCTGGGGAAAGCGTCCTCCGGCCACTCTACTACCAAATCGTCGGCTTCGGGGAAGCGGGCCTGGGTAGCGAAGACCTCACGCGGGTCCACCACTACAACCTTATAACCGAGCATCTTTGCCATTTTAGAGAGTGGAACGGCCACATGCACGGCCCCAACGATGATCAGTTGCTGTGGGGGAGGGAAGGTCTCGATAAAGACTTCAAGGGTCCCTGCGGAGGTCGCATGGGTAACAATGCCTGAACGCTCCTGGGCCAGCATCTCCTTTGCGGCGGCGACAAGCAGCGCGTCCAGGTCGGGGTGGATAGACCCTACCGGGGAATCATCACCAGGGATCAGCAACTTGGCGCCTATTTTGGGCGAATCTGATGACGGGTCCGCTTTTATTAGCGTAGCCAGAGAGACGGCGCGACCCTGGCGAACGAACTCACCGAGCAGGGAATAGTTGGGGAGTTTTGACCCTTCACTTCGTTCGAGGGCATGGTTTTGGGTTTTGAGTTTTGAGTTATGATCCATCACTACGACCTCGACACTCAAAACTCACAGTTTTTCGATGAACACGTCAATCGTGCCGCCGCATGACAGGCCGATGTCGGTCAGCATATCGGGGGTGATGCCGTAGGAGAGGATTTTGGGCGCGCCGGTCTCTATGACTTCAAGGGCTTCGCTTATGACAGCGCCCTCCACGCAACCGCCGCTTACCGAACCGGCAATTTCGCCTGCGGCGGACACGGCCAGTTTCGCGCCTTCGCGTCTTGGTGCAGTGCCAACCACGCGCACCACTGTAGCAACGGCAACATCCTGCCCTTCGGCCTGCCATCGTTCGATTGCTGGTATAATATCGGTCAGAAAGGTCGCAGTCTCCATAGCGATATTATACACGAAGTTGAAGCTATCAGATTATTCTACCGCCGTCATAATTCTTGCTGCTGGGCGCGGGCAACGAATGGGCCTTGCTCATGGTTCCAAGTTGCTGCTGCCGTTGAGCGACGGTGATCCCGTTATCAGGCACGCAATACGCGCTGCTGCTGCGTTGGAGCCTGCCGATATGGTTGTGGTAGTGCAGCCCGACGCGCCAGAATTGTCCAACGCTGTCGTAGGGGCGCAAGACATCGCGCTCAACGTAAGGTGCGTACCAAACCCACGCTACGAAGAGGGAATGGCAACATCGCTGGCATCGGGCGTAGCCGCGCTTGACGACCGCATCGAGGCGGCGCTGGTGATGCTTGGCGACATGCCATTCGTCGCGCCTGCCATAGTGGAAACGCTGATGGCTGCTTACGTCCGCGAGCACAAGGCGGTAACGATACCAATGTACGGCAGCGCGGTCGGCCCGCCAACGCTCTTCGCCCGGCAGACCTTTCCCGACTTGCTAAAGCTGCAAGGCGAAGTAGGTGGAAGGCAACTATTGACGATGTATCCGGAGTCTGCTTGCCTGGTATCCTTCAGGGAAAAAGATCGCCCACCGGACCTGGATACGCCGGAGGATATACACAAACTGAGATGGATAAGCAAGTAACAACCCTGCAAGAGATCAATAGCCTTGACAGGGAGGGCTTCTTAGCCACGTTCGGCTCTTTGTTCGAGGGATCGGCCTGGATTGCAGGGCAAACCTGGGATACACGGCCATTTGGAGGCTTCGAGGAGCTTTACAATAGCCTGTGCGCGGTGATGTACGGGGCGACCAGAGAGCAGAAGCTGGCGCTAATCAGGGCGCACCCCGATCTTGTGGGTAGGGCGGCGCTGGCGGGCACGCTTACTCCTGAATCTGCGAGGGAGCAGGCTTCTGCGGGGCTGGATAGGCTGTCGGCTGACGAGATTGACGCATTCAAGCGGTTGAACCAGGCGTACCGCGATAGGTTCGACTTCCCGTTCGTGATATGTGTTCACGAAAACAAAAAGGGGGGTATACTGGCGGGCTTCCAGGCACGAATAGGCCATACGCCTGACGAGGAGATAGAGACCGCGCTAGGCGAGATAGCCAAAATTGCCTACCTGCGGCTTGCCGACATCGTGCCGCAGGACGGTTAGCCACTTGACGATACCCCATATACTATAAATAGCCGGAATATTCGCTCAGGGAGCGAGTTTCGAGGGAGACGTAATGAGCGCAGAGATCAGCTATGGCAAGTGGCAGATAGGGGTATACCGGACTTATGCGAAGCCGTTGGAAGGTATAGCGCCTATCCTGGAATCGCCATTCATGGGTAGAGAGAATGTGCTGTTCGCCGCTGAGGTAGGCGTGGAGGTCTTTGGGGACAATTTCATGCCCGCCTACACGGAGGGCGACAACAGGGACGTAGTAGCGACCGACACGATGAAGAACTTCGTGTTGAAGCAGGCGTTGGAGTTTGACGGCGCGACGCTCGAAGAATTCGCCTATTTTCTGGGCGACAAGTTCCTGGCGACCTATCAGCAGATGCAAAGGCTGAGGATCACGGCGCAAGAAAAGCCGTTCGAGGCGGCGCGGGTTCCCGGCGAGCATGGCGGCGTGTTCACAGATAGCGGCGTATTGTTCGGGAAATCGCATAACAGCCATGCGGTTGCGGTCGTAGAGGTGGGGCGCGATGGGGACGCGACTCGCGTCACGGGACACAGGTGTGGCCTGGTGGGGTTGCAACTCATAAAGATCACGGGTAGTTCGTTCGCCAGCTTTGCGAGGGACGAGTATACCACGCTGCCGGAGCGCACCGACCGCCCACTCTTCATCTACCTCGACGTATTCTGGAAGTACGGCGATACGGCGCAGATGATAGAGCCAAAGCACGAATACTACGTCGCCATTGAGCAAGTGCGAGACCTTGTGCAAGTGACGTTCCATAGGTTCAACAGTATGTCTATCCAGCATCTAGTACACGAGATAGGTCTGGGTTTGTTGGGGCGTTTCTCGCAAATAGCAGAGGTATCGTTCGAGGCGCAAAACCGCCTGTGGGACATGGAGTTCGCATCGGAGGAAAGTGGCGCGAACAAGCAGGTCCCCACGGTTTATACCGACCCGCGTCCGCCATACGGCTTGATCAGGCTAACGCTGAACAGGGAGCAATTATGAATTATGAAGTAAGAATTATGATGCTTCGCCGCAAGTTCATAATTCTTACTTCATAATTCATAATTTATGATAAAGGGAGACAGAATGGCAGGTCGTCTTACTACGCACGTTATTGACACGGCACAAGGTCGCCCGGCGGCCCTTATGACTATAGAACTGTGGCTGGTCAACCCACATGGGGGGGACAGGACGTTTCTAAAAGCGGTGCGCACGAACGCGCAGGGACGCACAGATGAACCTCTGCTTGTAGATAGCGAACTCAAGTCAGGCCATTACGAATTGATTTTCGCGGTTGGGGATTATTTTGCCAAGCAAGAGGTCGCAAAGTCCGAGCAGCCATTTCTTGGCGAGGTGCCCGTGCGGTTCGGTATCGCCGATGCGACCAGCCATTACCACATCCCGCTGCTCGTCTCACCGTGGTCTTACAGCACTTACAGGGGAAGTTGATATACCCGGTGGACCTGGCACATACGGCGATGCAGCGCCTCGAACTACTAGGGAGCATCAGCGAGGAGCCTGACCGATTGACGAGGCGTTTCGCATCTGCGGCGATGCGGCAGGTGAACAGCGTCGTAGCCGAGTGGATGCGCGAGGCGGGTATGGTGGTCCGCCAGGATAATATCGGTAATTTGATTGGGCGGTACGAGGGGGTAGGGAGTAGGGTGAGGGGAATTTGGTGTGGGGGTAGTGATTATTAAACAAAACCAACCCCAAAACACAACCAAAAAACAAACAAAATAAAATGATAACAACCAAAAACACGA
>JBBQIC010000322.1:0-4747 GCA_038324555.1 Chloroflexia bacterium
CAAGCGCCGCATGGGGGCAGGCGGTCCAGAAAGGCAAGCGGTCTGCGCCCAGGACGTAGCCCGCCTCCGCAGCGAGATAGACCGGCTCAGGACGGCTATCGTAGGGTGAGGGAATAGGGGCGCACGGCCGTGCGCCCCTACCCAACATCGCGGGCAACCCGTAGGGGCGCACGGCCGTGCGCCCCTACTCCCTCACCCTATTCCCTCACCCTATTCCCTCTCATCAGCATAACAACAAGCGACCCCACCACGTTACATGTGTTAGAGTGTTGGAACCTCGCGGGACGCTGCCCTGGATGATTTATCTTTCGGCGTAAGGTTCCAACGCGCGTAGCGGCTTCGATGAACTTCTAGCTAAGGTAACTGTTAGATAGGCTGCCGACCCAAATGTAGGCAGCCTCCGTAAAAGAAAGAAAGGAGAACACGTCAATGAGTATGAACCTTGGAGACAACCAACGATACGTAGCTCACAATGAAGAAGTTGTAGAGGCTGGGCAACCTGAGCAGACCGTCGTCAGCCAGACGCAGAGCAGCTCCACCGACCCGACAGTTGGTATGGTGCAGCCCGCGCCTATGGGGGCGCCGGCAGCTAGTCAAGCGTCCACAGTGCAGACTACCACAGCTTCGACGACCCCTGCCGACCAGGTAGTGAGCCGCAACGTCTCAGACGTAGTGGTTGACCCAGTAGCCGACAGAGCCGCCGCCGTTGATTGGGTGTCACGGGTCGTGTGGTTCGTGGCAGGGCTGATGGACGCGCTGATCGCTATCCGTTTCGTGCTGCTCGCCGTCGGCGCGAACGAGAATGCGGGCTTTGCCCAACTAATATATGGCGTCACCGGCTGGATGGTAGCCCCGTTTGCCAACCTGTTTGGTAGTCCCTTGACTTATCCTGGGGCCGCCGGGACCGGAGTCTTCGAGGCTGCGTCGCTCGTTGCAATCGTAGTTTATGCGCTCGTGGGCCTGCTCATCGCCAAGATAGCGCAACTGGCTCTGGGCACTAACCGCACCACCGGCACGGTGTACAGCGAAACCGAGCATAGAACCAAAGTCTAGCAATAAACCCGCAAAACAAAAACAGCCGCAGTGCGGCTGTTTTTGTTTGCCCTTCAAGCAAATCTAGCGAGTAAGCTCCCTGCGAACGGTTATAGCTTCTGCCAGGTGCATAAAGTTATGTCCTGTGGCGGGCATCGCCAGAAGAAATCCTTTTGTTTTGTCTCCCCAGAACTTTGCCAGCCTGATCGCCCCTTCAACAAGAGCGCCTTCTGACAAGAGCATCTCTACGTGAGCGGGATCAACCTTTTGGTCCCACTCGCCTGGGCTGAGGTTCTGGACAATCTCGCGCGTTCTGCGCCCAACCGCGTTGCGGTATTGGCGTATGGCTTCGACGTTTACCTGCGCGCTGAAATCTGCTACTTCATCGTCATTCATAGAGGTGCCTATATCTTTACGCACGTTTAGGCGTTCGAGCCAGCCTTCTTCGTCGAGCACCTGCGGGCGTCCTGCGACCAGCACGTTCATTGTCACGTCTTCCGTGCGGGCCATATGCCAGAGCAGCCAGGCAATAGAATTCGTGCCCTTACCCGAGCGCGACCTCATCTGCGCGTCGCTCAACCCCTCAAAGATCGAGTCCACAATTGACCATTCTCCACCCGCCGCCATCTCACTTGAGTGAACGATAGCGTGCTGGCCGAGAAACAGTTGTTTAGCGTCCATGTCTTATTCCGCTCCCTTTGTATCTTCTGTAGACAAGCGTCTTGCCGTCAATGCCAGGCCTGCTACCAGCCACAACAGCGCGGTCATGTGCGGGAACTCTATGTTGAAGTAGTAGTGGTCGGCCACGCCCACCACAACCACTCCAAACACCGCCGCAGTGCAGCCTAGTAGCGCCGAGTCGAGGATCGACCACCCTATTTCGTCCGCAGCACCTGCGGGTGGGGCGCGCCTCCCTGAAGCCATCACAGCAGGAAGAGTGCTTGCAAAGAAAGCGGCCAGGGCGAGCAGGAAGAGACCCAACCCCAACAGCCCGGCGCGCTCTGCCACTGTCAGGTAGACGCTGGAAGCGCCCGTTGTAAGATCAAGCTCTCCTGCGGTGCCGAAGCCCACGCCGAAGGCCGGATAGCGGCTGATGATGTTCAGCGCGTTCTGATATTCGGCGAGCCGCATCTGGTTAGCCTGGTCCTGAAAGAGCAGTCCCGATCCGATGCGGGCGAAGTAGTCTCTGCCAACACCCAACACGAGCACTAGCACGGCAAGAGCTAACCCCCAGCCGAGCAACTTGCGGTAGCGCAGCGCGGCCACCAGCGCGCCAACCGCGATCACAGCCAGGAAGGTCGTCCGCGATTGCGTAAGCACCAATGCCGCCAGGTCCACCAGCAGCATACAGGAAAGTAGCCACCTGG
Organism: Chloroflexia bacterium; assembly: GCA_038324555.1. Taxonomy (GTDB): domain Bacteria; phylum Chloroflexota; class Chloroflexia; order QHBQ01; family JADMIH01; genus JADMIH01. The sequence goes on from JBBQIC010000322.1 coordinate 2,400, forward strand.
GCAGTAGGGGCGCATGGCCGTGCGCTCCTACCCCGGCCAATAGTTGCACGCCCGTAATGGCAACGATCACAACCAGCAAGCCGCCGAATGAGTTAGGGTCAACTTGCGTGCCCACCGCCCGCTCGCCGAGCGCGGGATTGTCTTCTATATACCGCACGACGCGGTCGGTCGGGTAGCCGACCACGCTGAGACGGGTGAGGATGTTCGTCGCTCGTGCGTCGGGCAGCAGCCACAGAGCCACCCCAATGAATGCCGTTATTGCTCCCGATACGATGAGAGCGCGCATCACGAACGCCAACTGCTCCCGGTTGCGAACTACGTTCCCCACCGCGAAGAACACTCCAATCGCCAACACCAGCTTGAAATAGTTGTGTATTACATCAGGCGAGTGGTCGCGCCCCAGCCCCAACACGAAGGAGAAGAGCGTAGCGCCAAGCAACAACAACAGCCAGCCGTCAACAGCGGTGCGCGCCAGCCCCTCCCCAGGGTTGAGCAGGGCCCGCAATGCCCACGATGCGTACAGGAAGATGAGGCCCAATTCGAGGAAAGTAGGTGTGAGCACTACATGCACAGGCAGCACGGCGAAAGGCAGCAGCACTATGATACCGACCACCGTCAGCATATCGGCCATAGGTCGCGTGACGAGCCAGGGCAGCGCCACGAACGCCGCGAGCGCCGCGAATGGCACAACCGGGTTGCCCACCACAATCGCCAACCCGCCCGCCGCGCCAAGCCCTACCGCCAGCAACACCAGGGCAGCCTGCCTTACAAGAATGTTATCCTGTAATCTCGCCTGTATTTGTTCCATAAAGTACGCCTGGGCAACTGCCTATATCCACTTCTTCCATTTGAAGAACGCAAGCATAGCCACGATCACCAGAGCCATGATACCCATGACGATCTCGAAGGCTAACTCGTGGTTCTGGGCGGGTAGGGGAATATTCATACCGTAGATGCCGGATATGAGAGTGAGGGGCAGCAGGATCACCGAAATGATGGTGAGCACTTTGATTATCTCGTTTATCCGGTTAGAGGTGAGCGAATTGATGGTGTCGCTGAGGCCCTCTATAACCTCTTTGTAATCCTCGAGCGTGTCCCACATTTTGCTCAGGTGATCTGCGATGTCGCCGAAGTACTCGCCCATGTCCTCATGAAGAAAAGGGCGGGTCTTGCGTTCCAGGCTCGATATAACCGGGATAAGCGGTTTGATTATGCGGCGGAAGGCTATTATGTCGCGCCTTATAATAGATATTTCGTACACTGTCTTACGCACTTTCTCGTCAAAAATCTCATCTTCGACCTGCTCGATGTTGGCGTTTATCTTATTGAGAATAGGGAAGCAGTAATCCACCAGTTTGTCTATCACCAGGTAGAGTAGATAGCCCGTAGAGCGACCCATAGAGGCGGCCCTCGTCGTGGGGTCCTCGGCGCATTGCTTGAAGAAGCGCGTCAACGGTTTGAGATTGCCCGTATGCACGGTAATTACATAGTTCGCGCCGACGAAAATATCTACTTCGCTGGGCGTGGTAACGCGCACCAACCTGGAATACACGGGGAAGTGCAGGACTATGAATGTGTAGTCGTCCGTATCGTCTATCTTGGGGCGCTGTATCTTGGAAAGAGTGTCGTCGAGGTGCAGAGGGTGAAAATCATACGTCCTTCTCAGCAGATTTATCTCGGCGTCCCCTGGGTGGATGATGTCTATCCATGTCATGCCCATATGCGTGACCGAGCGCACGTTGAGGTCTCGCGGCGCGTTGGGTGTGACCATGCGGTTAGGGCGCGTGCGTGCGACAGTAGGCGCGGGCACGGAGGTAGCAGTTTGCAAAGACGCGCGATTGCCCCCGGCATCGTCCGAGCCTCGGGTTTGCGCTTGCTGAGTTTGCAATGTAGGGCTATCGTCGCCGATGCCGGTATCTGGTCGCTGCACGGGATATGCCTCTCAACTTGGGGTGTGTGATAGCTCCATTATAACTATAACAGGACTTTCGCTCCAAGAGCGATTTCTACCGCTTTGAAAATAGGGATCAGGGATCGGGGGTCGGGGATCAGGGGTCAGGGATCGGGGTGGGTAGGGGCGCACGGCCATGCGCCCCTACGGGTGCGTTCTCGTTTTCATTCGCGGGTGGTGTGCCCACGCTCATAGTTACTCTGCGGTGCATAAAGTTCGCGCACATAGAGACTTTGCACCGGTCCTAACCATAGCCCTGCTAAGCTCGACTTTGTACAATAACAAATCAATAGCAGACAGAGTAAGCCAGCCTGTCCACATGTGAGCGTGGGACTAAACACACATCGTGGTCTTGTGGTGATGTTTGATAAGTGAAATTACCCCACAACTGGCGACG
>JBBQIC010000323.1:0-4734 GCA_038324555.1 Chloroflexia bacterium
CCGTCGGAGCCTACGTGCTTTACCTGGACAATACCAACCTGGCGCCAAAGGAGGTGAACGGCGACCTGGAGCGCATTCAGAACCAGGGTGAGAGGCAGAACTACGCCTTCGAGCGTGGATTCGAGTGGATAGCAACGCACAAAAAAGAATTCCTGAATCGCACCCTGTATCGTGTGATAACAAGCTGGTCGGCTGATCCTTTTACCGACCTGCGCTACCCCGTGCGCGACAAACTGCCGGGCACGTCTCCCTGGCTGCGCGATGGCTACGCTCTTAGCAGTTCGGTCGCCTATCTGCTGCTGACGGCCCTGGCGGTGGGCGGTCTGCTGCTCGCGCCCAGGAGCGGCTCGCGGGCGCTTGTGTTGTTGTATCTGGTGGCCTATGTGCTCGCTATCGGCCTGAGCAACAACGAGTTCCGATACAGGTTGCCGGTGCTGGCCGTTACTAGCGTCTTCGGAGGGTACGCCCTGGCGAGGGGAGGCGCGTTCTGGCCGCTCCGCGTCGAAGGCAAGTGGCGGGTCCATGCGGCTGCGGCGACGCTCATAAGCGCGGTTTTCGTGTTGTTGACCCTGCCCCTTATCCTGCCGGAACTCAGCAGGTCCACAGAAGCCCGTCTGATCGAGATTGGAGCCAACAGCCAACCCGACCCGGTGCAGCGGGCCGAGTCGTTGGAGAGCGTAGCCAGGCTCGACAGGGTATACTCCGCGCCCTGGAGAACGGCTGCCAACTCCTGGGAGTTGGCGGGCCGCTACGACAAGGCTATCCAGGACGGTAAAGCAGCCTTGCAGCGTGAGCAAGGCGACTGGCAGGCAACCTACATGTTGAGCCTCTATTACAGGCACGAAGGCAAACATGGGAAAGCCGCATCAGTCGCCAACCACATACCCCCTACCTTCAACGCCATAATGCAAGAGCGGGCGTGGTCTGTACTGGATACCAGCGCGGCCCCCGCTTCGCTCATGCCCAGCACAATAGACATAGGTGGTGATGACGTGGGCTGGATAAAGGGCTTCTACGGCGAAGAGGGGTCCGACTCGGATACTCCATTCACATATAGATGGTCGGGAAATTCTGCCTTTATGAGGGTGGGTGCGCACGCCGCGTCCCGCAAGCTGATAGTGCGCGCAAGGGCTTTGCCCGGACCTAAAGGTGAAAACCTCAAAGTACGCTGGCGCATAGCAACCCACAAGGCCGTCGAGCAAGCAATGGACGCCAACTGGAAGGATTACACATTCGACCTGCCCCCAGGCAACACGAATCGCAGCATCGAAGTAGAGCTATCCGCATCGGCCAGGCGACCATCATACGAAGACAAGCGCGAGTTAGCGGTCGCAGTGGATAGCATCAAGACAGAGCCTTGATCGGCTGTAATCAGGGGATTGAAATAACAAAAGTGGTCGCGTAGCGACCACTTTTGTTATTTCAATCCTAATCTACTAAGTTTTGAAGAGTTGAGAGAGCACACCCACCAGCGTGGAGAGATGGAGGGCCTCGATCAAAGGCAACGGGTTTAGCAGAAAGAGAATGGCGGCTACGCAGAGGGAGACGCCGTAGGGCATGAAGTCGCCCATCTTGCTCCTACGTGTGAGGAGCAGGATAACTGCCACTGCGCCCGCTATCAGTGGGCCAACCACCAGCGCGCCCACCACGTTAGGAAAGCCGAGCATCAGGCCCATCATCAAGGCCAGAAGCACATCGCCCGAACCGAGGGGTTCCTCTACTTTACGGAATATGATCCGAGCCATAACATAAGCCGCCAGGAAGAAGCCCCCTGCCACGCCCGCGCCAATCAGCGCGTTCACGACGTTCATTCCGGGGAGCAAAAAGCTGCCAACCAGGGCAATGACCCAACCAGTGCCGATTACGGACAAATAAATATCCCGGTGCTTCCAGTCCATGATGAGCACGAGCATCAACAGCGCGGTATAGGCGGCATGAAAGAGGAAACTTATCCCCAAACCTTCCAGCACGTAAAGCAACAGGAAGAGCAGAACCATCGCGCCTTCAGTGGCCGGGTACGCAAGCGACAGCTTCTTGGAGCAAGTAGAGCATCGGCCCCTTTGACCTAGGTAGCCCATTACCGGAAAGGCTTGTACAAGCGAGATGGGGTGCGGCGAGCGGGTGCAGGCGAGACGCCCAAGCAGCGGCTTATCCGCCGCCAGGCGAGTAGCCACCAGGTTTATCACAAATCCGCTGATAAGCCCAAAAAGCACAACAATAACGGTGTTTATCAAGTACACGTCAGAATCTCCCGTAGTATCGGGGTGAGGTTATACATACAGCCTAAATATAAGATAAACACGTAACATTCGCAATGGGAGAAATGTTGCTCTCTAATCACCCGAAAGTCACAGAACATCAATCAACGCGAGGCGGCCCCTGCTTGATGCGGCTGCTCATGAAATCCACTTCACCCCTGCGCGGATCGGACCACATGGCTTCCAGCCACCAGGTGATGCCTGCCTCTACGTATGGGCGAACGACAGAGGCTGCTTTCTCATGGTCGTCGCCGGGCGTCGTCCCCTCGAAAACGATGTCGAAGGGCGTTGTGGCCATGCGGTGTTCAGCAACGCAATCCTTCATGGCCCGGATGTCGTCGGGCGTTATCTCTGTGTGAGACCCATTTTGGTCTATCTTATTGGGAAGCAACCCGTCCCACCGCAACACACGCTGCATAGACTTCATGCGCGGCCAGACCCCAACCACCCAGACAGGAATCCTTGGCAACTGCACGGGCGTCGGTAGAAAGGTCATCTCCTCAATCTGATAATGCTTGCCGCTAAAACTAAATGGCTGGCCGCTCCACAAACCCGCCAGCGCTTCAAGACCTTCATCAAGCATCTCCGCCCGGACCTTGCGGTCGGTGGCTTCACCCACCTTCGTGAACCCACCGTCATCAAGCGCGCCCAGGCCAACCGGCAGAACGAGCCTGCCGTTGGACAGCCGGTCGAGGGTAGCCGTCTCGCGGGCCAGTTTCCAGGGGCGCCGCCGCGATATTGGCGTGAGCATAGTGCCGAGGCGCACCCGCTCAGTACGCATCGCCATCGCCGCCAGCACGATCCAGGGGTCGAACCCAGGCGCGAGAGGATCGTCAATATAAATGCAGTCCGGCACAAAGACCCCATCCCAACCTGCCTCTTCTGCATCGTGGGCAAGCTCCACGAGGTCCCTAACGTCACCGCTTGGAAAGACGAAACCGTACTTCACAAGTAGCTTCCTAGGGTCGCGCCATTTCCGCCGCGATAGCAGGAAGCGCCATATTTACCTTCTCTATGCGCCGCATCGCTTCGGTGAGGTTCTCCGCAGAGTTGGCGAACGAGATGCGGATGTACCCCTCCCCGAACTCACCAAAGGATGTGCCCGGCAGTACGGCTACATCGGCTTCCCGCAGCAGGTAGTCGGCGTATGCGCGGGAGTCGAGTCCGGTGTCTGTGATATTGGGGAAAGCGTAAAAAGCGCCCTGTGGTCGGTTGCAGCGTAGACCGGGTATCTTGTTCAGCCCTTCGTACATTAGGTCGCGGCGCGAGGCGAACGCTTCGAGCATTTTGTTGATCTCGTCTCGCGGGCCTGTTAGCGCGGCGATGGCGGCGCGCTGGCTGAAGGTCGAGGTGCATGATACGCTGTTGATGATGAGGCGGCTGATGTGCGGCACCATCTCGCCCGGAAAAACGCCGTATCCCATCCTCCAGCCGGTCATTGCAAAGGTCTTGGAGAAGCCGTCCAACAGCACAGTTCGCTCCATCATGCCCGGAAAGCTCATTATGGTGTGGTGCTCGCCGCTGTATATAATCTCGCTATAAATCTCGTCGGCAAGCACTACTATATTATTTTGGACGGCTATATCAGCAATTTGCTTCAGGTCGTCGTAAGTGAGCACGCCGCCCGTGGGGTTTTGGGGCGAGTTGATGATAATGAGCCGGGTCTTAGACGACACCTTATTTCGGAGTTCGTCCAGGTTGACGCGAAAGTCGCGGTTCTCGCTCAGTTGCAGAGGCACGGCCACACCACCCAGGAAGTTTATCATCGATTCGTAAATCGGGAAGCCCGGGTTCGGATAAATAACCTCATCGCCCGGCTCGATCAGCGCCATTATCGTGTAGAACATAATTGGCTTGGCCCCAGGCGTAACTACCACATTCTCCGGGTCGAACTTCAGGCCACGCTTGCCGCCCGCATACTTGGCTATAGTCTCGCGCAACTCCGGTATGCCCGTAGAGCCGCTATAGTGGGTGTAACCCTGGTCCAGCGCCTCGCAAGCCGCCTGCCGCACGTTAGAAGGCGTGTCGAAATCCGGCTCCCCAATTTCCAGGTGAATAATCGGCTTGCCCTGCGCCTCAAGCGCCCGCGCCCGTGCGGCCACTTCAAAGGCCGTCTCCGTACCCAACCGGTACATCCGCTCTGCCAGTTTCAACTTCATTGTTGGTGCTCCTTTTATTCGTTGGAACGTTGGAACGTTCTAACGTTCTAACGTTCTAACGCTTCTTCTAAATCCCCAATTATGTCAGCCACGCTCTCCACGCCGATAGATAGACGTATCAGGCCGTCTGTTATGCCAAGGGCTTGCCTTACTTCGGGGTCTACGGCTCGATGAGAAGACATGGCGGGGTAGAGGACCAACGTCGCCATGTCGCCCAGGGTGGTGGCCGGAGTAATCATGCGAAGTCGCCCTATGAAGGCGAAGACTCCCTCGCGGGTGGCGTTCTTGAGGACGAAACTGACCATCGCGCCGCCAAG
>JBBQIC010000324.1:0-4695 GCA_038324555.1 Chloroflexia bacterium
GCGGCCAAAGCCTTGCTTGAACTTGAGGATGGCCTGGGGCACGGAGTACTGGTTGAAAGCGTCCTCGAAGCCTTCGGAGCGGGCGGCGAAGACCGGGTCGCTGGGCACTGAGAAGGGGAGCTTGGCGATAACGAGCACCGATAGCGCGTCGCCCACCACGTCTATGCCCTCCCAGAACGACGATGTGCCCAGCAGCACGGTGCGGGGGTTGTTCTTGAATCGCTCCAATAACTGCCTGCGCGAACCGTCTATGTTGTGTCCAAGCACTATTATTCCGACCTCTTCCAGTGGGCGTTGTATCGCCTTGTAGGTGGCGCGAAGGGCGCTATGCGACGTGAATAAGACGAGAGCGCGGCCCTCCGATGCTTTACATAGTTCTATCAGGGTTAGCTCAAGGTGTCTCTGGTAGCCGGGCGTGCCTGGTTCAGGCATGTCGGTGGGAAGGAAGACGAGCGCCGACTTCTCGTAGTCGAACGGCGACGAAAGCTGCAACTGCTCGCCGGTACTCAGGCCGAGTCGCTCACACGTATAGGTGAAATCGTTCTCGGTCGAGAGGGTGGCCGAAGTGAGCACAACGGTCTTCTTTTTAGAGAAGAGGTATCTGTCCAGCAGGTCTCCCACATGCAGGGGAGCGCAGCGTAAGGCCACGTCCCCGCCCTTGACGCGGGCTTCCAGCCAGTAGACAGAGCCTTCTTCTGGGTTAGTGATGGCGGCGTTGGCGTCGGTGCGTATCTTATGCACGTTGACTACATTGTTGCGCAGTTCCAGCAGCAGGTCAGCATAAGAGGGAGCGTCGTGGAGTTTTGAGTTTTGACCCTTCACTTCGTTCGAGGGCATGATTTTGAGTTTTGAGTTATCATCATCCAGAGACTGTTCACTGACCACTGACCACTGACCACTGCTCCAGTCGGGGTCGCCGAGCGCCGTGCTTATGCGCGAAAGGCCATCCTCTATCTGTTTCAGGCGCAGCAGCAGGTTGTCCCAAATTATCTCTATCTGGCTCCAAATCGGGTGGCGGCGCACCTGTTCCGTTATTCGCTGGCGCAGGTCGTAGGCGTTATATCCGTCGTTGTAGTTGTCGAGCACCGTGATGAGAGTGGCGAACAGGTCCGAGGCGTATTCCCGCGCGCGCTCTATATCCACGCGCAGCTTCCCTATGATGTCGTCTATCATTACCAGCAGTTCGCGTGTCACTTTAGACCTGCCCCGGCTATTGCTCCCCTGGTTCTGTGTACGTGAGACCTCAGCAGAGAGTGCAGCACGCAACAGAGTCAGGAAGTCGTCGGGCCTGCCCCTGCGGCTGGAAGTTCCTACAGGCAGGCTCAACTCATCAAGCAGGCGCATCACTAGCTGGCGGGTGACGGTGAAGCCCAGGGCGTCCGTAGCTTCGTCTTCAAGATTGTGCGCTTCGTCTATGATCAGGCGGTCGTATTCCGGGAGCAACCCTCCGTCCATCGCCAGGTCTGCCAGCAGCAGGGCGTGATTCACCACAAGCACATGCGCGGAATGCGCCTGCTTACGCGCCCTGTCGAAGAAGCACAGTCCCTTCTGCCGGACGCGACATTCATAGAGCGGACAGCCTTCTTCGCTCACGCAGACGTGGCCCCAGACGTCGTTCTCTTGATTGAGCAGCAGCAGTTCGTTGCGGTCGCCCGTGTTGGTCTCAGGCAGCCAGATAAGCACCTTCACCATCACGCGCAGTTGCTCTACAGATGAAGGCTGGTTGCGCCTGAACAGATACCACCGGCGCAAGCATATGTAGTTGCTCTTGCCCTTGAGGAGCGCGGAGCGGAACGTTGTACGGGAGTCGGGAGTCGGGAGCCGGGAGCCGGTATCCCTAGCAGTACCCGACTCCCGACTCCCGACTCCCGACTCCTGCAACACTTGTTGCAAAAGTGGCAAATCCTTCGTAAAAAGCTGGTCTTGCAGGTTGATAGTGTTGGTGGAGACTATCACGCGCTCTCCCGTGCGCAGGGCGTAGAGGATAGCGGGCAGTAGATAGCCCACGCTTTTGCCCGTGCCTGTGCCTGCTTCCACCAGAAGGTGGTGGCCTTTGTTGAATGCGCTGGCGACGGCTTTTGCCATCTCTACTTGTTGAGCACGGTATTCGTAAATTGCGGATTTCGGATTTTGGATTTTGGATTGGTCTTTCCCTTCCGAGTTGGAGTCCGCAATCCGAAATCCGAAATCCGCATTTGACATGGCTCCGCCGGGCTTGAGAATGTTCTCTATCTCGGTGTGGTCTATCGGGAAACGACCTTCATATCCGGTTCCGTCGGGCACGTCTTCGTAGCCGTAAAAGTGAGAGGCTGAGTCTCCCTCTCTTTCGCCGTCGGGAGCGCGCAGGAAACCCAGGTCCAACTCGGCGTCGGACATGCCTTTGGAGGCAAGTTGCGAGCGAATAGAGGAGCCGAGGCCGGAGGAAAAGGCGTTGTGGGCCTTCTCATGCTCGACCTCCTGGAACAGGAAGCGCAGAGGCCAATCGCTATGGGCCGTGGCGCGGCCTATCTCGCTCAACACCTCGAGAGGTATTTCCTCGATGCGCTCGCGCAACGCCAGGAACACTCGCATAGTCAGTTCGGCGTCGGCTAGGGCGCGGTGGGCGCGTTCCTCTTCGGGGTCTACGCCTAGCTTGGCTGCTATGGCGCGAAGGTTGTACACCGCAGCTTCCGGGACGAGCAGGGTAGCCAGTTCAAATGTGTCCCACTGCACGTTGTTCATATGGATGCCACCCCGTGTCAGCATCGCCATATCAAGTTCCACCGACTGGCCGATAATAGGCGAATCACCTACGAAGCGCAGGAGGTTGGGAGCTACATCCTTCAACAGAGGGGCCTGCGCCACATGGCTTTGCTTGATCCCCGTAAGCTGCGTGACCTTATAAGGGATAGGCTGCGAAGGGCGCACGAAACTCTCCCAGCGACCTACGATGCGGCCCTCACTGAACTTGATTGCCCCTATCTCAATAACCTCGTCCCGATCAGGCTGCATACCTGTAGCTTCAAGGTCGAATGCGATGTATGTACGTGCCATAGGCGTTAGAAGGTTGGAATGTTGGAAGGTTGGAACGTTGGAACGTTGAGCATCCCCGAAAAAAGTGCAAGAACGTGTCTGCCTTAACAAAAGATAAAAGCGGACGCCGCTCATTCTAACACTAAATCGTGGCTATCGGCAACCGTCGCGTGAGCCTTATAGAGTCTTTTGGTTATTGTCCCAACAGGGCAAGCACACAGGCCTGGGGTACCAGGACGCTTGTGCGTAGTAGGGTAATAATCGAAAGGCCCCACAACGACGAGCCAATCGTATACAAATAGACAGAAATTGTGTATTGACGACATCTTAGCTTCACCCTATAATATTCGTGATATCGCTAATGCTTGTGGAGTTGCCTTGCTTTAGGTAGCTAATAGTTTTGGCGTACCATCACGGCTATGTTGAGGGCGCACTAGCCTATTTCTCCTTACTCTCGGCGACAACAAATAAATAAACACGTACAGGTAAACCGGAGGTATATGGCATGACAGTTCACATTAGAGCTAGAGCAGGCAGTGCGGGCACTGCTGCGCAACCGGAATACGTTGACAGCATAGACGGCACAGTAGAACTGAAAGCAAACAGCCACAGCCGCAAGAGAACGTGGCGTTCTCATCTGCTCCTTTATATGTTGCAGTTGCTGACCGTTGCCCTCTTGGGCCTGGGCAGCGTCGCCTCGGCAGGCGCACCCAGGATGGCCGTCGGCTATCAGCCGTCAGCCGTCAGCCCCCAGCCGCACGCGCCCCAGACAGGGCCAGGGGAGCAAGCTCCGGCGTATCCGGCTACGCAGCCAGCGTCTCCGCAGGCGAGTATCACAGTTGTGGTGTGAGGACAGACGGCACTCTCTCCTGCTCGGGTCTCAACAGCTTTGGGCAAGCCACCCCGCCCACAGGCACATTCAGCCTCGTATCCGGAGGCGGGTATCACAATTGTGGGGTGAGGACAGACGGCACCCCCTCCTGCTGGGGTGACAACAACTATGGGCAACTAAACGCACCCACAGGCACATTCACCCTCGTCTCCGCAGGCTTGAATCACAATTGTGGGGTGAGGACAGACGGCACTCTCTCCTGCTGGGGTGACAACAGCCAGGGGCAAGCGCCCCAACTGGGCATAACCCCCTCCACCCTGCCTGGGGGCACGGTTGGTGCGTTCTACACCCAGACCATCACTTCAACAGGCGGCCTCGCGCCCTACTCCTTCAGGATAGTGCCCGGCTCAGGCAGCCCGCCACCCGGCATCACCCTGGACGCAAGCGGCGTGCTCTCAGGCACTCCCACCTCAACAGGAACCTACACCTTCACCGTGCAGGCGGTAGACGCCCACTATATAGGCGCTACCCGGCAGTATGCGCTGCTCGTAGGCGTCCCGTCTACAGATACGCCTACGTCTACCAGCACGCCCACCTCCACGCCCATCCCAACCAACACTCCCACCGCTACCGCCACGCCAACCTCAACCAATACACCCACCAACACCTTCACACCCACCAACACGCCTTGCCCATCCGGCTCGCACTACGTAATTACGTCGTCAAGCGCCGCAATCGTGCCAGGCACGACCGATATAGGCAACCACTGCGACGACTGCCATACGGCCATCAATCTGCCGTTCCCGGTAAGCCTGTACGGTAGCAGCTTCACTACCGCCCAGGCTGGTTCC
>JBBQIC010000325.1:0-4692 GCA_038324555.1 Chloroflexia bacterium
GTGCAGTTGGTCAACGTCTCCCAGCCGGGCTGCGTGCTCACCAGCACCGTCACGGCGGATCTTTGCGGCGTGCCTGGCTGCTCGCCCGGCGACCCGACGGGTTTCGACGCTGTACTGCAAAACGAGACGTGTAACGGCCCCGGCAACTGCACCTTCCGAGGAGTCACAATCGGCCCAGGCTCTTTTGCCTTCGCCTCTGGCGCGCTAGCTAATGGGCCGCAGACGGGAGATTTTCGGGTGGCACAGACAGCGTGGTGCGCGAGTGCAGTGGGCGATGCGGTACTCCACTGGCAATTCACCCCGCCCGCGCCTCTAGAGCGTGACACCGAGATAGTAGACGAGAACGGCAATTTGGTGCATAACCCCAACCTCTACACGGACTATGTTATCCACGTGGTAGCGCCTTCTCCGACGCCTGCCAACGCACAACTCGTGGGCCACGTGACCATACAGGGGAGGCCAGCGCAACCCAACGCTCTGCAAAGCGTGCCGGTCACTCTGACCCTCAAGTTGGGCACGACCGAGGTCAACTACCCATCGCAGAACACCGACGCGAGCGGCTTCCTCACCGTCACGGCTCCGGGTCCAGGAACTTACAACTGGCGCGTCAAGAATCCGCAGACTCTGGCTAACTCAGGCAGCGTCACGATACCGTCGGGTGGCACTACCCAGCAGGAGATGGGATTGCTCAGGGAGGGCGATGCCGACAATAACAACTGCGTTAACGTCCAGGATTTCACCATACTGAAAAATACCTTTGGAAAGCATGTTGGAGACCCAGGCTACGACCCACGCGCCGACTTCAATGGTGACACAACCGTTGGCGCTACCGACTTCAACCTGATCAAAGGCACCTTTGGACAGTGCGGGGCAGCCCCCATCAGTCCAACGCCATAGCTCGATAAAAAGAAAGAGGGATGCCAGCCACGTTGTGGCTGGCATCCCTCTTTCTTTTTCTCAATTTCTCAATAAACTTGACAAAGGTTATTACAAGTTGGTAATATTTTAGTAACGGCGACAAGCTACTTTTCATAGTAGTTACGGGGGCCATTCGGTAGCATAATAGATTCAACCATAAGGACAGCGTTCAGGCGGAACGTGCTGTCCGGCTCGAACTATTATACTTAACCGCTACTTGCTGGTGCGCGAAAGCGCATCGTATCTGCCAGGCAGCATAACTGCTGCCGAGAGAGCTTATTGATTGGCCCACACGACCCTCATACCCCAGGCAATTCACAATCATAATACAATATACAGGCAACGAGCGTAGAATATACATACTGACTCTTTCACTGCGTCTGGAAAACAACGTTTATAATTATCTAACTCCGCCACATAAAGGATAAAGATGTTCTACCACTTAACTAAAAGGCATTTTTCCAAGACAATATACGGATTGGTCACTCTTGTTCTCGTATTAGGCATATCATGGGCGGGAAGCCAGGCGTCACATACGCAGGGCAACGCCTCAGCAGGCGCTGCTGCTTCCCAGGGAGCCAATCTTCCCGGCCCCAGCGCGCCTAACGGCGTTGCTGCTCCCATCACAACAGGAAGCGAGGCAAAGGCCCCCGTTGGCGTTCCAGGTCATACGACAGTCGGCCACTCAGCCAAGAACGACGTGTCAATACCCCTGCGCGACATGAAGCCCCTGCCACTTACGAAGGGGAAAATGGAAGCGCCGGAGAACCCGGTTACGCCCAACTTCAGCATAGGAGCCGAGGGCAAAGACCCCGTAGTGCAAAACTGGCTCGCCGCGCCACTCATGCCCGCGCCGATAATGAACTTCAACGGTCTGGGCAATCGCAACGGCGTTTACCCGCCCGACACCAACGGCGAGGTCGGCCCCAACCACTTCGTGCAGATGGCGAACCTGTCGTTGCAGATATTCAACAAGAGCGGTGCCTCCGTATACGGTCCGGTGAACGGCAACCAGATATGGAGCGGCTTCGGCGGCCCGTGCGAGGCCAACAACAGCGGCGATCCTATTGTCTTGTACGATCAATTGGCAGACCGATGGCTCGTCAGTCAGTTCACTTCGTCCAACCCGTATGGTGAGTGCATAGCCATCTCAACAACGCCAGACCCAACCGGCTCTTACTACCGCTACTGGTTCCAACTGAGCACCAGCGTCTTTTATGACTATCCCCACCTGGGTATGTGGCCCGACGCTTACTACATGAGCGCCAACAAGTTCAACGGCGGCTCAGGCTCTGCCGCTATAGCCTTCAACCGCAGCCTTATGCTCCAGGGTCAGCCCGCTGCTACCTATATTGAGAAAAGCCTAACCAGCTACAACATAATGCCGAGCGACCTGGACGGCTCCACGCCGCCTCCAGCGGGCGAACCCAACTTCTTCGCCACCTTTAGCGGCAGCAGCACCCTCACTCTCTACAAGTTCCACGTAGATTGGAGCGTGCCCGCCAACTCAACGTTCACCAGCAGGAATCTTACCACCGCGACCTTCGACTCGAACATGTGTGGAGGAGGCAGAAGCTGCATACCTCAGCCCAGCACGACCGTAGGCTTGGACGCGATTGCAGACCGCTTCATGTTCCGCCTGGCCTATCGCAACTTCGGCGATCACGAGTCGCTGGTTATCAATCACACTGTTGACACCAACGGCGCGGACCACGCGGGCATACGCTGGTACGAAATCCGCAGCCCCAATGGTAGCACGCCCTCTATATTCCAGCAGAGCACGTACTCGCCTGACGCCGACCATCGCTGGATGGGCAGCGTAGCTATGGACCACCTGGGTGATATGGCGCTCGGTTTCAGCGTCTCGAACGGCGCCACTGTGTTCCCATCTATACGCTACACCGGACGTCTGGTTAGCGACCCCGTGAGCACCTTGCCCCAGGGTGAGACCACCCTCATCGCTGGCTCCGGCTCGCAGACGGGCACGGGCAGCAGGTGGGGCGACTACAGCGATATAACAATAGACCCAGTAGACGACTGCACCTTCTGGTACACGACTGAGTACATGCCTAGCACTGGCGGCGCGCCCTGGCAGACCCGTATAGGCTCGTTCAAGTTCCCCTCTTGCACAGCAGGGCCAACTTTTACTCCTACAGCATCGCCCACGCGCACGTCATCGCCGACCGTTACCCGGACGCCTACTATCACCCCCACCAGAACGTCAACCCCCACATTCACGACCACCTCGACGCCGACACGCACCGACACGCCCGCCACTACCGACGCCTATGCCTATCTCGTGCCCGCAGGGCCTATGACAGTGCAGGTTGGGACCAAATTCACCCTTGACATGCGGGTCAACGCAGGTTCGAGCAGCATCAACGCCACGCAAAACTACATGACATACAACAACTCGATAATCCAGTTGGTTGATACAGCCCAGGCGGGTTGCGTGCTGACCAGCGTGGTTACCGCCGACAACGTGGTCTTCGATGCTACACTGCAAAACGAGACCTGCAACGGCCCAGGCAACTGCACCTTCCGAGGAGTGGCAATCGGCCCTGGCTCCTTCGCCTTCGCATCGGGCGCGCTTGGCAACCCAGCTGCGACAGGCGACTTCCACGTTGCCCAGACCGCCTGGTGCGGGGTCGCGGCGGGTGATAGTATTATCCACTGGCAGTTCGCTCCTCCTGCGCCTCTTGAGCGCGATACGGAGATCGTAGAGCAGAACGGCAACTTGGTAAGCAATCCCGCGCTCTATACGGATTATGTTATTCATGTGGTTGCGCCTTCTCCCACGCCCAACGCGGCACAACTCCAGGGCCACGTGACAATACAGGGCAGGCCCGCCCAACCCAATGCTCTGCAAAGCGTACCCGTCACCTTTACACTGCGCCTGGCAAGTGGCGGACCTGAGAGCGATTACAGCACTACTACGGACGCGAGCGGCAACTTCACCGTTACAGCGCCCGCCGCCGGAAATTACAACTGGCGCGTCAAGAACCCGCAAACGATGGCTAACTCAGGCAGTGTCAGCGTGTCGTCTGGCTTTACTACACA
This sequence comes from Chloroflexia bacterium, assembly GCA_038324555.1. Lineage (GTDB taxonomy): Bacteria > Chloroflexota > Chloroflexia > QHBQ01 > JADMIH01 > JADMIH01. The sequence continues at coordinate 3,979 of JBBQIC010000325.1, forward strand.
GGAAATGGGCCTGCTCAGGGCGGGCGACGCCAACAACGACAACTGCGTAAGCGTCCAGGATGTCGGTATCCTGAAGAATACCTTTGGCAAGTCGCAGGGCGACCCAGGTTACGATGCAAGGGCCGACTTCAACGGCGATAACGCGGTCACCACCGTCGACTTCAACCTCATGAAGGGCAACTTCGGCCAGTGCGGAGCAAGCCCCATAAGCCCGACTCCGTAATAGGCTATAAAACAAAGGGGCCACTCGCGTTGCAACGCGAGTGGCCCCTTTGTTTTATAGCAAGACGTTTTGACCCCAACAACCGGGCAAGCCGACGACGCCCGGCGACTAAACTCGCGGGCTACATAGCGGCAAAGTCCCCCTTCGGGGACTACCCCCAATGTATAGCTGTGGGAGTGTAGGTGTTCAGATGTAGGGGCGCATGGCCGTGCGCCCCTACGGGGTTTGCCCTTTCTATTTTCAGAGGAGTTAGGGGTACTCCGTAGGGGCGAACCTTGTGTTCGCCCTCTCTGCATACCGCTTCGGCTTCGTCAAGAGGGCGAACACAAGGTTCGCCCATGCGTATCAAGCGTAGGGTATAGAAGGACAACCGTGCCTCGTAGGCTTGGGGGACTACTCCGTGCCAGCCCACTCTCCCGACAGAGAGGTTTGGGGGGTGGAGAGAGAGGGCCGGCCCGGAGTAGTCCCCCCAGCCAGCGTGGTCGCCACGT
>JBBQIC010000326.1:0-4684 GCA_038324555.1 Chloroflexia bacterium
GTGCTTTGGGCGACCTCTGCGTTATGCCAATATTCGATTGTGACGCGAGTATAACACCGTGTGATGGTTAGTGTCAAATGGACGATAGACGATGGACGAAGGACGATGGCTGTCGATACTATCGTCTATCGTCCGTTCACATCTGCACCCGCACCTCTCGCGTGGTGGCTCCTCGCGTTACCGATAGCTTCACGTTATTGCTCCTGGCTCCCTTCAGGGCCTTTGAGAGTTCGTCAACCGAATTGACGGGCGTGTCGTCTACAGCCGTGACAATGTCTCCCGCTCTCAAACCCGCGACTTCGGCGGGCGAACCGAGGTTCACGCCTCCAACATATGCTCCTGGCGTCGCTTTGCCACCCCGAAGAGCATAGTTAGCAGCGTCTGCTACTCTTGCGCCAAGCGGCATGCGTCCATTGCGCGTGGGCGAGCCTGAGGGCGTCGAGGCGAGTATCTGTTCCAGGCGTGGGCGGTCGAAGCCCACTACTACCTCGTCCCCTATGATGGTCACTGGCACGCCCGTCTGCCCGGAGGCGCGTATCATCTCCATAGCGGCTGCGCGGTCGGTGTCAACGTACTTTTCGGTCCAGGGTACTCCATGCTGTGAAAGAAACTCCTTCACTCGGCTGCACCAGGGTCATGTATGTGTCGAATATATTACTGCTTGAACATCAGGCATGGCGGCATTCCTCCTACAGTCTATTTTACCGCAAACTCTGTGCCAGGGTAAGGATAAAGGTAATCGTCTAAACGTAGGGGCAGGCACAGGGGCCTGCCCCTACGACTGAACGATTACGGATAAAGAAAAGAGCAAGTTTTACGCATGTTATACTTACAAGCGACCCAATGGGGTCAGCACTGCCCGCGCAGGTGGATTCCGTAAACGCGGCCCAAAGGTTCATCTGACGGGCGTGCTGAAAGTAGGAACAAATCATGTCCAACATTGCTCGACCGCCTCGTGACGAGGGTGTAATGCTATCCGCGCCGCAGGTGAGAGACACCGGCGCCCTGCAGGCTGCGAGGCCGTGGGTGCTGGCGGCAACGATCCTTGGGTCGAGCATGGTATTTATTGATGGGGCGGTCGTGAATGTCGCCTTGCCCGCTCTACAGGCCGACATCGGCGCTACCGTGTCCGATGTGCAGTGGGTCATCGAGGCGTACACGCTGTTTTTGGCCGCGCTGCTCCTTGTTGGTGGGTCGCTGGGGGACCAATTTGGACGGCGGCGCGTGTTTAGTCTAGGAACCGTCCTCTTTACGCTGGCCTCTGTGTGGTGCGGCTTCGCGTCTAATCCAGGGCAGCTAATCGCGGCGCGGGCGGTGCAGGGTGTGGGAGGCGCGCTGCTCGTGCCTGGCAGTTTGGCTATCATCAGCGCATACTTCAACGCAGAAAGGCGCGGGCGGGCAATCGGCACCTGGTCGGGCGCTACCTCGATAACCACGGCGTTAGGCCCTGTGCTCGGCGGCTTCCTGATTGAGCACGCTTCGTGGCGCTGGGTCTTTTTCATCAACGTGCCTCTGGCGGTTGCGGTGCTGGCTCTGTGCTACTGGCGCGTGCCGGAGAGCCGTGACGTTAGCATGGGGGGTCGCCGCCTGGACTGGCCGGGCGCTCTATTCGTGACAACCGGCCTGGGGCTGCTTGTCTACGGACTCATCGAGTCGTCCAATCGCGGCCTTGGCAATCCACTCGTGCTCGGCGCGATAGTGGTTGGCGCGGTTGCGCTGGCGTTCTTCCTCGTTGTGGAGGCACGCACCCGGTCCCCGATGATGCCCCTGTCGCTCTTTCGCTCGTGGACGTTTAGCGGCGCGAACTTGCTGACGCTATTGCTATATGGGGCGCTGAGTGGCATGTTCTTCTTCTTGCCCTTCAACCTGATACAGGTCCAGGGTTATTCCACCACCGCAGCCGGGGCGTCTTTTCTGCCTTTCATCCTGCTGCTGTCTGTGCTTTCGCGGTGGTCGGGTGGGCTGATAACGCGCTATGGCTCGAAGCTGCCCCTGGTGCTTGGCCCGGCGATTTCCGCCGTCGGATTTGCTTTGTTTGCCGTGCCCGGCGTGGGCGGAAGCTACTGGACGACCTTTTTCCCTGCCATACTGGTGTTGGGGGTGGGTATGGCGGTTACTGTGGCCCCTTTGACAACGACCGTAATGGGCGCGGTGGACAGCAGCCACTCGGGCCTGGCGTCGGGCATCAACAATGCGGTTTCGCGCACAGCCGGGCTGCTTGCCATCGCCGCACTCGGCATCGTGGTGTTCGCCGCTTTCAACAGCAGCCTGGACAGCCACCTGGCAAGCATATCCCTGTCGCCCCAGGTCCGCCAGGCTTTCGACGCTCAGAGGATCAAGTTGGCCGGGGCGGAGATACCCAACGGTGTCAACAACAATACACAGCTAACGCTCAAGAACGCATTAGACGAATCTTACGTAGCGGCCTTCCGCCTCGCAGTGCTCATTTGCGCCGGATTAGCCGCAGCCAGCGCGCTTATCGCATTTGCAATGGTGGACGGCAAACAGGCAGCCAGCCCCACGGGGCCAGCATGAAAAGCAAAATCCCCACGCAGTGGGGATTTTGCTTTTCACTTACACTCTCTCTCGCCAGTAATCCAGCAAATCGCGCAGGGTTTGTTCATATGGTATCGTGGGCTGCCAGCCTGTGGCTTCCATGAACTTGGACGAGTCGGCCCAGAGTATCATCACGTCAGAAGGGCGCAGGCGCGTTGGGTCAACCTTTACGTCTACCTTGACGCGCGACATGCCGAGGAGCATATCAAGCACTTCCTGCATGGGGCGTGTGTTGCCTGAGCCTATATTATATACGTCTCCTGGCTCACACTTATCCAGCAGCAGCCAATAGGCGCGCACCATATCGCGCACATCGGTGAAGTCGCGCTTGCTGGTGAGGTCGCCTACGCTTATGACAGGCTCTTGCTTGCCCTTTTCGATGAGGGCTACCTGTCGCGCAAACGAGGAATCGACGAAGTTCTCGCCCCGGCGCGGCCCGCTGTGGTTGAAGCCGCGAGACACGATGCTCTTGATGCCGTAGCTCTGGTGGTACTGGTAAGCGAGCATCTCCTGGGCGACCTTGCTAACCGCATACGGCGACAGGGGTCGTAAAGGGTTGGATTCGCGCATAGGCACTTCGTCGGGGTACACCATGCCGTATTCTTCAGAGGAGCCTGCTATCTGTATCAGTGGGTCTATTCCGGCCTGGCGCACTGCCTCGAATATATTGAGCTGGCCCATTATATTGTCCTGAAGGGTGGCGGCAGGGGAGTTCCAGGAGGTGGGCACGTGGCTCTGCGCCGCAAGGTGAAAGATGCGGTCCGGACGCACCGAGCCTATCAGCTTTTGCACGCTGAATGGGTCGAGCAAATCGCAGTCTATGATGTTTATCTTGCCCGGTGCAAATGCGCTCTGAATAGTCTCTTTGTCAGCGACACCAGGCTCGATCATAAACAACTTGTCGCGCAAGTCACTCAGGTTGTCCAATCGGCTACGCCGTCTGTAAATGCCAAATATCTCCACGCCCGGGTGCTTCAGTAGCATCTCTGCCATGTGGCTGCCAGCAAAACCGGTTATGCCTGTTATCAGAACTCTCAAGACTTGGCCTCCGTATGTTCTTTGCACTATTATAGACCAAACAGTACCGTAGATACAACGAGCGTTATGGCTGTATAGTCTGGAGTAGCATACAGCTACTACCTGAATAGGTCATGAATATGCATGAAACTTGTTTAGCGTAATTCACGTTTCACGTTTCCTCCAATACTCCAGCACATCGCGCAATGTCTCTTCCAGGGGGACGCGCGGTTCCCAGCCTGTTCGCATGGTAAAGCGGGTGTTGTCGCACACGTTTGTCGGGATGTCCGACGGACGCATACGGGCGGGGTCTTGCTTCACTTCGACGGCTACGTGGCTCATCGAGAGCAACGTGTCCAGCAGCCATTGGATCGTATAGCCCCGGCCCGATCCGATGTTGTACACATCGCCAGGTTCGCCCTTGGTGATAGCCAGATGATAGGCGCGCGCCATATCGCGCACATCGGTAAAGTCGCGCTCGGCCTCCAGGTTGCCTACGTAGATGATCGGCTCTTGCTTGCCAGCCTCGATACGCGCAATCTGTTGAGCGAAGGCTGCGGCCACAAAATGCTCGTTCTGGCCGGGTCCCAGGTGGTTGAAGGGACGCACTCTGATGATCTTCTGGCCGTAGGTGAGAAAGTATTGCAGCGCGAGCGCGTCTTGCGCTATCTTGCTTACGGCGTATGGGTTATTAGGCCGGATGGGAGTATCTTCGCCGATCGGCACGTCTTCGGGCCGGACCAACCCGTACTGCTCGGAGGAGCCGACTACGAGCACTCGCGCATCCGGCGACGATTCTCGTAGAGCGTCGAGCAGGTTGAGTTGCCCTACGACGTTGTTCATGATCGTGCCTTCAGGGTCCTTGAAGGCCAACGGTACGTTACTTTGCGCCGCCAGGTGGAACACGTAGGCGGGCCTGGCCCGGTCTACGAGCGCGGCGGCCTGCCCTCGGTCTGTAAGGTCGGTAGTAACCCACTCGGCGCGCTCGGTGTTATGAGGCACCTCCGGGACCATATGGGCGTTGCCATACAGCCGCCAGTTCGTGATCTCTTCAAGGTAGGACATGAGATGCCCACCCGCAAATCCGCCCGCCCCGGTCACGAGCGCCCGT
>JBBQIC010000327.1:0-4683 GCA_038324555.1 Chloroflexia bacterium
AGGGCGAACACAAGGTTCGCCCCTACGGATAGATTTTCCTCTACCCTATTCTGAACACTTACGCCTAATTAGGGACTTCATTTGGACCTATTGCTAAAACCGCATTGCGCGCGATAAACAACCTCCAATCGCTGTTGAGCAACGGCTTCCAGTGTTGAAGGCTATATCGAAGTAGCAATATGCGTTCCCTGATATGTGTAAACGACACCTATGGCCACCGAATGGGCGACGAAGTATTACGCTGGCTGGCCCTGCTAGTCAGAGAGACTGTGCGCGAGACTGACTTTCCGACCCGCTATGGTGGCGAAGAGTTTGCAATCATCATGCCGAGGACGACGGTTGAAGATGCCCATGTGGTAGCGGACCGGCTGCGGTGTGTTGTAGCCTCCGGTCGCTTCGTTTCCAGGTCTAATGATGCGCAAAGCTCAATCGCGCTGGGGTTGACTATCAGCGTTGGTATCGCAGGCGTCGGCGTGAATGCAGCCGACGAAGACGCCCTGGTAGGTTCAGCGGACGCCGCGCTTTATCGGGCCAAGGGCCGGGGGCGCAATCGCACAGTGCGGGCGGTACTGGCGGGTAGTAAAAAGCCAAAGCTGGTTGTCGTATGAAGAAACGCTGTAGACTCAGTCAGGACTTACGCAAAATATACATCGTCTATCGTCCGTCGTCTATCGTCTCTGCGTAAGCCCTATCAGTGTACCCTGGGTCTCCAATATTGCCCTCGGCATGGCTAACCGTAAGATAGGCTTGTAGTGCGTCGGCATAAGCCAGTGCAATTGCCTGGCGCACGTTGCTCTTCTTGAGTTCGGCTGCTTGCCGCGGTGACGTTACGTAGAGCGACTCGGATACGACGCCCGGCATCAGAGTGCCCCTTACGTGCCTGGGCGGGTCAACCGGACCGAGCAAAAACAAATGCTGCGGTGGGTTGGCGGAATCGGCGTCCAGGTCGGTAACCAGTTGGCTTCCCTGCGCCGCGTAACCAGCCGCCAGCAGCTTGCTCCTGAGTTGATCGAACACCATCTGGCCCAACTGCTTGCTCTGCGCCGGAAAGGTGCAGTCGGACGTGCCACAATATACTACCTGTATATCGCTGTGCGCCCCTGAACTCGCGCTCGCGATGCCGCCGTTTGCATGGATGCTCAGAAAAGCTTCAGCATGGAAGTGATTGAGTATATCTATCCGTTCCTGCAAGTCATCGCCCAATGCTCCTTCTATACCGTCCCCATTGGCGTCGGCGGGCCAGGGAGCGGTAAAGGTATCGGCGGTCTCCCTGGTGAGCGTAACAGTGGCCCCGCGAGCGCGCAGCAAATCGCGGCAGCGCAACGCGACATCCAGGTTGAACTCGGCCTCTGACAATAGGAGCTTGCCTGTACTGGGATCGACAAGCACGGCTCCAAGATCACCGCGTGGCCCATGTCCTGGATCAAGTCCGATACGCCGACCATACAGAGGCAATTGACTGCCCACGCTGATCGTCCCCGCCGAAGCTGGTGTTGCATTGGGCGTCCGAGGTGCAGCCGGTTCTACCAACGCGCCTGGTCTCGGTGGCGAGTTAGTCCCTGTAACAGCGTGCATGGGCGATGAGCCAGACGAAGTAGAAGTTGTAGAAGTTGTAGAAGTTGTAGTAACAGAAGGGGCGGAAGTAAGCGGAGAAATAGAATGCGAAGCAGAGACCCCGTGCAAAAGGGATACGTTGTTAGCTGGTAGCGCCGACACCAAGCCCAGCGACGCTACCAACAGCAAAAGAGCTCCTACCCGTCGTAGCAATCGTAGCTGGCGAGATCTCCGCGTTCTCCGTGCCTGTAACAGGCTAATATAGAGGCGATGCGTGGGAGGTCCACCAAGCATATCGGGCGGGTTGGGTAGCGATGGCTCTGTGCATGTGCTGGGACTTTCGCCTTCTGCCATACTATGTTGCTTCTCCAACTCAGCGCTTAATTATGCACTCGCGGCCTGTCGCTCGCCACAACCTCTATACGTCCCTGGATAGCTGTGCTGTTTGCGTACCTTACCACTATGTTCTTCACCTGTCAATACACTTGGGCGACACCCTTTCAATTAGATGCAATCGCCTTTTAATCTAATCTTCATCATTAGCCGCCATAATGAAATCCTGAACCGAGCGCCTCGTTGATACACCTCACGACGCTGTCACGGGATGCTCTATAGTAGAACGTCTATTCAGCTTGTCCGCATGTGAAAGCGGATATTCATTGGTCACTAGAAGTGGCATATCGAAAGGAACAAGCCATGGTCAACGAGTAGCAACGGAACAGAGAAAGAAAATCGGAATAATTGCAATAATTTAAGGAGTAGATATGAGTAATTCACCTATGACGTTAACGAGGAATTGGCGAGGAAACGATGCCTCCGCGATAGGCCGCCTAATGTTAAGCAAAGTGCCGGAAGTTACCCTCTACTTCTGGATCATTAAAATCTTATGCACTACTGTAGGCGAGACCGCCGCAGACTTCCTGAGCGCGCAACTGAACCTGGGTTTGACCAAGACAACCTTGATCATGAGTAGCCTGTTGGTCCTCACGCTCTTCTTCCAGTTTAGGTCCAGGAAGTATGTGCCGGGCATATACTGGCTCGCGGTCGTCCTGATCAGTATTGTCGGCACGCTAATCACCGACAACTTGACAGACAAGTTCGGGGTGTCTTTACAGACGACCACCATCGTCTTCAGCATTGCACTGGCAGTGATCTTCGCGGCGTGGTACGCGAGTGAGAGAACCCTGTCCATCCATTTTATCCACACGATGCGACGGGAAGGGTTCTATTGGCTAGCCGTTCTGTTCACCTTCGCTTTGGGCACTGCGGCGGGTGACCTCACGGCGGAAAGTCTCAATCTGGGCTACCCGTTGTCAGCGGTGCTGTTCGGCGCATTGATTGCGGCCGTGACCGTCGCCCACCTGCGGTTCAAGATGAACGCGGTGTTGGCCTTCTGGATCGCCTACATTTTGACTCGGCCCCTCGGAGCCTCAATAGGTGACTACTTGTCCCAAACCCACGACGATGGTGGTCTGGAGCTGGGTACAGTTGTAACAAGCGCGCTCTTCCTTACTGCAATCCTAATCACCGTCGCCTATCTTACAATCACGAAAAAAGATTTAGAGGCAATCGACCCAGGAGACGGCGAAACTGACGAGCAAGCAGCATAATACAGCTCTGAACGCTGTGTAACGGCTTCAACCCCTCTCCGATATGTCTTCGTGGGGGGGTTGATGCAATTCTCCCACCCTGGCGTTTCTTCAACAAATGCGCGGCAGTAGGTCGCCCACGAGCATGTCCAGCACGCGGGTACCACCTATATCCGTGCGCAAGAATACCATAGAAACCGGCTCCGACCGCACTTCCCCGATGATAGCCGCCTCACGCCCAAGCGGATGGTCGCGCATGGCTTGTAGCGCCGCATCCGCCACCTCAGCAGCTACGATAGCCAGCAACTTACCTTCGTTAGCGATTGTCAGAGGGTCCAAGCCCAGGATTTCACAAGCCCCGCGCACCCCCGCCCGCACGGGTATCGCCTGCTCATCAAGGGCGATAGATACTTCGGAAGTCATCGCTATCTCATTCAGTGAGGTAGCCACACCGCCCCTGGTGGGGTCTTTGAGGCAGTGGACTCCTGCGCCTGCCGCCCGCAGCAACGCGGCTACAAGGCCGTTCAGAGGCGCGGTATCACTCTGCACATCGGTCTCTATATCCAGCGCCTCGCGGGCCATCATGATCGCTATGCCGTGGTCGCCTACCGGCCCGCTCAAAAGCACTTTATCCCCTGGCCGCGCATGGGCCTGCCCTATGGGCCAGCTTATTTGTACTACGCCTACGCCCGCCGTATTGATGAACACCCCGTCCGCCTTACCGCGCGGCACTACCTTAGTGTCCCCCGTTACGATGCTCACACCCGCTTCACGCGCCGCGTCCGCCATAGACTGAACGATGCGACGCAACTGTTCCATCGGAAACCCCTCTTCCAGGATAAAACCAGCCGACAAGTAGAGCGGTGCAGGGCCAGACATGGCGAGATCATTATCAGTGCTATGCACGGCCAGTTTGCCGATGTCGCCTCCCGGAAAGAAGAGCGGGCTTACGACGTAGGTATCTGTGATGAAGGCGACCATAGGGAGAAGGGAGTTGGGCGAGGGAGTATCCCCTAATTCTACTCCCTCGCCCAACTCCCTTCTCCCTGGCACGGAGAACGTGGCCGCATCGTCCATGCGGTCGAGCAGGGGATTAGAGAAGGCAGGTGCGAACACTCCCTCTATCAGGTTGTGTGTAGCTTTGCCGCCGCTCCCATGACTAAAGGTGATCCGGTCGTCCCGCAGGTGGAACTTCTGGCGCCGAACCTGGCGCACGCGCTCAATCTTGTCTAACGCCTCGGCAAGGGTCTGGCCCGACCCCCGCTCACCCCGTTCGCTGCGCTCAGGACTAAAGGCTCTTTCATGCCCTTTTCTTGCTCTTTCATCGGTGCTGCTCACAAGTTTGCTCCTCTAATACTTACGGCTATTCTGTGCTGCGGCCAAAGCCCATAAAGCCGCTATTAGGTTTAGTACCTGTAGGGTAGCGCGTGCAGTTTGCCACCGCTCAAATCTATCGAACACTTCCGCTAAAGCTGCTTTGTCGTTGGCTATCTTGCGCTGACTGAAGTTCGTGGGCGCGGCCTGTGTCGTGGCAAGGGAG
>JBBQIC010000328.1:0-4683 GCA_038324555.1 Chloroflexia bacterium
ACTGGCGCTCGCGGCTATATGGACGCTCAAGATGCTGGTTGACCCTGCCGCCAGGCAACGCCTGCTGCGCCTGCCATTGCTGTGGCCCGTACTCGCTCTGCTCTCAGCCTCCATCATTTCTACGCTCTTCGGAGAATACAAATCGCTTGGCGTTCAGTTTACTTACCGGCTGGTCATGGGCGCGGTTGTGCTGGCCTCTGTATGGGAAACTTTACGAACCACCAGGCGTTTGCTTGTCGCCCTCTGTACGCTCGTAGGAGCGGCCCTGATTTCTGCCGTCCTGGGCTTGCTCGAATTCGCGCCTTGGTTCGATATCGACGGTGCGCTGCTGATGGCTTTCAAGCCTATGCCCACTACGGTGGGCGGCGCATTGAGATTGAGCGGCAGCTTCGAGTATGCCAACGGCGCTGCTATGTACTTTGAGATGGTGCTCCCCATCGTCCTCGGACTGGCCGTGCTCTTCTCGTCCAGGCGGCTGTTAGAGGGAATTGCGGATTTGGGGCTACTACTCCGCAATCCGCAATCCGCAATCCGCAATTTGTTGCGGGTCGCCGCCTTCGTGTTGTTTGGCGTCTTCTCAATGGCTCTCCTACTCACTCTTAGCCGTGCGGCGCTGGCGGGTGTGGGCATCGCGTTGCTGATGTTTGCTGGCGCGGCCTTCGTGAGAGGGCGCTCTGCTGAAAGCGCCAACATAGCCAACGTAAAACCTATCTTGTTGAAATCGTTGGCGCTGGCGGGTCTAACGATGCTGCTGGCGGTGGCATATATCTACACGACTCAGCCTATTTTCAGGCTCAGGCTCACCACCGAGAATGATCGCAACTGGTACAATGTGGCCTACCAGCCAGGCACGGTCCCACCCCTTTCGGCTGGCGATTGGGTAACAGTGCCTCTAACCCTGCGCAACGACGGCCCTATGGTCTGGCAGGCGCAGGGCGTTCTACCCATACACGTCAGCTATCATTGGTTGAGCGAAGACAGGAAAACGGCGTTGGTCTTTGAGGGCGTGCGCACCCCTCTGCCCCGCAATGTGAATCCGGGCGAGAGCATTATGGTTGACGCTTCGGTGGTGGCTCCATCCAGGCCGGGCGTATACTATCTGCAATGGGATCTCGTCCAGGAGCGGGTAGTTTGGTTTGCGTATAAAACGGGCATCCAGAGCGCCACCACCCGGCACGAAGTCGCCCAGGCTTCCGCAAGCCCCAATCACCGAAAGGCTCCCGTCACCAGGATGCCTGCTCCGGTGAGTGCGTACATAGCGCCCGATGCCGATACCGTCGAGCGCAGTAAGCTCTGGAAATCGGCTCTCAAAATGTTCCTGGCGCACCCTATCACCGGCGTTGGACCGGACGGTTTCCGCAACCTGCGCGGCCAGTATGAAGGCGTTACGAGTTGGAACAAGAATATCTTTACGAATAACACCTATATCGAAATGTTCACCAACCTGGGGATACTGGGCGGTCTGGCATTTCTCTGGCTGAGTGGCCTGGCCCTTTGGTCAGCGATGCGCGCCATATTGCGCGGGCCGGTAGATGCCGGGTGGGCAATCGGCTTGGGAACAGGGGCAAGCCTGGCAGCCTTCTTCTTTCACGGCTTCCTGGACTATTTCTTGTTCTCCACGCCATTGTACGTTATATTTTGGCTGCTGTTGGGGGTTGGAACGTTACAAGGTTGGAAAGTTGGAAAGTTGGAAGGTTTGAGCGTTCCAACCTTCCAACTTTCCAACTTTCCAACTTTCCAACGAAGAAAAAGATGCTGATAGGACTAGAAGCTTCCGCTCTGTATGGCTGCAAATCGGGTGTCGGTTACTACACCGAGAACCTGTTGAGCAGCGTTATGGCTATGGCCCCTGAGCACAGGTACATCCTGTTCGCCAACAAGGATGTGAAGGCTCACGCACGCCTGGGGGGAGAGATACTATACGACCGCCATCTGTTCAGGATACGCGCTGCCTGGATGCAGGCTATGTTGCCCCGCGCCCTGCGTGAAGTCCGCCCCGACATCTGCCACTTCACCAACTACCTGGCCCCTCTGACCTCTAGCTGCCCTTACATTGTCACCATCTACGACATGACGCTCTTCGTCACACCGCGCCTGCATCGCTTCAAGAAGCTGGCGCTCGACCGGACGCTCATCCCGCATGTAGCCCGCCGCGCAGATGCTATCATAACGGTATCCAATAGCGCCCGCGACGATATAGTGCGACTCCTAGGCGTGCCCAAGGAGAAAATAAAAGTCATCGCCGGAGCGGTATCTTCGGCATTCTGTCCCGTCACAGACCAAGCGCAACTCGACGCCGTGCGCGCCCGCTATGGTCTGCACAGCCCATATATCCTCTACGTCGGTACTATTGAGCCGCGCAAGAATATATCGAGGCTGGTACAGGCATTCGCCCAACTCAAAGAAAGAGGTCTAACCCACAAGCTGGCAATCGTCGGGCAGCAAGGGTGGAACTGCGCGCCTATCTTCGCCGAGGTGGAGCGGCTGGGTCTGAAGCAGGATATCATATTCGCAGGCTACGTGCCCTTCGAGGACCTTCCAGCCCTCTACTCAGCAGCCGAGATGATGGCGTTCCCATCGCTCTACGAGGGTTTTGGCCTGCCGGTCATCGAGGCAATGGCCTGCGGCACGCCCGTAGTCACGTCCAATTCGTCATCACTAGCCGAAGTAGCCGACGGAGTCGCCCTGCTGGTAGACCCGCTATGCGTGGACGAAATCGCGGACGCCCTCTACCGCCTCCATGCAGACCCCGCTCTCCGAGCCGAACTAAGCGAACGCGGCCTACAACGCGCCTCCCAATTCACCTGGGAGCAATCCGCCCGCGCCACGCTGGACCTGTACGAACAAGTAGGCAAGCAATAAGTGACGAGCGATTATTGCTGCTCACTCGTCACTTAGGGAATGGGCCAATTCTTCCTCTCTTGATCCTGGCCTTCCCGACCTATTATTGGATAACTGACTATTTTCTGCTATTTGGCAGGCGTAGTCGGCAACTGCGAGGTATCCAGCACATTGATAGTCGGAAAGATTGGTTGGCTGAGCGTGCTCTTCGGCGCTGGTTCTTGCCAGACAACGGCCCTTGCAGCGACGAAGTGGTTACCGGTGTGCCCCTCTTTCAAGGTCACAAGTCTATGCTGTAGCCGGTCATACACTGCCGTTCTTGATTGAGAACCCCATGTTATCAAACGGTCATTCATAGAAGGAAACTCGAAGCTATCATCCCCTTCAGCGCGTGCTACGGTTTGCTGGTAAGTCTCATTTACGTCAGTAAGAATAACTTCTTTCCCTCGCGCCGTGATCCACGCCAACGACCCATTGTAAAAGGCGAAGTACTTCGGCGTGTCCGGGCCGTTGAGGGTCTTTTTAGCGCCTGTTTGTAGGTTAAGGATGGTTATGACGCCTTTGTTGACCCCTTTAACTTGCTTACTTGGCTCCTTTTGAGTCTCAACCCAAGCAACGTAAGGCCAGGATATTTCGGGGAGGAATCCATTATCAGTTAGCGTTTTTACCTGTCCTGTGGTGAGGTCTGCACTCTTGACAGCGAAATGTACTGAGCCTTGTACAGCCTCTGCCCATACTACTATACCATGGTCTACCTTGGCCGTTCCATCAGTGTCAATCACCGGCATACCGTCCTTGTTCAAAGGGGCTTTGGCTACTTGCTTTACTGAGTGGTCCTTGCGGTTATATGCGTAAGTCACCCAATCGGAAAAGAAGCCTGGCTCTTGTGGCGCTTCGGTCCATACAATCCAGTTATCATCAGCGGAGGTATCGTAAGGTTCAATGGTGTTACGTGGGACATGGTGAAGTTCGGTAACTTGATGGCTGCTCAGATCTATCATAAATACCTTGCCAGGTTGTGAACCGCCAGTTTCGGAGAAATCGCGCGACAAGGCCGAGCATATCAAAAACCTCCCGTCGGGTGTAACTGTTTGGGGAGTGAGATAGTAGTTCTCAACATAGGCCATAGATATTTTGCTCATACGAATTTGACTGCCCCAAGTAGTTGTCATATCGAAAGTGGGAACCAAGGAGGCGGGGACAGTAGGGACAGGTGAAAAAGGAATGGAGTTGTCCTCAATAGGAGTAGGAATCTTGCCTGGGTTTTGGGGTGTTTCGGCAACTTCTGGCGAAGTAGAGCCGTTCCCACGGATAGGAGCCGATGATGCACCATCAGGGGGAACGTCAGAACCAAAATCGCACGCACCCAGTATGAGTAAACAAGCAAGCAGCAATAAGAGGGGTATAAGGAGGGAAGATATTACTCTTCCCTCCTTCACTCTGCAACTGAAGAGTGACATTACCACATATAACCTCGTATCTTGATCATTCGATACATGTCTCCAATCGCCATCCTCTGGTTTCCCTGCGTCAGTGTGTAATGGTTAGTGTAACATAGTTTCTGTAAGCCTGACGCCGGTATTTACAGAAACTATGTTACACTAACCCGAAGGCGAAGAATCCGTACAAAGTGCGAGATACCTGGCGTCCCGCCATAAATCAGCCAAATGCGTAAGGAGATTGCCCGGCGACTAAACTCGCGGGCTACTAACAGCAAAGTCCGGCGACCCGGACAACCAAAACAATCCGAGGGCGCGTAGGCGGGCTTTGCTGTTAGTTTGCCCCGAGGTTAGTGGCCGGGCAATCTGCTTAAGCATTTTGGTGGTTTTTTGCGGGTCGGCC
>JBBQIC010000329.1:0-4667 GCA_038324555.1 Chloroflexia bacterium
TCGCTCAGTGGCGGCGAGAAGAAAATGGTAAACCTCGCGCGATTGCTCCTGCAAATGCCCGATCTGCTTTTGCTGGACGAGCCGGACAACCATCTCGATTTCGAGGCAAAGGCATGGCTGGAGAACTTCATCCAGGGCTACCCCGGAACCGTCATCACTATCTCGCACGACCGCTATCTGCTGAACCGCATAGCCAAGAAGATACTACAGCTAGAGGACGGCACGATTGACGTATACGCGGGCAACTATAGCTATTATTTCGAGGAGCGACAACGACGCCTGATACAGCGCCACGAGATGTACACTCTGCAACAAGGTGAAGTGCAGAGGTTGGAAGCTCTACTGCACCAGTTGAGGGTCTGGGCCAAACAGAACAGCAAGTTTGCGCCGCGCATGAGGAGCATGGAGAAGCGAGTAGAGAGGGCCAGACAGGAAGCCTCAGAGCGGCCCGTTATGAACAGGGAGAAGATCAAGCTCAACTTCGACTCTGACCGTAGCGGTCAAAAGGTGCTGGAAGTGAAGGGCGTTAGCAAAACCATAGACAGCCGTCCCCTGTTCGCGCCGTTTGACCTGACCATATATTACCGCGAACGAGTGGGCATAGTCGGGGCCAACGGCAGCGGGAAAACCACACTGCTTAGGACAATCGTAGGGGCGCACGGCCGTGCGCCCCTACCGCCCGATACAGGCACCGTGAAAATAGGGGCAAGCGTGGTGCTAGGCTACTACGCGCAGGAGCAGGATACTCTACCGCGCGACAAGACCCCGCTTGAGTACGTGCGCAGCCTAAAGCCCGTAACCGAGCAGTATGCTATCGGCATACTGCGAAGTCTGCTCTTTTCGTACAGGGACATGCACAACGCCATCAAGCACCTCAGCGGCGGCGAAAAAAGCCGCCTTCAAATCGTCCGCCTGATGCTTACAGACGCAAATTTCCTGGTGCTCGACGAGCCAACAAACAACCTGGACCTCGCCTCCATCGAAGTGCTGGAAGCCGCCCTGGAAGATTTCGACGGCACGATCCTGGCGGTTTCGCACGACCGTTATTTCCTGGACAAGATAGCAAACCGCATCGTGGCGATAGAGGCCGACGGGCGCGTGAGGCAGTATCCGGGGAACTTCACGTATTATTTGGAGAAGCGGGGAGTATGACGGGTGACGAGTGATGCGTGAAACGTGATAGCTACCCTATAAGATACTTTACGGCCTAAGTGTAAAATAGCTTGTAGCACATTCTCTGATTCTCGGTTACAATAACTTCGTACGGCAACTATGCAACCATTGATAGTTGAGTGTGTAAATGATAGCATGGGAAGGTTGCCTGATAGGTGATGAACATAATTGTTACCAGAGGGAGGGTAAGGCATGACGGTAGAATCTTTGACGTGCAACAATTGTGGCGCACCACTGGATGTTCCCGCCAACGCGAACTTCGCCACATGCTCACACTGCGGATCGCAGCTGGCTATTAAGCGTACGGACAGCGCGACATATACTGAGGTACTCGAACAAATCAATACGAATATGGGTCATATGTCTCAGGACCTGGACGCGATTCGGGCACAGAATGAGTTGGAGGAGGTGGACCGTGAGTGGCAGATGGAGAGTGAACAGTACATGGTCCAGGGTCGCTATGGAAGGCGCAGTTTACCAAACTCAGGAGGAGGAGTCGTGGGTGCTGTAATCGTCGGGCTATTAGTGGTTGGGTTTGGGGTTTTCTGGACTATCATAGCTACCTTTATGACTTCAGGGTTTCTGTTTTCCGAATTTCCCTTTTCATTGGTTGGCATTGTGTTTCCTTTATGTGGCGTAGTATTTATTGTCGTAGCTCTCGCAGGCATCATTATGTCTGTTAGCAAAGTATCGCAATATGGTAAGGCGGAGCAGGTCTATTTGAAAAGGCGTGAAGCTTTACTTCAACGCATCAAACAAAGTCGGTAGTCGCCGAGGTTGAGGTTTCGCTTTTCTTAGGGTGGCGGCGCATCCACGCTCGATACACCTCTATCAACGCCAGCAAATAAGTAAACCCCAGCGCATACCCCGCCAGCGCGTCCGACGCCCAATGCTGGCCCATGTAGACGCGCGATGGTCCGACCAGCAACATAAGGACGCCCGTTGCCACGAGGATGGCCCAACGCGCAAGCGATTGGCGCGGGAGCAAGGTATACGCTAGGTAGAATAGGAAGCCATAGAGGGCTGCGTAGCCGGTGACGTGGCCGCTGGGGAAAGACGGGCTATTTAGAACAGCCGCGATCTGGGCCAGATCAGGGGTTGGCCTGGGGCGGTGGACCATAGACTTGACGGCTTCGGCCAGCAGGCTCCCCAGAGAAGCCAACAGGGTAAAGACTGCTTCGGTATACCAGCGTTGCCAAAACATAAAGAGGACTATCGAGGCCGCGATAATCCAGCTTTGGGGGGCGAAACCGGGCCAGCTTATTGCGATAAGGAGTCGGCCCAGGGTAGCGGCAGGGAGTTCCTGTATCTCACGGGTGGTAACTTTATCCCACGAGGTAGGCTGTAGGTGGTCCGCCAGAACTACCCAGGTCAAAACCAAAAATAAGGCCGCGAGTATAGCAATTGCCATCAGGATCGCCCGTCCGCGCAGGAGCGCAATGAATCTGCTCGGCTGTCGTATTGGTTGGTCAGATGTGGGGTTCATGCTATCTTAAGGCTTTTGCAAGAGATGTACCAAGAGTGATGCGTGAAACGTGAAACGTGAATGGAGTAATCACGTTTCACGTTTCACGTTCGGTACGCCCTATCCGAGGACCAGGGCGCTTCGGGGGCCATCGTTAGTCTTGCGAGGGCCAGGAGGACTGTGTCGTAGTTCACCCGCCAGCCTGTGAAGTCGTGCCAGGCCTGGTCGCGGTCGGGTTTCAGGGGGACGCCTTGTTCCTTCAGGCGATTACACGCTTCATCGAATTCCGCGCGGGTTATGCTGATGGGGTCGCCTGTGTCAGGCTGCGCATTGTACTTGATCTGAAAGAAGTCGGCTATGCGGCGCAAGGCAATATAGCCTGCTCTTATGCACAGGTCCGCGTGGGGGTCGCTGGGCACGTCTACAGTTGATCTTATCAGCGAGGCCGCATCGAGCACTGCGCCCGCCGCAGTGATCCAGGAGCGGTCGGGCTGAGGCGAGCGGAAGAAGGTCAGCGCGGCAAGAGAAGTGTGAGTCTCTTCGATGTCCGCGAACCACACCTCCCACACAGGCCACAGTTCAGAAAAGTGTTCCAGCCCGTGTATTCGATAGTACCGGTTGATCATTTCGATAGCCGAGGGTGGTGAACCCGCACGCACCTCTAGCATAGTCACCGCCACCTCGCGCCTCGAAAAGGCCGAGTACATGGTAGGGAGATAAGAGATGAGCAGCGCCACCAACGCCAGGCCCGTAGCTGCCTCCAGGAAAGCCAATATTGATGTCGGCAACGTGGGAGCGCGATCAAACCCAAGCGTGAGCAGTGAAGAGCCGCTAACCATAAAAGCTTCCTGCAATGGCTCGATACCAAGTGCCCAGTATATTGCCGTGTACCCGGCTATCACCAGGCCAACCCAAACGGCTGGAAGCATGAGCAAGCTGAACGGGGCGTACAGCGCCATAGCCCTGTCGCGCTCGGTATAAGAACGCTTACGATTGGACCAGGGCCTGAAACAGAGGGCCATGATCCTGAACACCCACCTAGAGAGTCTATCTCGCATACTGCGCGGCACTACAAATGACCGTATGGCGGATACAATTGTATAAGTGACGAGAGCGCCCCCAAATATAAACACCAGGACGCGCACAACGAGCAGGTCTGACATAAGGCGAGTATAACGGTTGAGGCGGCTGTTCGCAATACGGGGACGATGGACGATGGACGATAGACGATGGACGATAGGAGAGGTCGTCCATCGTCCATCGTCTATTAACGATTAATCAACCGCAACCGTATAAATTAAGTGTATGGTCTGTCGCAATTAAGTGATTCTGCTGATGCGTTATAGGGAGGGGGCTTGTATTATGTTGTCATAGCAGAGACGACTGAAACTTACTAAATGAGCATCGAAGCTTTCAACATTGCAACCTCGTGAGGTAAGTGATAGTGCTTCAGCCCGGAGGCGTTATCCCCACGCTGTCGTGGATTGAAGCGCAAAACCAACCGAAGCCGACCCTTCGAGCGTCAGATCGTCTCTGCTCATCATTTTCTCGTTCGGGTTATCAAGACATAGAGTAGCAAGAGCATTTCGAGTTCCCCTTCCCTCGAAATGCTTTTGTTTTATGTTACGGTTGATGCTACAGGTCTTACTCAGGCTCTCACCTAGAACCTTCAAGAGAAACGCAATACCGTTATAATACAAGATAGTAGGGTAACGCTTTTCTAACCAATAGGGAATAGCAGTTTTCAAACCAGATAGTGCTAATCATCGAGCAATGGAAAAAATGGGCCAGACGGCTAAAGGTAGAGGTTTATGCCCTGTACCTGGCCTACAAAGACCCCAGGGTGCCATGGTACGCGAGGCTGTTTGCCGGCTGCGTGGTCGCCTATGCGTTCAGCCCGATTGATCTAATCCCCGACCCCATACCTGTGCTTGGCTATCTGGACGACCTCATATTAGTGCCTCTCGGAGTGAAACTTGCCATAAAGATGGTGCCTCCTACGGTCATGGACGAGTGCCGGGAGCAGGCG
>JBBQIC010000330.1:0-4658 GCA_038324555.1 Chloroflexia bacterium
GTGCCGTCGTAATTTTCGTGGTGAGTTGCTATCATCGGCCAGACGGTTGCGAAATTGCGCAAGGGGCGCACGATACTTTCGCCTTGCACGGGGTGTTGGCGCACGAGTTCCCATTCTTTGTTCGTCAGCTTGCCGGGCTTATGCACTATCTCATAAGGCAGCGAAATCTTGCCTATATCGTGTAGCAGCCCTGCGATACGCAGAGCCGCCAACTCCGCAGCCTCCAACCCCGCAGCTTCTCCCAGCCTGATCGCGTAGAAGGCTATTCGTTCCGCATGTCCATGGGTATACCCATCCCTCAATTCTATAGCCGAGGCCATAGCGTATATCGCTTGCAAATACTCGTTTGAGGCGGTGCGAAGTTCGCGCTCGTCGTAGGCGTCTAGTTCGGGGTCCGTGTCTGTGATTGAGCGGAACCGCTTGTGGCGCGAGGGCTGCAAGTTGGACGTGGTCTGCATCAGGCTATTGCCGTTATCGCTATAAGAGCAGGCGCGGTTGCGGCCCCGTCGCTTGGCCTCATATAGAGCGGTGTCGGCCATGTGGACCAACTGCTCAGGGTCGCCGCCGTTGTCGGGGAATGAGGCTATCCCCGCAGATGCGGATAGGATCGCAACACCCCGAACATGCGCGTCGCTAGTTTCATCTTCTGAGTCTTCTTCAGGCATAAAGGGAGTATGGCCTATACTCTTGCAAACATCGGCCATTCTATCCAGAGCTTCTTCTGCGCGCAACCCCGGAATGATAAGTGCGAACTCGTCGCCACCGTATCGCGCCGCTACGTCCTCTGGGCGCAGGCAGCGTCTTATAAGCGATGCTACCTGTCGCAGCACGCTATCCCCCGCAACGTGTCCGAAAGAGTCATTGTAACTCTTGAAAAGGTCCAGGTCGAGCATGACCACCGATAAGGGGCGTCCTGTCGTCTGCGCCTCCGCCAGGTACTCCTTGAGGCGCACATAAAACGTGGGCAAGTTGAGCAGGCGCGTCAGGTTATCGGTCTCGGCGCGCTGCTTGATTGACCTGTAAAGCTGGGCGTTCTGCACCGCTGTCGCCAGGTGAGGGGCTATACTTTCCAACAATGGTATATGCTCGCCTCTATAGGCGTTGGGTTCCAGCGCCGACAATGCAAAGAGACCCACCACCTTATCGCCCGCCAGAAGCGGTATAGAAAGGTGGCTGCGTATACCCGCTGCGTACAGTCCTTGCACAAACGGGTAAGGGCTATCGGGTGGAAGCTCAGATAGTACTAACCACCGACCATCCAGCACTTCGGCGGGCTGAAAATTCACCATCGGGATGATAGAACCTTTCTGCGAAAGATTAGCTGCTGCTATACCTTCTACGGCTGCTATCTCCATGTTTTCACCATCTTCGGTGACGAGGCTCAACGTAGCTCTGTCTACCGGGACCAGGCTCTGCAATCGTTCGCGAGCGGCCCGGAGTACCCCGGCAAGGTCCAACTTCGCGGCTACCGCATGGGCGACCTCATTCACCAATTCCAGCCGCGCTCCACGCTCCTGCCACTCCTGCATCAAAGCCACGTTCTCTAACGCGACGGAGAGCGCGCCTGCCACAGCTACCATAAGGTTCAGGTCGTCTTCATCCAGCGCACCCGGCTCAGTATCTTCCAGGTTGATAACGCCCAGGACTTCGTTATCGCCATCAGGGTTGCCGCCACGCTTCAGGATGGGAACACACACTTCGCAGCGTATGGAGGGAGCCGCATATATGAAGTCGCGTTCGTCGCTAGCATCTTCAATTATCAAAGGCTTGCCGATCTCCACTACTCTACTCAAAATACCCTTGCCAAGAGGCAATTCAGCGAGGCAATGTTCGTAACCATGCTGGGCTATCATCTTGAGGAAAGGCGGACGGGCGGACTTCCCATCCACGTCGCTGGTTGGTACTCGTGTTTCGGCACGCCGTTCCAGTTCCTCGGCGCGCAAGAGGTGGATGCTGGCATAGCGATAGCCGAATGAGCGATGCAGGTGGTCAACTACCGTATCGCAAATAGCCTGGGCGCTCTGAGTGGACGCTATATACGTGGTAAGCTCTTGCAGCGCCGTGAGATCGCGCGCCAGGCGGCGATGCTTATTGACCTCTCGCCACTGTGTAAGCGCGCTCATAACCGTGCGGTTGACGAGAAGCGTAGCTACGAAATAGCAAGGCACACGGATGAAAATGTGGCTAACCAGGGCTGTCTCGCTGTATATCGGACCCCATATGTAGGGTACAATGCTCAACGCCGACACTCCGATGACTGTCAACAGCGACAGACGTTGCGAAAAGAAGACCATCGGCACGATCAAGGTCAGCAAGTAGAGGTCGCTAAAGGTGTTGTCCAGCCCGTAGTAGAGTAATTCAAACGTTATGATGCCCGCCCCGCAGAAGGTCAACACGACAAAGACTGGCGTTCGTAATTTGTGGTTGCGGAGCGACCAAACGAACGCGCCGCCGAGCAAAGCCAGGCTCAAAGTCAGCCACGGCACCCATGGGTAAACTGTCGGAAGGTAGCCCACCGCAATGCGCGCCCCATACAGGACGAGAGCAACCAGGTAAATCACGAGGCCCATTCTACTCATGTAGGAGTCGCGTCGTTTGTTAGCCTCGTTCTCGATAAGAGTAGAAGCGTCTCTGGCCTCGGAGGTACGCGACTTAGCTCCCGCTCTATGCAGGACAGGGGTGGTTAGCTCAATAGAAGGAAAGGCCTCTAGTGGAAGTGGGGCGGTTATGCCCGCAGCATCGCTCGACTCGGCGTCAATAATGACTGTATCGCGGGCGGCATGTGCCAGGTGGCGTTTGGTCCTTGTTTGCGCAGTATATGCCATATTTATCAATAGCCCGGTCTACGACTTGTTGTTCTGATGCTGAGACGTTTCTCACGCCTCGACCCAGGTACCGCCCTTCTAAGGCTGGTCAACATAACCCCCGACGCTCCAGGCTTCAACCGCTATACGCCCTGATTCGATCCTGGCGAGCATCGGCGTGTGGGCGCCTGCCCCGCCCCATTCTAACCCTGCGGAATACAGGGCCTCGTTCTTCGGAAAGCTGATCACGTAGTCGGCTATACTCAGTTGCGTGGGCGACATACCGAGCGCACAAACTACCGCTGCTCCGTCGCCGTTTGCCCCGGCGTGCGCAATGCCCGATAGCGCGCCCCAAACCACTATGTCACCACCGGCTACTATCTCCGAGCCAACCTCCACATCGCCAATTACGCATACGTCGCCGCCGTAACGCAGCGATTCTCCGGGGCGCAGATTACGCCTGACGAAGATGCCTTCCTTCGCCTCCGGCGTCGGCACGTTTGCGGCTTGTGAAGGCAGGTTCCCAGGTTGCGCCCAATGTAGGCCTGGAAGCGAAGCAGCGCCCGCCTTTACGTCTTGCGTCCCCAACGTCATCGCCTGGGGCCTCGCGCTGCCGCCCGCGTTAGGGGCAGCGAAGGCGGGAGGACGGCTGGCTACACCGAAGCCTTCGGCCACCATGCGGCTCTGCGCCGACAGGCTGACGAAGGTATGCACCCTCATGCCGTTGCGGGTAAGCATCTTATAAACAACGTCAAAATCGGGCCGGTCCATAACGCGATTGCCGGCGTTGATAGTGACCTCGGCGCCTCGAAAGAAGTCCGGCTTGACGCTGATGCGCTCCGTTAACTCCGTCAAGACCATCGGAAAAGGCACGTCGTCATCAAGTATGAACAACAAGCCTTCTCGCACGCCCTTGATAATTACGCTGTTCGAGCTTTGCAAGTTCAACTCTCCATATCTTATGATAGCAACTTAGCGTGCTGATGGATATAGGAAAATGCGGCTACTACCCGTGAAACGTGAAACGTGAAACGTGATTATCGTAATTCACGTTTCACGTTTCACGTTTCACTTCGTCACGTGAAAGTAGGCCTTAAGAATCTGGTCAGCCACGGGGACGGCATAGGTAGAGCCTTCGAGGCTTTGGTCGCCACCTTCGAGCAGGACTACCACGGCGATTTCTGGCTTATCGTAGGGGGCAAAAGCGGTGAACCATGCGTGGGAGCGGCGGTACTTATGGCCTTGTGGGTCGGTTAGCTCTTCGCCATATTCGGCGGTGCCTGTCTTTCCGGCTACCTGGATGCCGGAGACCTTATCAATGGTCATGCGGTATGCTGTGCCTTTGCGCTTGTCGGCTACCACCTGGTGCATGCCGTCGCGCACTATCGCCAGGTTTTCAGGGGAGACCGGCACCTGGCCGAGCGTCTTCGGCTTATAATCCTGGACTACGTTGCCGGAAGGGTCGGTCACTTTGAGCACGAGTTGGGGCTTGTAAAGGGTGCCACCGTTGGCGACAGCCGACGTGACGTTCACCAGTTGGATGGGGGTGACGAGGTTGTAACCTTGTCCGATTGCTGTGACTATCGTGTCGCCGATTGACCAGGGATTATCGGGATAGTGGGTTATCTTCCAATTAGGATCGGGGGCGATGCCTGCCACCTCGCCTGGGAGTTCGATGCCCGTCTCTTTGCCCAGGCCAAAAGAGGTCGCGTAGTTATGGAGCCTCTGGATGCCCAAACCGTTGAACTCGATGGGTTTTCCGCCGCTGGGCGTGTAAAAGCGCGTCCAGTTGCCTCGGTCGTCCTGCTGATGGGGGCCTGCCATGATATAGAAGAACACGTCGCTCGACACCGT
>JBBQIC010000331.1:0-4616 GCA_038324555.1 Chloroflexia bacterium
TTGCCTATCGTCTGGATGATGGCGAGCCAGTAGGCAAGGTTGTAAATGGCGCTGTAGCACGCGATAGACGCTCCCCGTAAGCCCCATCTGTAAGTAGCGCGTCCTATCGCGTTTAACCCATTGACGATGGGGGCTTCCAGCGCGGGTAAGGCGCTGCATACGCGCACCAACGCCCTGTTCATGGGTTGGCGCAGGTGATACCAGTAGAATATCTCGCGGCGTAGCTCGGTGTGGCCCTTCTCCCAGGCTAACCGGATGTCCGACTCCCCATAGAGTCTGGCGTAACGCAGCCAGCCCTCAAACTTATGCTGACCCAGGTGAAGGCTGTCGGCCTCCGCCCTGTAAGTGAACTTCGCGCCCGCTTCGCGCAGCCTGTAGCCTAGCTCTACGTCTTCGGTGCGTTGCAGGCTCGTATCGTACCCCGAAATGTGGTTGAACAGGTCCGTTGACACCGAGCAATTGCCGCTGAAGAAGTCACGAGGCCCAGGCGCGCGCTGCCCGCCCTTGAGCGCGTTGAAGTGGCGGGCCATCTGAGCGTCTTCCCACGCCACCCAGGGTGGGCGGCCCTCTGTTGGCAGGGTGAGGTGGCCGACTACCACCGTCCTCGGCTGTTCCAGGTGGACGATTGCGTGCTCCCTAACGAGAGAAGGCGAAGCGATCATGTCGTCGTCCAGGAAGAGCAGGGCGCGACCACGAGCGTTGCACGCACCGTTGTTCCTCGCGGCGGCAGGCCCACCCTGCGGTTGAGAGATCACAACCACATTAGCAGGTCGCTGCCCCTCACGCGATTCAAGAAACGTCACAGTATCGTCCGACGACCCATCGTCAACTATAACCAGTTCCCACCTGTCCGCCGGGTAATCTTGGGCGGCCAGGCTAGCCAACAGTTCGGGCAAGAACTCCCGCCTGTTGTGCGTTGGAACGATTACGGTCAGATCAAGCATTGTTTCTCCTCTGGTAGGGTGAGGGAATAAAGACTATTCCCTCACCCTATTCCCTCACCCTAACTCACGCAATCCGCTCAGTCCGCACCCAGCCGCGCGGACCTTTGCCGAGCAGCATGGTTGCGTAAATCTTTAGTTTCCATATAAGGAAGATTGGCGTGCAGAGCAAGTACAAATATGCTCTCCGGTCGGCTCCGCTTACCAACAAGCCACCCATGACGTAAACGACGGCTCCGCATAGCGCAGTTGCCCACGACCAGGCAACAAAGCCTAGTACCCCATTCCATAGCACGAAGAGCGGTATATCCAGCAGCAACATTACAATGGGCACTCCCACGAGTATGCCGACCGGCGGTGTAAGCAGGTCCATCGCCCAGTCCAACTTGGCGGCTGAACGGTGGCGAAAGAAGTCGCGGAGCATAAGGAGGCCGTCACGGCGGGCGGCAGTGAAGCGCCCACCCTCCCAACGCATACGCTGCGAATCGGCTTGCCGCGAAGTTTGCGGGGCCTGTGCGTACAACACAGCTCCAGGAACCGACTCGACCCTGATTCCGGCGTTCAGCAAGCCCGTCGTGTACTCGATGTCCTCGGCCAAACCATAGGTGTTCCAACCGAAGCGTTCTACTACGCTGCGGGCGAAGCACATGCCGTTACCTTTGAGTAGCGTGGTCCACCCTAACGCCTGCCGAGCCAGGGGCCGCAAGCGGTTGTGCAGCAGCAGAGCAGAGTAGAGCAAGGCCGTGCGCCAGTTGTCGAACGGGTTGAGCAGGTCGTACCTGCCTTGCAGGGCCAGGCCTCCCGTCTGTAGACGCTCGTCCATGTGGCGCAAAAAACGTGGATCGGCCTCCGTGTCGGCGTCGAAGACCAGCACCGCGTCTGTCCATCTGTTGTCCTCGCTCAGAAGCTTGTGCATAGCCCAATCGAGGGCGTACCCCTTGCCGCGCTTCGACATGTCGTTGCGCTCGTATACAGTCGCGCCTTTGGAGGCTGCTATGCTCGCCGTTTGGTCGCTGCAATTGTCAGCGATAACAATCACCCGGCGCAACTCTTCTGGATAATCAAACGCTATCAGGCTATCCAGGCATTCGCCGATGACCGGTTCTTCGTCGTGTGCGGGCACTAATATGCTGAAGCGCGTGGAAGGCGCGATTTCGTCTAACGACGATTTACGCTCGCGGAGCTTTGCCACGAGACCGCTCGCCGTTAGAAACACCAGGTAGAGCGCGAGCCACAGCCATATAAGAAGCAAAGGCGCTTGCAGCAAACCTAAAGCCCACGATAACGTTCCAGTAAAACTCATTTCATCCTCAATCCACAGATGCAGCCCGTAGGGGCACACGGCCGTGTGCCCCTACACCGGCCACTTCACGGGTGATTTCGCACATCCGGTCCAGGTAGGTATACAGGTTTAAGCCTCGTTCGACAACCTCACGCGATCTCGCGCCCATCTTTTCGGCCAATGGCGGATCGGCCAGCAAACGGTTCAGGGCAGCAGACATAGCGTTCGGGTCGCCGGTCGGGACATAAAAGCCTGTCTCGTTCTCTCGCACGATGTCGCTCTGGCCGCGAGTGCGGGTTATGACCACAGGCTTACCGCAGGCCATCGCCTCGTATGCCACAAGTGAACCTGCCTGAAAATCAACATCATACAACGGTATAGCCACCACCTGGGCACGCCGGTACAGGGCGCGAAGCTGCAAAGGCTTTAGCGATACCAGGTGTACATTCTCAGGTATATCCACATCTTCAGCCGTGTTCTTGCGCTTCGACCAGGGACTGGAAGCCGCGATAACTACGTGCGTACCCGCAGGTAGGGGCACACGGCCGTGTGCCCCTACCCCCCCAACCCCAACCACAGCCTTCATCAGCGTCGGGTAGTCCCTGAACTCAAGCCCGGCGCTGCAAACTACCGGCGTGCCATCCGGCAGGTCAAGTCCCACCTGTCGTAGCATCTCATTATCGGTCTCGCGTTCGCTGCTGGAAGCGGCGGGCTTCCAGAAGGCGTTGTCGGCGGGGTGCAATACCAGGCTCACTTGGTCGTCGTGCAATCCAAGCTTGGTACGTGCCAGTTTCTCCTGGGCCGTGCTGTAGCAGATGGTCCGGTCAATGTGCGATTGCGCCTTGAGCACGCGGAAGAACACCTGCTTCTTTAAGGGTGACAGGTAGTGCGAGATCATTACATGGCCCCGCCGCGTGCGTGTCAACTTGAAAATCAGAGCTAACAACAGTCCTGTGTACTCCTGGTCGGCGACTATCACGTCGTACTCTTTGCGCCGCGCCCAACCAGTCCACGCCATCGCAAAGGCGTTGCCGCCCACTTTGCGCAACGCAGTATACAAACGGCCCGGCTTATCCGGCGGCGACATCAACTCGCCACCTAGCATATCACGAAGCTCGAAGTAGTCTCTGCGTGGAGCTTCTCCGGCGGCAATAGCCTCGGCCAGCCCGCCCCTTATAGGTGATGATACGAGAACAGCAATACGTGTCACGTTTATGCTCATTGTTAGAACGTTAGAACGTTAGAACGTTGGAACGTTCTAACGCTTAATTCGTCCGACCCGCATCAGTGTACGGGTGATCAAGTAAGTCAGCATGGCTTTGGTTGGCATCCTGGGCGGTTTTTCCACATGGTGGGTAGGCTCCTCCGGCCCCGTTAGGGAACTTAGATTCATCGCTTTGCTCCTGTGCTTCCTGGTATTCGTTCGCGTGTCTGTTTTCGTGTGGCAGTTCGCTGGTAGTCCCCCAAGACTACGGCTGCGTTTCCAGTTGCAGCGCGGCCCCTCGTTTCAGTTTGCGTCGCAGCTTGCGCGCAGCCTCCTCAGCTTTCGGCAGCCAGCCGTAGCGGTACACGATTACTCTCAAGTTGTTGGTAGTGTAGCCGCCGAAGTGACGCTTGTAATCGTGGTCGCCGCGCAGCAGGTCGAAGGTGTGGCAGCCGTCAGCTATCGCGGCGGCGATGCTGTCGGCCAATAGGCATGTGCCCAGGCTATAGGGCGTCCATCGCGCGTCCTGGTTCACGCCCAGGTGGTAATAGTAGCCAACTCCGTTGTGCCGGAAGTTATAGATCACGCCTGCGATCTCGCCTTCTGAGGAGCGCACCAACCGCAGGTCCAACTTGCCGGAGGCCGCCAGGCTCCTCGCCAGGTAGCGGTGCATTGCGCGCACCGAACCGTCCGGAAATCCCCCGCCCGAAGGGTCGGTCTCCCAGCGGTCCTGGTGAAACTCGAAGAATGCCTCCATAGCGGCGTTGCGGGTCGCTTCGTCTTCGGGCTTGACTTGCTCTATCGTATGCCCGTCCTCGGCCAGCTTTCGCAGCTTGCGCCTGACGTTCTGCCGGGTGTTGGAACTGAGTCCGGCAAGGTACTCCTCGAACGTGGAGGGCAGCCGAATGGCGCGGCAGATGTCAGCACTCTGTACGCGCACTCCCCAGCTCGGCCCACTGAAAGACTGACTGTAGAGCCGGGTCAATTGCTCCTCTCTGGCAGGAGAGCCTGCCATGCAATTGCGCAGGTCCAGGATGCTCCACCGGCTCTTCCTCAAGTAGCGCAGCATCGCGCTCCAAACGGTGATCTCCGCGCCGCGCTCCGTCACCAGCCCGCCGTAGTCGCCCATCGGATAGCCAAGCTGCGTGCAGCCTATCACTTCGAGTGTGTGCAGCACGCGGAAGCGCGA
>JBBQIC010000332.1:0-4590 GCA_038324555.1 Chloroflexia bacterium
AACGGGTAAACAAAGTATGTGTGCTGTATCGGCAATCATTCCCTACATTTTCAAATTCAAAATCAGTAAGGACTTGCACAATGCCGTCAAGTACTCTGACATTGAGGCATGTTTCTCCGAACGGAGTGCCGAAGATATTTACCTTGATGTTTGTTTTGGCGGCGTTCAAGCACACTCAAAAGAAGACTTCCAACAGATCCAGACCAAAGGCAAATACAAGTTGGTCCACATGTATTTTAGCCCTGATCCTTTTTGGCGGTCTGACGTACCCTGGGCGGACATCGAAAACCCGATTATTATAAAGATAAAAGATATATGTCTATGTCGTTCCACGTAGCATAACCGAAACGGTCAAATTGAATCGTGCTACTTTGAGAAGCGTCATGGCCGACCAAGTTCGCAAACTCACGCCAAGGGGCTGGACCAAGCATCATTGGAGGCTCGAACTAGATTTGCATTCAACAAAACGTCTTATTGAATGCACGTCCCAGGTTTGGACCGGACTTAGACCAGGTCCAGAAATGAAAACGACGGTAGCAATGGATAAATTGGAAGGGGAAACGGTCTAAACCTACCTTGGTTCTTGTAACGCAACCTGGCCTTGGGATATACTGAACTAGAACTTAAGACAGTATAATGACCTGAACCGGAGCAACCCACAATGGCAGTTGATATAGGCACAACAAGGCTGCGGATTGTAGCTGCCGACGATAATGAGACAATCCTTGATCTCGATCCAATACAGGGGTTTTGGACCGAAGAGCAGTATCTGCGGCTCACTGATTATGCCCGCCGCTTGATCGAATTCACCGACGGTTCTATTGAGGTGCTACCCTTCCCCACCACCAGACACCAAGCTATATCAGGGTTCCTGCTCTTCACTCTATTCCCGTTTGTGCAGAGGCTTGGAGGTACGGTGCTCTTCGCCGCGCTGCGCATGCAGGTACGCGAAGGGAAATTCCGCGAGCCGGACCTGTTACTGGTTCTCGACGCGAACGATCCCCGCGCACAGAACGCTTACTGGCTCGGCGCTGACCTTGTGATGGAGGTTGTCAGCCGCGACGACCCGGAACGTGATACTAAGATAAAGCGCGCCGATTATGCAGAGGCACGCATCCCCGAATATTGGATTGTCAATCCCCAGGACGAGACTATCGTGGTTTTGCGACTGGAAGGTGAGCAGTACGCTGAGCATGGCGTGTTCCGCCGCGATGACACCGCCACTTCAGCGTTACTAGAGGGCTTTACAGTATTGGTGAACGATGTTTTCGATGCGCGCTGATTAGCCTTCGCTAATTGGTCCTTCAGTAAAAAGATTACGTGTAGCCTGCCCCTCCTGGTCATCAGACTTGCCTTCAGTTTCCGGTAACAGCCTCGGCTCGTTGCCGCCTTGTTCTCCACTAATCGGGCGCTTGAACACCATGTAGCTCGTTTCGGCGGGCCAGAGAGGGTGTATGCCAACAAGCTCCCAGCCATCTTTACCCAGGCGGTCGAGGACCGAGCGCACGAACGCGCTGCGTCGCTCGCCCCGCTCCATAGAAATCTCCTCGCCTTCTATTGACACGCGCCCTCGAAAATCCACGTATGCGACCCTGTACTCCCAAGTCTGCATCAGACGGCCCTCCTCCGACCTCTACCCGCAAATAATAAGCCATCGGCCCAAAGCAGCGAAATCCCCAACGCTACCTGGGCCGTGTGCCTATATTATGCTGTAAACAAGCTTTGATAGCGTCTGCCGATAGACCAGTGTTGGTTATATCATTTGGGGAGGGAATAGGGTGAGGGAATAGGGTGAGGGAATAGTTCTATTCCTACTCCCTCACCCTACTCCCTAGTCGAATATCAATCCAAGCTCGCGCGCCCGTGCTACCGCCGCACCACGCCCGCGTCCCTGCACGCCTAGCTTCTGATAAATCTGCGCCAGGTGAAATTTCACCGTGCCCGCGCTGATATGAAGGCGTGTAGCTATCTCTTTGTTCGAGAAGCCCGCAGCCAAGAGCGCGAGGCAGGCGTCCTCTTGCGGGGTCAGCCTCTCCACCGGAGGCGCCACGGAGCGCGAAGGGGAGCTAACTGGCAATGGGGGTCTAGACTGAATGGCCCCATTCGCAGAATATACAGGGATAGAAGCTTCTGAATAAGGCACGCTCATTTCCAGACGCAGGCCAAAGCCACGCCCAAGTGAGAAGGCTACACTGCCCCCCAGGAGGCCTAGACGATTGTAGACGGCTATGACAATCTCCTCAGCGTGTGAACGCGAAGTAGTGTCGAAGGTGCCGTCGTGCTCCAACTTTACATATAACCCATCGCTACGGTAATCAACCACAAGCGCCATGTGGTGCAAGTCCTGGGTCATGTGCGCCGCTTCGAGCGCATCGCTGACCGACAAGTTCAATGCTTCGGCTACAGGCGCACCAACCTCTACGGGCTTGCCGCTCAAGTTTATGTCAAGCTCCAGTTCGCGGTTATCCGCCAGTTCGCGGACCTGCTCAACGAGGCCACCAACCAACGAGCCGCTAGTTGTTACATGTGACGTTAGCACAACCTGATCACTCGCCCCTGCCCCTCCTAGCGCGGCTGTCAAGTAAGTGGTCGTAAAAGAGATACTGCTGCGCCCAACCCGCCCTCTCAAAGTGCGACTGGAAGAAGTTCAGCACCTGCGCATACCCAGCCGGGGTGAGCGATTTGCCCTTCAGGGCGGGCACATACCTGTCGCGGGTCAATTGCCAGACGTGGGTATCCACAGGCACGGCCTGGTCCTTGCGCATAGCGAACAAGCACACGCAGTCCGCAATCTTCGAGCCAACCCCATCCAACCTCATCAACTCGCCCCTTGCCTGAGCATAATCAACAGCTTCGAGTTCGCTCAACCAACCTTCCGGCCTGCCCGCCACCTGTTTTGCCACCTTCACGAGGTTCCCCGCCCTCCATTCCAGCGCCGTCTTAGCATCTATCTCGTAAGGATCGAGTTCGGCTATCACCGAAGCTCTGGGAAAAGAGCGGGTGAGCGCCGTCCCGTCAGGCGCAACAATCGGCTCGCCCCACGTATTCGAGATTATAGCGATGGCCTTCATGATACGCGGGATGAAGTTGGCGGTCGAACATATAAACGACAGCAGGCACTCCTCCGGCCCTTGCTTCACCAGGCGCAGTCCACGAAACCGCCCACCCAGGCTGCCCAAATACGGGTCGGCCTCCTCCCACGACGCATACACTGGCCCCAGGTCAACGTCCAGACGGAGGAAATCGCGCACAAACTGCTCATCCGGCTCGCCAGGGTACGTGTAAAACTCAAACCTGTCTATGCCCTCCTCATCGCTCGCCACCTGCCTTATTCTGAGCATCCGCGAACCGATCACCGCGTCCCACCAGCCGTCCTTGGTCTGCCGCCACCGGAACATCTGCCCGTTGGACAGGGTGTATTCAAGGTGCAGCATATCGGCTGGGTAGGTGAAGGTGGAAGGAGTTTTAGTTGTCATATTCTGTCTCCCTTATGGTTCTACGCAGAAGAATGCCGAGCGACTACTGTTACCTCGCATATTATATGCACATCTTTTGTATAATTGGCTAGGCGCGTAGAGAGTGCCTTGATCGTAAAGTGAAGAAATAGTGTTCTTTCGTCAACTGATGTGATCATAGCACAGTAGGACCGGACTTCTAAGGGAAGTAGCTTTATTGTGTGTCTGATCATCATTTCTACCACGATTTTAGCACTTGCCTACTGTTAGAAGCAACCCACATGGCCTTGTGTAGAACTAACCGAGGAATAAAGTAAATGTCACGCAACTTACGAAGCCGCATGTGGTGGCCCCTGCTGGTTTTGCTGATACTGGCTGCCCTCGTTACTCTATCGTTCTCGGAGAATGGAGCGCCTAACATCCCGGAATACCCCAGCGCTCAACATAAAGTAGAAGGTGTAGACGCAACTTGGCTGCCAGTTATGCGGCCAGATGCTAACGTGTCGGTCGAAAAAGCATATTCATACGAAACATCTGATAAGCCTGAGGCTGTTCTTGCCTTTTATAAAGACGCTGTGCCGAAAGAGTGTAAGGGCTTTGGCACCGTCTTTCGATACTGTTGGGAGCAGATGCAAGACCACTATCACTGGACGTCATTCGAGTATTACGAGCCTGGTCGTAGTGGTATTTATATAAGGGTGAAAGAAGCGCATATTTGGTTGAAAATAGGGGCCTCTCAGACATCAAAAGGTGATACTGACGTGCAGGTACTACAATATCGCCAAGAATAACGGGTATGACAACCCCTTCTACGTAGCATACTCGGATAGCGTACCTTGTGTTAGCCAGTAGCTTGGATTGAGTAAGCAATGATGCTTGGCGTCCTACTCCTCACGACTCTACTCAACGTTGAATCTTATACGTTATAATATCATTAGTCACAAACTAAAAAGCTATCGAGACCATACGATAGGAGGGATATATACTTGCCGGAACCACGATATACATTGTCCATATACAACACTCTCACGAGAGAGAAAGAGACGGTTCAGCCCATTGAACCAGGCAAAATAGGTCTGTACACCTGTGGGCCGACCGTGTACGCATTCACTCACATAGGCAATCTGCGCGCCTT
>JBBQIC010000333.1:0-4581 GCA_038324555.1 Chloroflexia bacterium
GCCCGTCCCGAAAGGCTATGAGCCGACGAACGGCTGTGTCGCAGCCGACGCGGACCATGTATATCTGAGCGCACGCACGGGGAGCATTTACGTGCTCGATTTGGACGGGAAGTTGCAGCGTGAAGTGAAGGTTGGATACCAGCCGTTCGGTATTTCGACGGCGGGCAAAGAGAAGTTGCTGGTCATGGGGCCGACCCAATTGAAGCGGATCGAAGCGGATATAGGGCAGGTGGTGACTATGACGATGCCGCCGCCCTCCGAAGGGTTGCAAATACCGATGCTCTCTCTACAAAACGGCGAACTGCTGATGTCGGACCACGTAGAGAGCAGAATAGCGCGCGTAAACCCTGAGAACGGGGCGATATTGGGTAAAATTGGCGGCAAGGGAACATGGCCCGGACAGTTCGGGGCAATTGGCGGCATGGCCGAAGATCAGGAAGGTCGCATCTACGTCGCGGACTATGGTAACAGGGTTATTCAGAGGTTTACCCCCAACGGCAAAATAGACGCCGTCTTGTGGGCAAAGCAACTAAGTTCTGAACAGGGAGAGACGGAGCGGTAGAGGCTGGCGGACGATGGACGATGGACGATGGACGATGGACGATGGACGATGGACGATGGACGATGGACGACTGATAAAAGCCATCGTCCATCGTCCATCGTCCATCGTCCACAGGGGAGCATATGGCAGTAACTGAGAGCGTCGAGGTAGGCGCGGAAAGCGAGACGGTGGAGTGGCCAGGAAAGGGCAAGAAGCCTTTTTCTCGGTTGATGGCGGGTATTACGCGCAACGTGGTCGTGCTTGGTATGGTGAGCTTCTTCACTGATGTGAGCAGCGAAATGATCGTGCCGGTGCGTATCCTCTTCCTCGTGGTGATACTGCATACTCCTCTGCCTATTGCAGGCCTCATCGAGGGCGTGGCAGAGAGCACGGCGAGCCTGTTGAAGATAGTGTCGGGGCGCATGTCAGACAGGGCCAACCGCCGCAAGCCTCTCATCTTCTTCGGGTATAGCGCGTCTAACGCGGCAAAGCCTCTGCTGTCGCTGGTGACAACTTGGCCGATGGCGCTCGTATTAATCTTCTTTGACCGAGTAGGCAAAGGGGTCAGGGGGAGTCCCCGCGATGCGATGATGGCCGACTCTACCCCACACGAATATATGGGCAAAGCCTTCGGTTTCCACCGCAGCATGGATACCTTCGGGGCTGCTGTCGGCCCGCTTTTTACTGCCCTGATACTGCTCCTCAGCGCCAACGACTTGCGGGCTGTGTTCGCGTGGACTGCTGTGCCTGGGGTGCTCTCGGTTCTGGTGATTCTCCTGTTCTTGCGCGAGCGCAAACCACGAGATGAACCGGCAGCCGAAGCTACCTGGACCCTGCCCTATTTCGGCCCTGAGCCTGTAGCCAGACGGGCCAGCGTGTCGGCGTCGGCGCTGGGCAGGCGCTTTTGGATGTTCACGGCTATCTCTACTGTCTTCGCGCTAGGTAATTCGTCGGATGCGTTCATATTTCTGCGCACGGCAGGCCTCGAGCAGTCGGTGTTACTTGTGCCGTTGTTGTACTTTGGGTACAACATCGTATATGCGTTGCTCGCCACTCCGCTAGGCGTGTTGAGCGACCGCTTTGGCAGGCTGCCGGTGCTGATTTCGGGGTACGCGGCGTTTGGGCTTGTGTACCTGGGCTGGGCTTTGGCTACGCAAGCGTGGAATGCGTGGGCGCTGTTCCTCGTGTACGGCATATACGCGGCGGCTACCGAGGGTATAGGCAAGGCATTCGTGACTGACCTTGTGCCAAAGGAGGCGCGAGGCGGTGCGCTTGGGTGGTTCAATGGGGCAACGGGCTTTGCGGCGCTCCCGGCGAACCTGGTGGGTGGATGGCTGTGGAGCGTGGCTGGGCCGTCGGCTACTTTCACGTATGGGGCATGGATCGCTGCCGTGTCGGTGGCGCTCACGCTTGCATGGCTGCCGTGGCTGAGGCGCAAGGAGGGGACGCTTATCACGCCTAAGCCGCCTGGTTCTAGCGGCAACATGCAGGATGTTTCCATGTAATTAGGATAATTTTCTCAACAAAAAGCTCCCTTCGGGAGCTTTTTGTTGAACAACAGATGCACGTCAACAAATCAGACGACGCGCACACCCCTACCCTCCCTAACCTCCCCAATCTCCCATACCCCCACACCCTGGTCCTCTAGCGCGGCGCGCACTTGGGCCACGCGGTCGGGGGCGATGGCTGCCAGGAGGCCACCAGAAGTTTGGGGGTCGAACAGGAGGGTCAGGAGGTCGCGGGAGATGCTTTTGTCGGCGTGGACGCGCACGAGGGTTTGCGAACCTGTTGGGTGGGCGGCTTCGGATTCGTTGCCAGTCACAGGATCGCCGGAGAGGAGGTAGTCACGGTTGCGGTCGGAGCCGCCGGGTATTTGTTTGGCTTTTATGTAGTCGAGAGCGCCGTCGAGTAAGGGCGCTGCCGACGCCTGTATAACAAAGCAGACGTTGCCCGCCTCGGCCATCTCTGAGGCGTGGCCCAGCAGCCCGAAGCCCGTTATGTCGGTGCAGGCGCGCACGCCTGCCCACCGAAAGACGCGAGAGGCGGGGCCGTTGAGGCGCAGCATAGAGTCTACCGCCCCTTGGAGATGCGCAGGGGTGGTGCGGTCGTTCTTGGCAGCGGTGGTGATAACGCCCGTGCCGAGGGGTTTGGTGAGGAGCAGGCGGTCGCCGGGGCGCGCGCCGCTCTTGGTCATTATGTGGGCGGGGTCCGCCAGGCCAGTCACACAAAGGCCGTACTTCGGCTCAGGGTCGGTGACTGTGTGGCCGCCAGCTATGACGCCGCCCGCTTCGCGCACTTTGTCGCCGCCGCCTTGCAAGATGGCCGTCAGGATGGATTTATCCATGTCGGTCGGGAAGGCCGCTATGTTCAGGGCAAGCGTCACCTCGCCTCCCATCGCGTACACGTCGCTCATAGAGTTGGCGGCGGCTACCGCACCGAAGGTGTAAGGGTCGTCCACTATCGGGGGGAAGAAGTCGAGCGTCTGGACGAGCGCCTGCCTCTCGTTGAGGAGGTAAACAGCGGCGTCGTCGCCAGGGGCAAGCCCGATTATTAAGTTGGGGTGCGAGTGAGACACCAGAGGGCGCAAGACTTGCGCCAGGTCGCCAGGACCCATCTTAGCAGCTCAACCCGCGCAAGAGGCCAGGCTTGTAAGGCGCACTGCTGCGCGCTTGTCTGTGTCGGCCATCGTTATCACCTCCTTTCAGTAGGGTGAGGGAATAGGGTGAGGGAATAGAAACTCACCCTATTCCCTCACCCTATTCCCCTACTTCACGGCCTCGTGCCCAGGGTCGCCTTCAGCATGCTGGTGCGGCCGCTGCGTATGATACTGAGGTCTACCTGGTCGCCCGGTTGGAAGTTCATCAGGACATTGACCAGGGGGTGGTTATCATCAATCGTGGTACCGTTTATTGACACTATTACGTCGCCCTGGCGGAGGCCCGCCTTGTCGGCGGCGCTGTCCTGGTACACAGACCTGACGATCACGCCGTGGTCGAGCAGGTTGCCATTCTCGTCTTTGAGATTGTAGTAGGAGGCGAGCATTGGGCTGATGGCTCGGGTGTCAACCCCCAGGTAGGGGCGTGGCACCTTGCCGATGCGTATCAATTGGCCGCTAATGGTCCTGACCGTATCCACTGGGATAGCGAAGCCCAGGCCCTCTGCCACGTCGCCGCTGCCATTAGTCAGTCCGCTGCTGCCGGTACTACGAACCACCGCCGCGTTGATGCCCACTACCTCGCCTGACAGGTTGAGGAGGGGGCCGCCGGAGTTGCCGTGATTGATGGCAGCGTCGGTCTGGATCATGTTCTCCATGTTGATGCCGGGGCCGCGCACCAGGCGGTTGAGGCCGCTGATTACGCCCACAGTGACGGTGTTCTTGAAGTCGCCCAGGGCCGAGCCGATGGCGATAACCGTCTCTCCCACCTTTAGCTTGCTGGAGTCGCCCATCTTGGCGAAGACCGTGCCTGGGTGGTCAACCTTGAGGACGGCGAGGTCGCTGATTGGGTCCGCGCCGAGTATTTCGGCGGTTGCGGTATCGCCCGTGTCGAAGATGACTTGCAGGCTGCCTTCCGATGCGCCCTCGATGACGTGGTTATTGGTGAGGATGCGCCCCTCGGCGTCTATAATTACGCCGGAGCCGCTGGCTTCAGCGCCATAGTTCTGCGCGCCGAGCTTGTTCACGACGGTGACGACGGCAGGGCTGATGCGCTCGACCACCTGCACGACCGCCTGCTGCTCGGCGGGGACCTGCCAGCCGCCTCCGCCACCGACAGGCTGCGCCTCGCTCGTAGGGGAGGTCGCGGGGGGAGTGGCGTTGGGTAGGTTGCCTACGGCGGTAGGTTGGGCCACGCCTGGCGTGCCCGATATACCAGGGGTAGGAGAGCCGCTATCGGCGTCAGGCACGCTGCTCCACGAGCAAGCGCCCGACATGATCGAGGTGGCGAGGAGCGCAGCCAATATCCAGGCTGTTACGCGGTTGGTTGTGCGCTTGTAGGTTCGGTGAAACATGGGGAAGCCTTGCATTATAACGTCGGGTGAGT
>JBBQIC010000334.1:0-4573 GCA_038324555.1 Chloroflexia bacterium
CAACCTCAGCGTTGAGAACGGCGACCCTGGCTGAGGCCGACTGGTAGCGATCCGAGGTCTCGGAGCATCAGCAGTGGTTCAGCCAGGTCAAAACTCGTCGCTAGATTTCACGCCCAACCAGGCAGGCACGTTCAAGATGTCCTGTGGCATGGGAATGTTCGGTCCCGGCTATGTCATCGTTACTCAGTAATACGGAATAGCGCCGCACGGTAGCACCGTTCACGCATGATGCCTGCAACGTGGCTACCGTGCGGCTCTAGCGAGTTGGGCTTGGCGGAACTGTCGCGCCCGGATAGAACAACAGATGAGCAAAGTGCGACACATTAAAATACCCGCCCGCGCAGATGCCTTGAACAAGACTGAACAGTCTGGTCGCGCAGGTTCCGGTGCATTAGAAGAATGGGTGGACAACGGATCAAGCCTGGACATCGGCGGCGTCCCGTCTGCGCCGCAGGAGTCGGCTTCAGAACAGCAGGGACGGGCGGACGGCTTGTTCAGCACTCGTGGGCGCAAACTCGCTTTGTTAGGCTTGGTGCTCACGCTAGTCCTCGTCTCCTCTATAGCCGTTTGGCTTTTGAAGGAGGGGACCTCGACCACCACCGGCACCGGCGAGCAGGCGGGCGCATCGTACCCCATTACGAGCGCGGGCGCCGACATTACCGGCCTCGGCACGGGTCCCAAAGTGGGCCAACTCGCACCCGATTTCGTACTGAAGGACGTGTATACAGGGCAGCCCATCAGGCTATCTTCACTGAGGGGCAAACCCGTGTGGATCAACTTCTGGGCGTCGTGGTGCCCGCCTTGCAAGGCCGAGCTGCCCGATATGAAGCAGGTATACGCCAGGTACGAAGGCAAAGGCCTGGTCCTGTTCGGGATTGACATGCAGGAAGACCCGGCGGTGGTAAAGCAATTCACGAGCGACAACGGCTATAAGTGGGATATCGCGGTCGATTCTGATGGGCACGTTACCAACACTTACTATGTATTCAGCATACCCACCCACATTTTCGTGGATAGCGATGGCGTGATCAAATCAATACAAATCGGCGCTCTCACCCAGGCTATGATGGAAGAGCGCCTCTCCAAGATCATCCAGTAGTAAGCCGTCTGGCAACGAGCGATAATGGACGCTTCTAGGATCGTGGGCATATCAAGCCAACGAAAGGAAATATCCGTACATCTAAGGTACGTGTAAGCTGTAACCAAAATTGGGAGGCGCGACCTCGTTGGTACTTGACAAATGAATACTAATCTACTATTATAAGTTAGTAGACGAACACGCACCCCTGGCTGGGCGCGGAGGACACTGGATTGCAGGCACTATGCCAGTTGATACCAGAATGGGCCTCTGGCGATACGTCGAAGCTGTTCGATGCCCAAGGATTTGGTCATTACGAAATTAGGCATGGATACAAGACATGAGCCGAGCAAGCGCAACAGAGACAGATATTTCCGATGCCGGTGACGCCTACGACGACGTGGATTACGAGAGGGACGAGGTTGAGGAAGTCGAGTACGACAATGGGGATTTTGACTACTATGAGGAAGCCGAACCACAGGGTCTTCTCGGCACTCCTGGACGGGTCATAGTACTGTTAAGTTCGGCGCTAATTCTGATGCTGGTCGTCGGAATGCTCGCGTGGCTGTTGGGAGAACGTAGCGTCGGTAGCGGGGGCAATGGCAAAAGCAATGTCTATCCTGTTACGAGTGCGGCGGACGCAGATAACGTTCCGGGCGCCGGATTTGAAACGGCGGTCAAGGTGGGAGCGCAGGCGCCCGACTTCACCTTGAACGACGTGTACACGGGGAAACCGGTCGCGCTCTCGTCGTTCAAAGGCAAGCCAACCTGGGTAAATTTCTGGGCCTCGTGGTGCCCGCCGTGCCGAGCCGAGATGCCCGCAATGAAGCAGCGGTACGACAAGTACAAGGACAAGGGCCTTGTCATTCTTGGCGTTGACGACGCGGAAGACAACGCCACGGCCAAGCAGTTCACAACATTGAATGGTTACGACTGGACTTTCGTCCTCGATAGCGACGGCAGCGTAACAACCGGACAGTACTTCGTGAGTGGACTACCAACTCACGTTTTTGTTGACAAAAATGGAGTCATCAAGGCCATGCAGGTGGGTGGCATCTCAAGTGAGATGATGGATGCTTCTCTTGCCAAGATCATCGGCCAGTAACTGCCTTTATAAACAGTAGTCAACGAAATCATATTCTCTCGACGGTCGCCCGTTAGAAGGGGGTTACACAACCACATGAGTGAAACCAGGAGAAAGAAGCCGCCGACGGGTAAGGCAGCAGGTCGTACTGGTCGGCAATACGAAGACGACTACGACTACGAACAGAAAGGAAATAATAACAGGCAGCGACGTAGGGCGCAAGCCAGGTATGGGGACGAAGAGGAATATTACGATGATAGGCCTCAAGGTAGAGCACCGTCCAGGCAAAGCCACTACGGGTCCAGGTACGCACGCCCCAGGCGCGACCCTTTCCCGATCATACTGGGCGGGCTGATCGGCGCTCTTGTGGTGGGGTTGGCGGTTGTAGTGTTCCTGCTGGCTAGCAACTCCAATGGCGGCTCGGCCTCGACAAGCACAGGTTCTAGCTCCTCGTCAAACAATCCGCCAGCAGGTAATACGGGCAGTTCAGGGTCCTCCAGCCAGGGCGGCCAATCATCTTCTTCATCAAGCAGCACGCCTCCACGTATGCCGCTCGCGGATTTTTTGAAACAGTACAATGACCCTGCGAAGCGTCCGTACATTATTGACGTTCGCTCCGTAGACCAATATAACGAGGGGCACATAAAGGGCGCCGTCTCGCACCCCTTAGCCGATGTGAGCGCATGGGCGGTGAAGGTGCCTAAGGACAGGCTCGTAGTAGCTTACTGCCAATGACCGGCTGAACAAGAAAGCGCCGGTGCGGCGCAGCAGCTTCACGACAACTATGGATTCAGCTACGACAATTTGAAGGTCCTCCTCGGAGGTTGGGGGACTTGGAAAGAGCAGAACGCCAAAGACCCTAACACCTATCCAATTGAAACGGGATCGGGCGGGACAGATGGGGGAGGTAATAACCCTGGAGGCGCGCCGACCGTGGTGCTACAACCCGGTGGCGGTGGCATAATCGCCGTTACTCCTGGCAGCACGCCGAAGCCTTAGTATTCCCCTGTGGGGAGAAAGGATGCATTGTTCGTATGGATTGGAACGACCTGTTCAACAAATGGTACATGTGGCTGAGCAGCCTGAATAGCGCGCTGTCAATGCCGATACGCGACCTCAGTGATGGGCTGGGTATTCCTCTGGTAAGCGCATTCCTGTTCGGGCTGCTGGGCACCACCGCTCCCTGCCAGCTCACCACAAACTTCGGCGCCCTTGCTTTTCTTACCCGCCAGCCTGCGGAACGGGGCGCAACCCTGCGGGCAACGCTAGCCTACATGTCGGCCAAGCTGCTCGTCTATACCGCGCTAGGCTTAGTTGTACTGACCCTCGGCAAGCAGCTGATTAACGCCTTCCTACCCTACATGGAATGGGTGCGCAAGTTCGTCGGCCCGTTCATGATTGTTCTGGGCCTAGCTTTGCTGGGGGTGTTGAAGATGCACTTCCAGGTAGGACAGAGGCTGGCACGCCGCCTGGAGGGCGAGGCAACGAGCATGGACATGAGAGACCGCGACCCCGGCTCCGCTCATGCCCAAACTCCTATGAGCATGAGGCTGGTTTCACAGCCATCTCTCGCGCCTGCCTCTATTTTAGCGGGGGGCAGGCGCGGCGCTGGGGCAAGCTCCGCCGCCTCTGGCATGGCTGGAGCGCCCGCCGCCTCTCGGTTGGTTGCCCCCTCTGCCCCTAGCCTCCGGTCAAGTTTTCTATTGGGCCTGGGGTTCAGCCTGGCATTCTGCCCGACGCTGTTCCTTCTCTTCTTTGGAATAACTATGACGCTGGCCGCTCGCTCGGCTGGAGGTTTCGCGTTCCCGGCATTTTTCGCGCTGGGAGCCACGCTGCCTTTGCTGCTTCTGGTAGCGGTGACGCTGACCGGTGCCGGCGCGGCTAAGAGCGTCAGGCGTGGTTTGCGCCGCGCCAACAAGCCATTGCGCTGGGTGGGTGGGACGGTGCTGATCCTGCTCGGTTTGCACGATACTTTTATTTATTGGTTTCTCTAGCTGAGAGCCAGAATACTGAGCCTTATCTCGGCAACGATGTACAATAGACTGACTAGAAATGCAGAACGTATATGAGCCAAACTCCGAGAAGCAGGTCCCAGATTCGTAAGGTACCGATCGAGACCAGTTCACCACATAATGCTACACCTCAGACTAGCTCACTTGACACAGCGGGTACTGAAGCTACCGATGCCGCCCAGAGCGACTTACAAGGTAACGCGCCTAACCTGGGCAGCGGGCGACACGTTCGCAGGGTACCAATCGAGACCAGTTCACCACGTAAGGTCACCAGAGACATTAGCTCACAGGATACCGCCGAAATTAGGGTTGCAAGGCGCAGTTCCCAAGAAAGGACGGGTGATTGGGAAGATACGCCCCGAATCCGCACGGTGCCAATCGAAACGGATTCACGGGATT